>JASIAO010000442.1 GCA_030041955.1 Acidobacteriaceae bacterium | reverse complement strand
GCGGGCGAAGTCGTCCTTATGAACGACGCGGTTGCCATGGAGGCAGCGGATGCCGTTGACGAGAGCGTCGACGCGGGGGTTGTCGAGGCGGCGGATCACCATAGTCATGGGATAGCCCATGAGGGAGTGCCAGAAGCTGGAGAGCTCCCACGCGCCGAGATGGCCGGTGACGATGAGAACGCCCTGGCCGCGGTCGCGCGCGGCAAGGTAGTGCTCGAGGCCGTCGTAGCGGATGAGGCCACGGGTGTTTTCGCGGGTGTAGCGGGACATCTGACAGAACTCAGCTAATTGCCAGCCGAGGTAGCGGTACATGCGGCGGAGAAGACACTCGCGCTCTGGCAGCGGCATTTGAGGGAAAGCGAGCTCGAGGTTGCGAAGGCCAGTGCGGCGCAGATTGGGAACCGCAAACCAGGCAACGGCGCCCACGCCGGCGCCGAGGGCGCGGGCGAGGGTGCGCGGCAGCACGCTGAAGCAGACCAACAGCGTGCGGACGAACGCGTACTCCAGGAATTCTCGCATGGGCGACGCGAATCGCCAGTGTAAATGGGCGACTACTCGGGACCTTCGAACAGACGGGCAAAGCAGTGCGCAGGTTGACGCGCTGGGTCCGGCGGGGAGGCGATCCGGAAAGGGAAATGCGGCGAGGAAGACAGGAAACCGCGACAGCGTCGGCTGCCGCGGTTCTTCCTGCGTTCGAAGCGAGTTACTACTTCGTGTTTTCAACCGAAGTGTGGAAATACTTCGCAACGGTGCGCACGAAGGGCCGCGCCGCGGGCGGAACGGGAACATCGCCATCCAGGATGTGCTCGAAGTCATGCGGCGCTCCGTAAAGGAGCTGGGTATCCGCCTCATTTTGGGTAACGGAGACGCCGTTCAGATCGACACCGGCAAAGAGGCCTTTGCTGCGCGACCAGGTGAGCAGCTCAGACTGCATCTTCCAGTTGGTCGAAGCGCCGGCATCGCGTCCAACCGGACCCGCAGCGGCCGAGGCGCCCGCGCCAATCTTGAACTTGCTCTGGATCAGGTCCTGAAAACCTTTGTGATTGACCGCAACGAGCACCAGATCCGTTCCCTTGCCCCCGATCTGGAAGCCCCACGAACCGCCGGCCATGCGGATGAACACGGGACCGCTCCAGCCCCGCGGCGTGCGGCAGGTGACCACCCCCTGACCGTATTCCGCGCCGAAGATGAAAGCGCCTTTCACCAGGCCCGGAACCACACCGACGCAGGTGGCGTCTGCCAGTATGGACTGCGGAATCGAGCTGTCCGGGGTCGCCATGATCGCGTTCAGGGTGTCGCGCGCTGAATCCAGGCGGTCGAGCAGCTTCTGTGGCACCTGTGCAAATGCTGGAACGGCGAGAGCGGTTAAAGTCAATAGAACCAAAAGTCTTTTCATTTCTGTTATTTCTCCCCTCGAAAATGTGCCTCTGCGGCGATCCCTCGCTATACTACCGCAACTCGGTACCGTCACGCCTGGTGAATCGGTCCCGGCTGGGAATATTCATGCTCACGAATCTTCGCCGAACCAGTTTCGATCCAGCACTGATTCGGTAAACGGGAACATCGGCTTGCGCATGGGTCCCGTGAGTACGATGCATTCTGTGCGTGGCGTGCTGCGTGCAACCTGAACGTGCAACCTGAATGGGGCGCAGACAGGAAGTTGCGGAAACCGACGCCGAGTGGCATGGGCAGTAGGCAGTTGGTAAACCAAGCGAGCTATGATCGAATGTCCCCTGGAGGACAGGACTTGGGCAAATATCTGGTCACAGGCGTAGCAGGTTTCATCGGACGATCCATCGCAGCGGCACTATTGGCTCGCGGCAACTCCGTGCGCGGGATCGACAATTTCGTGACGGGAAAGCGGGAAAACCTCAGGGGATTGGAGGCCATGGAGTTTATCGAGGGCAACCTTGCAGACCCCGCCACCTGCGAGCGTGCATGCGCGGGCGTCGACCTCATTTTCCATGAGGCGGCGCTGGCGTCGGTTCCACGATCGGTCGCCGATCCGGTTTCGACCAATGCGAACTGCGTGGACGCCACCCTGAACCTGCTGGTGGCCGCGCGCGCGGCGGGCGTGCGCAGAGTGATATATGCGGGATCGTCGTCGGCATACGGCGAGACGCCGACACTGCCAAAACATGAGGAGATGGTTCCGGATCCGATCTCCCCCTACGCTGTAGCCAAGCTGGCGGGTGAGCAGTATATGCGGTCGTTCGCGCGAGTCTACGGCATGGAGACGGTCGTGCTGCGATACTTCAACGTCTTTGGACCGTATCAGGATCCGAGTTCGCCCTATTCGGGAGTGCTGGCAGTCTTCTGCCAGCGCATGCTGGCCGGGCAACAACCGACCATCTATGGCGACGGTGAGCAGAGCCGGGATTTCACGTACATCGACAATGTGGTGCGCGCGAACCTGTTGGCGGCGGAGGCTCCTCGAGAGCAGGTATCGGGGCAGGTGATGAATACGGCGACCGGATCGCAAATCACGCTGAATGAGACATTTGCGATTCTCTGCGAGCTGACGGGGTATAAGGGCAAGCCGGCGTATGCGGCCGCGCGGACCGGAGATATTCGCCATTCGATGGCGGATATTGGGCGGGCGAGGAAACTGCTGGGCTACGAGCCGGTGGTCGATTTTCGCGAGGGATTGCGGCGGACAGTGGAGTGGTACCAGAAGGGCGTCTGATCATCAGAACGGCTGCTGGAAAAAATTGGGGCTGGGGCGACAGTTGCCTGCCACCCAGCAGCCCCGTTCCCCAGATCTGCGTTGTTAGCTGCAACTAGTTGTAGATGGGACAGGAGTAACGGAGCAAGATAACGGAAGTAGCGTGGACTTTGGTAACCATTCCTCGGCCAGACATTGAGCCCGAGGCGGATCCCGACGGATGCAAAATGCTTTGATAAAATCAGGGCAACGTGGCGGATCAAAGCGCATCTCCCAGGCGGATTGAAGTGGTGCTGGGCGTGAATGGGACATTCCACCACTTCGACCTGGCCCGCGAACTGGATGCACGCGGATATCTGAAGCGAATCAATTCGACATTTCCCTGGAGACGGCTTGAGCGGGAGGGACTCGACCGCGAGAAGGTGCGCATGTTTCCGTGGATACACACCCCGCAGCTTGTTCTGCGATGCAGGGGCATGCTTTCCGACGGAATTAACCGGGATATCGCCTGGGCGATGTTTCGCAGCTTCGACGCCTGGATGGCAAGAACACTGCCGAGCTGCGACGTCTTTGTGGGACATTCGAGTACCGGTCTGGAGACGGGCCGGCGAGTCCAGCAAATGGGGGGGAAATACGTGTGCGACCGGGGAGGGTCGCACATCCGGTACCAGGATCGAATCCTCCGCGAGGAGTTCAAAATCTGGGGGCTGGAGCCGGAGGTCATTGTCGATCCGCGAATCATCCGGCGGGAAGAAGCTGAGTACGAACAGGCAGACGCGATCACGGTGCCATCGGAATTCGCGAGACGATCATTTGTGGAGATGGGCGTGCCGGCGGAGAGACTGCATAAGATTCCGTACGGAGTGCGGCTGGATCGTTTCCGGCGGGTAACAGTGCCGCCCGCCGATCGATTTGAGGTGCTGTTTGTGGGATCGGTGAGCCTGCAAAAGGGCATTCCCTGGCTGCTGCAGGCGGTCAAGCAATTGAGGCATCCGCGCAAGCGGCTCCGCGTGGTGGGCGCCATACAGGCCGAATTGAAAGGACTGCTCGGACGACTGCCGCAGGAGAGTGTGGAGTTCCTGGGGCCCATACCACAGGATCAGCTTCCGGCGATCATGAGCGGCAGCCATGTGATGGTGCTGCCGTCGGTCCAGGAAGGCTTTGGAATGGTAATGGGACAAGCAATGGCGTGCGGTTGTCCGGTGATCAGCAGCTGCAACACGGGCGGCGAGGACTTGTTTACAGATGGAGTGGAAGGCTTCATCGTTCCCATCCGATCGCCTGAGGCGATTGCTGCGAAGTTGCAGGAACTGGCGGATGATCGTGCGTTACAACAGCGGATGGGCGAAGCGGCGCTGGCCAAAGTGCAACGGATTGGCGGATGGCGAGAATATGGGGACGCGTGGGTGAAATTGTTAAGCGAAGTTATGGGCTTGATGACGCAGGAAACTTTCGGATGAGAGATTGCCGGTTTGCGGGGACCACATCATTTCCCCACAAGAGCACTATGGGCCTTTCAGACGCATGGTGAGCCGATTCGCAATGCTTGCAGGA
>JASIAO010000441.1 GCA_030041955.1 Acidobacteriaceae bacterium | reverse complement strand
GGTCTTTCTCAAAGACGGCGGCCAGAGGTCCGGGGTAGTCGAAAAGCGGACGGCTCTGGGTGCGCGCTTTGGCGGGCGCTGAGCGACGCGGCGCCTCGCTGAGATTTTCGCCGCGGCTCTCTGAGCGCAGGCGAATGCCGAGCAGAATGGCGACCAGGACCGAGTAAGCGGCGAGCCAGCCGAGCGCTCCGAGCCTGGCGGCGCTGCTCTCCGTCTCGCTGAGAATGGCTTGTGCCGCGAGGCCCGGAGGCAGAGCCTTTTGCAGCGTGAAGGCGCGCGATCCGACGAGGCTGACGGTCTCACGATGGAGTCCGAAGGGCAGACTGTGACGGCCCTGGCGCAGAGCGGGGTTGAGCAACTGGAGGGACAGCGCGAGGAACAGAAAAATCCCGGTAACGATTTCGCGCGAGCGGCGCTGCGACATCCAGCGCTCCACCCAGGCGAGAATGGTGCGCGACAGCAGCAGATTGAAGAAGGCGAAAACAGCGAGGGTCACGGCCGCCCACGGCAGGAGCTCAGGGCGCGCGATGGTGATGCCCACGCCGATGGCGATGGTCCACAAAACACCGATGATGGTGGAGGGCGCGAGGAATCCGTAGAACAAATAGAGGAGAACCCACGAGCCGAAACTGACGGGGAAGCGGAGCAGGTGGGTCATTTCCGGGTTCTGCCCGGCCATCGCGGGGGCCATGGCGGAGAAGAACTGCCACACGAGGCAGAGGATCCACAGGAGCAGAACGACGCCGTGCGGATGGCCCTGCACCAGCATGGCGTACGCGCCGATGCCGAGGCCGACGGAAGGGCCGAAGGCGATGAGCGCGGTGAAGAAGATCGACATGATGTTGGCGCCCAGCTCGGCGCCGCCGCGCGCGGTGCGCAGGGAGTTGAAGAAGATGCGGCTGCGCATCCACGCCAGGGCGGCGTACTGCCTGCGCGCAAGACGGGAAGTGATGCCTCCCTCTACGCCAGCCATGAGAGCTCCTGCAACGCTTCGTCGGCGCTTTCGCCCGGCGAGCCGCTGACGATGCGCAGGAAGATTTCCTCGAGGGTGAGCTTCTCATCGGCTTCAGGACCGGTGAGGCTGGCGGCAACGCCGCGGCGCAGCTCCTCGAGTGAGCCGTTGGCGACGAGGCGGCCCTGATGGATGATGGCGACGTGGCTGCAGAGGCGTTCGACGATCTCCAGCACGTGCGAGGTGAGGAAGATGGTTGCGCCCCGCTCGATCATGCGCTGCAGCATGGCTTTCAGCGTTCCGGCGGCCACGGCGTCCACGCCTTCGAAGGGCTCGTCGAGAAAGAGCACTTTCGGGCCGTGGATGACGGCAGCGGCGAGGGCGAGCTTCTTCTGCATGCCGTGCGAGAAATCCGTGACCAGCTTTTTCGGCTCATTCGCCAGATTCATAAAGTCGAGCAGCTCGTCGGTGCGCCGGTTGGCGGTGTCGCGGTCGAGGCCGTACATGCGAGCGACGAAGCGGAGGTATTCCGAGGCGGTGAGGCGTCCGAAGAGCGCGAGGCCTTCGGGGACGACGCCGATCTGGCGCTTGGCCTCCAGGGCATGGGTGGCGAAATCCATGCCGAGGATTTCGATCTTGCCGGAAGTCGGCTCGAGCAGGCCGGTGAGCATTTTGATGGTGGTCGATTTGCCGGCGCCGTTAGGTCCGAGAAATCCGAAAAACTGGCCCGGGGCCACGCTGAGCGTGACGTTGTCGACTGCAGTAAATTGGCCGAAACGCCGGGTAAGAGCGTGGGTAGCGATCGCTGGGGAGTCCATTTTCAGCCAAGGATAGCACCGCGCTAACGCAGCAAAATAGCTCAAACGTGCCAGAGGCTCTGCTATGCTGGGAAACCGTTTGGGGGAATGGATGAAAACATACGGCTTTCTGCTGACGGCTTTGGCGTTGTTCGTCTCTGCGCCTGCCCTGGCGCAGGCGCAGGCTGCTCCGGAGGGTACGCCGGCGAACGCGCGGCCCATTGTGCTGCACGCGGCGCGGCTCTTCGACGTGGAGAGCGGGAAGATTGTCACGCCGGGCGAGGTGCTGGTGGAAGGCGACCGGATCAAGGCGGCCGGCGCATCGGTCGAGCATCCCGCGGGAGCGCAGGTGATCGATCTGGGCGATACCACGCTGATGCCGGGGCTGATCGACGCGCACGTGCACCTTTTCCTGCATCCGGGCACGGCGGAGGATCTGCAGACGGTGGTGGAATCCGTGCCGGAACGGACCATCCAGGCGACTCTGTCGGCGAAGGCTGACCTGATGGCGGGGTTTACATCGGAGCGCGACATGGGCACGGAGGGCGCGGGGCCGGCGGACACCGCGGTGAAGCGGGCGATCGACGAGGGGCTGATTCCGGGACCGCGTCTGCGCATCAGCGGCATGGCTATTTCGATCCTGGGCGGGCACGAGGATGCGATCGGGTTCAATCCGGAGCAGCATGTGCTGGGCAATGCGGATTACGCGAACGATGCGGAACAGATCGTGGAGACGATCCGCGAGCAGCACAAGGAAGGCTCGACCTTCGTGAAGGTCTATGAGACGGGACGCGACCAGATGGTGCCTGCTGGGTCGGCGCCATGCCTCGGCGATCCAGTGTGCGCGCTCAACCAGCTCGGCCCGCAGCAGGGCGATCCGGAGTTCTGGGAGTTTCACACGCCGTATCAGTACACGGAGGATCAGCTCAAGGCGGCGGTGGCGGAAGCGGCGCGGCTTGACACGAATGTGGGTGTGCACGACCAGGGCGAGCCTGGCGCGCTGTTCGCGGTGAAGGCCGGCGTGGCCTCGATCGACCATGCGACCCAGCTGAGCGACGTGACGATGCAGCTGATGAAGGAGAAACACATTCCCGCGGTGCCGACGTTCACGATCTTCGAGTATTTCGCGGACCATGCGCCGACGCCGGAGGCCGCGGCGCACGAGCACGCGATGCTGGACTACAAGATTCACGAATTCAAGCGGCAGGTCGCCGCGGGGATTCCGTTCGCCGTCGGTTCCGACGTGGGACCGTTCCCGCACGGCACGCAGGCGCGGGAGTTCGAGCTGATGGTGAAGTACGGGATGACGCCGGCTGGGGTGCTGCAGGCGGATTATCTGAACGGGGCGAAGATTTTGACCTGGCAGAACGAAGTTGGACAGCTCAGGCCGGGATACTACGCGGATGTGATCGCGGTGCCGGGCAATCCGCTGGAGGACATTACGGCGGTGGAGCACGTGCAGTTTGTGATGAAGGGCGGGGTTGTCTATAAGGAACAGGGAGTGGCGAGCAGGGAGTAGGCCGGAAAGCCGGCTGACAGGAAGGCTATGCCGAAAGGTCCTCCGGGTTGCGAAGGAACGGGTTGACGATGGTTACTCCGTCAAGAACCTGACTGTCCTGGAGGTCTTCCGTAAGAAGCCAGCGGCAGGACGCAGCTTTCGCGGCGGCAACGATGAGTGAATCCCAGAAGGAGAGGCGGTAGCGATCCTGAATTTTCCAGGCACTGTCGATGATGGCACCATCGACCGCGATTGGGCGCCAGGCGAGAAGGTGCCGCACTTCGGCCCTGAGCTGTTTCCGGGCTCCTGGATTCTTGCGGGACGCAGCGACGAAGAATTCCTGCAAAACCTGAAAGCTGGTGCGGCCTGTTCGCCTGCCCCACAGCTCCGCCATCCACAAGGATGCCTGCCGCTGTTTGGCAGGGTCTGTGCCGTCCACCCAGTAAATGAGGACATTTGTGTCAACGAAGACGGGCGCGGTCATGGACTTCGTCTCGCGTCAGGTACTTGCCATCGCTCTTGAAAAGGGGCTTACCGGCGAGTGCGAGACGCATAGTCTTTTCGTACTCGTCAGTCTCTACCATCCGCTCCTTCAGAATGCCGCCGAGCAAACGGGAGACGCTCGTATCGCGACGCGCGGCTTCGACGCGAGCCCAGCGAGCAACCTCTTCCTCGAGCGTGATGGTGACGTTGCGAAGAGAAGTCTTCACGATTTCAGTGTAACACGAAACTCGTGACCAGACGATCTGCGGCCAATCCGAGCGTCGCTACTCGATCACGGCCAGCACGTCGCCGGAAGCGACCGTGTCGCCGGGCGCGACGCGAAGGTCGGCGACGCGGCCCTCTTTAGGGGACTTCAGCTCGTTCTGCATCTTCATGGCTTCGATGACGACGACGCCCTGATGCGCGGCGACGGCCTGGCCCTTTTCGACGAGCACACGCGCCACGCGCCCCGGCATGGAGGCCTTGATGACAGCAGGGCCTTCGGCGCCTGCGTGACGGCGGCGGAAGCGCAACGAGCGAGGATCTTCGACCGTGTAGGGAATGCGGCGCGCGCCGAGGTGCAGCGTGGGATCGGCGGAATCCGCGTCGAGCACCACGCGGTGCGAGCAGCCGTCGATCAGCAACGAGAGGACGCCGGGGCGGAGCAGGCGGGCATCGGCCTCCACCGCTTCGCCGTCGATGAGGGCGCGCCACAGCCCTGGCGCTTCGCCGGCCTCAATTGCGACTTCGCGCGTCTGTCCGCCGATTTCGATTTCCAGCTTCATGCGCGCGGCGCGCCTCCGGTGGCTTCGCGGCGGGCTGCGGATTTCCACGCGCTGGCGGGAGCGACGGATGCGGAGGGTGCAGCGGAAGGCTTCATCGCTTCGAAAACCGCGGCGGCGATGGCCGCGGCGTTGTCCGGCGCTGCGGAAGAGGGATGGAGCGGAGCGGGCTGGGCCAGCAGACGGTCGAGATAGCCGGTGTCGATGCGGGCGGCGCGGAAATCCGGATCGCGCAGGAGCCGGCGGAAGAGTCCGAGGTTCGAGCGAATGCCGCCGATGACGTACTCGTCGAGCGCACGCAGCAGGCGGGCGATAGCCAGCTCGCGCGTGGGGGCATAGGCAATCAGCTTCGAGAGCATGGGGTCGTAGTCCATGGGGACGACCCAGCCTTCGTAAATGCCGCAGTCTTCGCGGATGCCGGGACCGCCGGGCTGGAGCAGCCGCGTGATACGGCCGGGGGAAGGCAGGAATCCGTTGTCGGGGTCTTCGGCGTAGATGCGGCACTCCATCGCGTGTCCGCGGAGATGGATGTCCTGCTGCGTGAAGGGCAGCGGCTCGCCCTGGGCAATGCGAATCTGCAGATGAACCAGGTCGAGGCCGGTGACCAGCTCGGTGACGGGATGCTCCACCTGGAGGCGCGTGTTCACTTCGAGGAAGTAGAAGTTCTGATCCTCGTCGAGGAGAAACTCTACGGTACCGGCATTCGTGTAGCCGGCGGTGAGCGCCAGGCGCACGGCGGCTTCGCCCATGCGGCGGCGCAGATCGGGGCCGACGACGGCCGAGGGCGCCTCCTCGATGACCTTCTGATGACGGCGCTGCACGGAGCACTCGCGCTCTCCGAGGGAGACGCAGTGGCCGTGCTCGTCAGCGAGGATCTGGATTTCGACGTGACGCGGGCGCTCGATCAGCTTCTCCAGGTAGACTTCGCCGGAGCCGAAGGCGCGTTCGGCCTCGCTGCGGGCGGAATCGAAGGCGGAGGGTAGATCTTCGGGGCGCGAGACGGCTCGCATGCCTTTGCCGCCGCCGCCGGCCGCGGCCTTCAGCATGACGGGATAGCCGATGGATGCGGCCACGGAGCGCGCCTCATCGAGCGAGGCGAGGCCGTGGACAGATCCGGGGGTGCGCGGCATGCCGGCGCGGTCTGCCGCCTGGCGGGCGAGCGTCTTGGAGCCGAGCGCGCGCATGGCCGAGGACGGGGGCCCGATGAATTTAATCCCGGATTGCTCGCAGGCCTGAGCGAAGGCGGCGTTCTCGGAGAGGAATCCGTAGCCGGGATGGATGGCGTCAGCGCCGGAGCGGCGCGCGATGTCGAGGATCAGGTCGCCGCGCAGGTAAGAGTCGACAGCGGGCGCGGGGCCGAGCCGGTAAGCCTCGTCGGATTCGAGAACATGCGGGGCGGCACGATCCGCATCGGAATAGACGGCGACGGCGCCGATGCCGAGTTCACGGCAGGCGCGCAGAATACGGAGGGCGATTTCGCCCCGATTGGCGATGAGGATGCGTTGGAACACAGCGTTCAGCGTACAGCGTTCAGCGTACAGTGGAAAAGCGAAGGCCCTCGCACGGGGCGAGGGCCTCGGAGGTGGATGGGGCGGCGAGGCTTACTGCATCACCACGCCGTTGACCTTGGAGTTGGCTTTCTCCTCGTTGGCCTTGCGGGTGCCGAGGGCTTTCTCGCGCCACATATCGGCCTGGGCAAGATCGGCCTTGCGGGCCGCATCGTTCCCGCATTCGAGGTCCGCCTTGCGGCGATACATCAGGTTCAGGTAGACCATGGCTTCGTCGTCGCTGGGCCGGATATCGACAGCTTTCTGCAGGTAATTCAGGCCCTCGGTGACGAGGGGCGTGTTTTGCTGCTCAATATCGGAGCATACCTTTTTGGGCATTTTGGGATTGCCCTGGCTGTCGTCCTGCATCCCGGCGCCCTGCAGCGCCTTCACGGCATTGGCATAGGCCTGGGTCCAGTCGATGACGCCGATGGTGTAGGCGGCGTCGGCATCCTTGGGATCCACCTGGAGCACCTTGAGCTGCCACTGCTTGGCCAGATCCCACTGCTTCAGGTCGTAATACATCGTGGCAATCTGCTTGAGCGCGGTACTGTCAGTCGGATCGGCGGCGAGGACCTTCTGAAACTCGTTGATGGCCAGTTGAGCGCTCTTCTCGTTATCCGGCGAATCGAGACCCGGAACGACCTCCTGCGCATAGGCAGTGGCGAGGTAAGTGCGGGTCATGGGATAGGTGGGATCGAGATTCACCGCCTTCTGGAAGTGGTCGATAGCCTCTTCGTACTTGGCTTCTTTGTAGGCCTCTACTCCCTTATTGAGCTGATCGCGGGCCTCCAGGCGCTTACAGCCAGTGGCGGAGACCACCAGCAGAATGGTGGCGGCGGCCATCACCGGCAAACGTGCGATTCGATTCATGCTGTCTGTCTTCTCCTTCAGCTCGCCAGGAGCCTCAAAACTGGGCGGAAAACGTGGTTATCAAAACGATTGTAATGTGTCCACAGCATTCGGCAAGGGTACCGGAGTGCAAGGCGCGCTCCGGGTCCCGGCGCAAATGCAATGGAGCTACTGGCCCGCTTCGATCTTGGGCGTGATCAGACCGATGTGATCGACTCCGACGGAGTGGCCGATATCGATGACATGAGCGACCTCCTGGAAGTCCAGGTTGGGATCGCCTTTGACAAACATCACCTTTTCGGCGCGGATGGAGTAGATCTTGTTCAGCTGATCCTCCAGGTCGTTGGCCGCCACGTCGGTTTCGTTGATCTTGTAGCTGGGCATACCGTTGGCGCCGCCGGCAATCTGCACAACGATGGTCCGGTCGTTGGGCTGCGTCTGCTGGGGGTTCTTGGGGGGCTGGGGCACCAGGGCGTCGAGGCCCTTGGGCGTCACCGGCACGATGACCATGAAGATGATCAGCAGCACCAGCAGCACATCGATGAGAGGCGTTACGTTGGGTTCGGCGCTCAGGGCACCCGCACTACCTACGCTCATTGCCATAAGTCAGTTCCTCGTTTCCTCAACCGCATTCCGGGCTATTGGCCGCCGGGAATCGCGGGGCCATTGGGCTCTGTGTTCTCAGTCAGCATGCCGATTTCCTCGACACCTGCGGTCCGCACAGCGTCAATCGCGTCCATGACCGTGCCATAGTGAGCGCGGGCATCGGCGCGGAAATAGACCATCTTGTCCGTCTTGTTCTCGAGATCGTCCTTGACCTGGGTGCCGAGCGCGGCGATGGTGGTCTGATCCTGTCCCAGATAGACGCGGCTATCGCGCGTGATGGCCACGACGACGGCGTCGGACTTGTTGGCGTCGTCCATGGCGGTCGCGGTCGTGGTGTTGGCCAGGTCGACGTTCACCTTATTGTTGAGCATGGGCGTGATGACCATGAAAATGATCAGCAGCACCAGCATCACGTCCACCATGGGGGTGACGTTGATATTGGCGTTGACCTTGGCGCCTTCGTTTCGTTTTGCGAGTGCCATTCTTGTTTAACTCCCGTCGATCAGAATCTCTGATGGGGCCGGGCGCTCAGGAGGCGGGAGCCCGGCTGGACGCCGGACTCCCGGTCAGGAGATTCCCG
>JASIAO010000440.1 GCA_030041955.1 Acidobacteriaceae bacterium | reverse complement strand
TCCTGAGCGCTCGGAAGCTAACCGCCCCCGCGCCCGTTCCCTGCGTACAGCAAGGAATACGCGGTCCGAACCCTGCCGGTTCCCGAGTGCCGGAAGAGGCTGTTTTCGGCATCTCATCTCCAGGACCGTCAAAAGAGGGGGAGTCTGCGCCATGCAGCGATTGCAGGGAAAAGTCGCCATCGTCACCGGAGCCGGTTCCGGCATCGGGCAGGGAATCGCCAGGCGCCTCGGCTGCGAGGGCGCCAAAATCATCATCGACTACATCGGCAGCGAGGCCGGCGCCGAACAAACCCTCAAAGCCATCGGCGACTGCGCCGGCTCGGGCGAGGGCGAAGTCGTCCTGGCCGACGTCACCAGCATGAATGACGTCCGCTGCCTCGTCGACGAAGCCTGGAAGCGCTTCGGCAGCGCCGACATCCTTATCAACAACGCAGGCATGGAAATCCGCTCCGATTTCTGGGACACCACGGAAGAGGAGTACGACAAGGTCATGGCCGTCAACCTGCGCGGCCCGTTTTTTCTCGCCCAGGCCTTTGTCCGCCGCCTGCGCGAGGCAAAAAAGCCAGGCCGGATCATCAATATCAGCTCCGTCCACGAAGACATGGCCTTCCCCGGTTTCACCACCTATTGCTGCAGCAAGGGTGGCATGCGCATGATGATGCGCAACCTCACCGTCGAGCTCGGCCCGCTCGGTATCACCATCAACAACATCGCTCCCGGCGCCATCACTACCCCAATCAACAAAGCCCTGCTCGCTGACAAACCCAAACTCGACGCGCTCCTCCGCAATATCCCGCTCGGCCGCCTCGGCACCGTCGATGATGTCGCCGCCATGGTGGCCTTTCTAGCCTCCGACGACGCATCTTATGTAACGGGCGCCACTTTCCTCGTCGACGGAGGGCTGATGCGCAACTATCACGAGCAGTAACCGACCGCAAAATATGGCCTCGAAGATCGAAGACTACGCACTCATCGGCGACTGCGAAACCGCCGCGCTCGTTGACCGCAACGGCTGCATCGCCTGGCTTTGCTGGCCCGATTTCTCCTCCTGCGCCTGCTTCGCCTCGCTCCTCGGATCCGAAGAGAACGGCTTTTGGACCATATGCCCGGCCGGCAACGCCTGGCGCACCAGCCGTTGCTATCGCGATCACACCCTCATCCTCGAAACCACCTTCGAAACCTCCGACGGCGCCGTTCGCCTGGTCGATTTCATGCCCGTTCGCGGCGAGAACTCCGATATCGTCCGCATCGTCGACGGCCTTCGCGGGACCATGAATCTCCGTTCGACCCTCTCGCTGCGCTTCGATTACGGCCGCACAGTGCCCTGGGTCACCGCGATCGACGAAGGCATCCGCGCTGTCGCCGGCCCCGGCGTCGCCGTCCTGCGCGCCTCGGTCCCGGTTCACGGAGAAGACCTGAAAACCGTCGCCGACTTCACCGTCAGCGAAGGCGACCGCGTCTGGTTCACCCTCACCTATGGCGATTCGTTTAAGCCCGATCCCAAACCCATCGACGCCCTGAAGGCTCTGAAGGAGAACGAGAAATTCTGGACCCGCTGGGTTAAGAAGATGAACTATGACGGCGCCTGGCGCGAGGCCGTCGAGCGCTCCCTCATCACCCTCAAAGCCATGACCTTCCGCCCCAGCGGAGGCGTTGTCGCCGCCCCCACCACTTCGCTCCCCGAATCCATCGGAGGCTCGCGCAACTGGGATTACCGCTATTGCTGGCTCCGCGACACCACTTTCACCCTGCTCGCCATGACCACCGCCGGCTACTTCGACGAAGCCTGCGAGTGGCAGGACTGGCTCCTGCGTGCCATCGCCGGCAGCCCGGATCAGGTCCAGATCATGTACGGCCTCAAGGGCGAGCGCGCTCTCACCGAGTGGGAAGCCGACTGGCTCCCAGGCTACGAAAATTCCACCCCTGTTCGCATAGGCAACGCCGCCGCCACGCAGGTTCAGCTCGACATCTACGGCGAGATGCTCGACACCTTCTTCCACGCCCTCAAGGGTCTCGGCAAACACACCGAAGAAGACTTTAAGGCTCTCATGCTGCTGTTGGAACATCTTGAGAAGATCTGGAAAGATCCCGACGAGGGCATCTGGGAGAGCCGCGGTGGCAAAAAGCAGTTCACCTACTCCAAGGTCATGGCATGGGTCGCCTTTGACCGCGCTATCCTCACCGCCGAACACCTCGGCATGGACGCGCCCATCGACGACTGGAAGAAAACCCGCGATGCCATTCACGATCAGGTCTGCCGCATGGGCTTCGACAAGCAGAAAAACGCCTTTACGCAGTTCTACGGCTCCCCCGAGCTGGACGCGTCCGCCCTGCTCATCCCGCTGGTCGGCTTCCTGCCCTTCAGCGATCCGCGCGTTCGCGGCACTGTCGAAGCCGTCGAGCGCGAGCTTCTCCGCGATGGCTTCGTCATGCGCTATGAAACCGAGAGAATGGAAGACGGCCTGCCTCCTGGCGAGGGCGCCTTCATCGCCTGCAGCTTTTGGCTGGTGAGCTGCCTCAGGGGTATCGGCCGGGAAGACGATGCGCGCCGCCTCTTTGAGCGCCTGCTCTCCCTGCGCAACGACCTCGGCCTGCTCTCCGAGGAGTTCGATGTGCAGCGCCAGCGTCTGGTCGGCAATTTCCCCCAGGCGCTCTCCCACATCGCTCTCGTCAACGCCGCATTCGACCTCGAAGGCAAGGACGGTAATCGTCATCGCGGCCAGGCCCGCACCCAGGCAGAGCCTCAACCCACTCCCTGACAGGAGAATCAAAGATCGCCATGCATCGTTTTCGCGTGTGGGCGCCAAAGGTCCAGCGTGTCCGCGTCCAGGTTGACGGACAGTTTCATCCGCTCCACTCCGCCGGCGGCGGCTGGTGGCAGGCCGAGGTCGACGCGGCACGCCCCGGCAGCGACTATGCGTACTTCCTCGACGACGAAGACCTCGCAGTTCCCGATCCCCGCTCGCCCTGGCAGCCGCAGGGCGTCCACGGCCCCTCCCGCGTACTCGACCACAGAGCGTTTGCATGGACCGACACCGCCTGGCAGGCCCCTCCGCTTGCAAGCGCCATCATTTATGAGCTCCACATCGGCACCTTCACTTCGGAAGGCACCCTGGATGCCGCCCAGACGAAACTCGACACCCTCCGCGACCTCGGCATCACCCACGTTGAGCTGATGCCCATGGCCTCATTTTCCGGCATCCAGGGCTGGGGCTACGACGGCGTCGCGCTCTTCGCCCCTCACCAGCCCTACGGCGGACCCGAAGCCCTCAGGCGCTTCGTCGACGCCTGCCATGCTCGTGGTCTTGCCGTCCTCCTCGACGTCGTCTATAACCACCTCGGACCTGCCGGTAATTATCTCGGCAAATTCGGCCCGTATTTCACCTCCGCGCACCACACCCCCTGGGGTGACGCCGTCAATCTCGAGGACGCCGGCTCGCACGAGGTTCGTCGCTTCTTCTGCGACAACGCCCTGATGTGGCTCCGCGATTACCATTTCGATGGCCTCCGTCTGGACGCCGTTCACGCCTACACCGACCGCTCCGCCATCAATTTCATGGAGCAGCTCGGTTCCGAGGTTCGCGCCCTGCAGTCTCAAACCGGCCGCCATTATGTCGTCATCGCCGAGAGCGACCTCAACGACCCGCGCCTCGTCACCGCCCCTGAAGCCGGCGGCTATGGCCTGGAAGCGCAATGGAGCGACGACTTTCATCACGCGCTGGTTACCGTGCTCACCGGCGATCGCCGCGGCTACTACGCCGACTTCGGCGGCCTCGCCGGCCTCGCCAAATCCCTGCGCGACGTCTACGTCTACGACGGCCGCTACTCCCCCTGCCGCGATCGAATCCATGGCCGCCCCGTACGCGGCCTGCCCGGATGGCGCTTTCTCGGCTACTCGCAAAATCACGATCAGGTCGGCAATCGTGCCAAAGGCGAGCGCCTTTCCCATCTCGTCAGCCTTGGCCGCGCCAAAATCGCCGCCGCCATCGAGCTCACCGCGCCCTTCATCCCCATGCTCTTTCAGGGCGAGGAGTGGGCCGCGACCGCGCCCTTCCAGTTCTTCACCAATCACGACAGGGACCTCGGCAAGCTCGTTTCCGAAGGCCGCAAAAAAGAG
Source organism: Acidobacteriaceae bacterium (assembly GCA_030041955.1). Classification (GTDB taxonomy): domain Bacteria; phylum Acidobacteriota; class Terriglobia; order Terriglobales; family Acidobacteriaceae; genus Palsa-343. Next base: position 2,015 of record JASIAO010000440.1, on the reverse strand, counting down.
TTTGCCGCCTTCGGTTGGAATCCCGATGACATCCCCGATCCCCAGTCTGCTGAAACCTTCCAGCGTTCCAAACTCGACTGGGCCGAGCGCTCTCAGCCGCCCCACGCCGAAATGCTGGACTGGTATCGCCGCCTGATCGCCCTGCGCCGCGCTACCCCTGACCTCATCGATGGCGACCGGAGCGGCGTCTGCGTTCGCTTCAGCGAAGAAGGGAAGTGGCTCGTCATGGAGCGCGGCCGCTGCACCGTCGCCTTCTCGATCGCCCGGAACCCCATCGAGGTCCCCCTCCGCATCGGATCCGCCATTGTCCTCGCGTCCGATCCTGGTGTTACCCTTCGGGAGGAGATGTTGAGCCTGCCTCCGGATTCCGTGGCCGTTTTATCTACCCAATGATCCAGTTGGAACGACTCAAGACCCCATCCGGCGCATCTGTCAGCGCCAGCCCGCAATGAGCGAGCTCTGGTTCTGCATCATCATCTTTGTCACCTCGCTCGGCGCGGGCCTGCTCGGCGCGCTCAGCGGACTCGGCGGTGGCGTCGTCATCGTCCCGCTGCTTACCATCGTCTTCCACGTCGATATCCATTACGCCATCGGCGCGTCGCTCGTCTCCGTCATCGCGACTTCCTCAGGCGCGGCCGCCGCCTACGTTCGCGAAGGCTTCTCCAACATCCGCGTCGGCATGTTTCTCGAAATTGCCACCACCCTCGGCGCGCTCTTCGGCGCCTGGCTCACCACCAAAGTCCCCACCCAGGCCATCGGCATCGTCTTCGGCGCCGTGCTGCTCTACTCCGCCTGGGTTTCGCTCAAGGCCCAGCACGAAGTCATCACCCAGAAGGCCGACGCCCTCGCCATGAAGCTCCGGCTCCTCGGCCAGTTCCCAACCGGGCACGGAGATCAGGCTTACGTCGCCCAGCGCGTTCCCCTCGGTTTCGGCATGATGTGGATGGCCGGCGTCCTCTCCGGTCTGCTTGGCATCGGCTCCGGCGCGGTCAAGGTCATCGCCATGGACCAGGCCATGCGCCTGCCCTTCAAGGTTTCCACCACCACCAGCAACTTCATGATCGGCGTCACCGCCGCCGCCAGCGCCGGCCTCTACCTGCACAGCGGTTACCTCGCCCCAGGACTCGTTATGCCCGTCATGCTTGGCGTCCTCGGCGGCTCGCTCATTGGCTCACGTCTGCTGGTAAAGGCCCCTGTGCGCACCCTCAAGGTTGTTTTCTCTCTCCTGATCATCGCCATGGGCATCGAGATGATCGTCAACAGCGTGCGGAGGATCTGAGCGCATGAGCTGGAACGACAAACGCATCGAGGTCTGGGTCAGCTTCATGCTGCGCACCGGCGTGCTGATCGCTGCGGCCCTCGTCCTCATCGGCGGCGTCCTCTACGTTGCGCAAAGCCACGGCAAACCCTCCGACTACCGCGAGTTCCACGGCGAGCCCGCGCAGTACTCCACCCTTACCGGAGCGGCCACCGGCGTCCGCACCCTCCAGCCGCGCAGCATCATCATGCTCGGCCTGCTCATCCTCATCGCCACGCCTGTGGCCCGCGTGGGTATGTGCGTCATCGGATTTTTCTTCGAGCGCGACCGCCTCTACGTCGCCGTCAGCGGCGCGGTGCTGCTCATCCTGCTCTACAGCCTCTTCTTCCACAAGTGACAGCAGCCGTTACACCGGCGCCAGCAGCCGGATCACTAGGAAAATCCCGACGCCCAGAAAGAACACCACCGCCATCCGGATGCCCGGCTCGCGGTTCACCTCCGGCAGCAGGTCCGTCGCTGCAACATACATCGTCACACCCGCCGAAACCGGCAATCCCACCCGCACCCAGCTCGGAATCAGGCTGATCGCCAGCACTCCAGCCAGGGTCGATGCGCCCAGCAACGACGCCGACAGCACCGCCGCGCGCCGCGACCGTCCCGAGGCCAGCGTCACCGACGCCACCGTGAACCCTACCGGAATCTTGTGCAGGAAGATCGCGATAAAGATCAGCCAGCCCAGCCACGTCGACACCACGAA
>JASIAO010000439.1 GCA_030041955.1 Acidobacteriaceae bacterium | reverse complement strand
GCCAAGACGCGACGCGCGGTGGAGGGCGCGCTGCGCGGGTATCGCGAGCTGAATCTGCGGGCGTTGAAGATGCTGCGGCCAGGCGGGCGGCTGGTAACGTGCTCGTGCTCGCACCATGTGGGGCTGAGCGAGTTTATGGAGACGCTGCGGGCGGCGGCGGGCGATGCGCGGCGGCGGGTGCGGCTCGTGGAGGTGCGCGGCGCGGCGGCGGATCATCCCGTTGTGCTGAATATTCCGGAGACAGAGTATCTGAAGTGCGTGGTGGTGGAGGCGGAGTAATGCTCATCCCACATCTGCCAAAACCGGGCAGATGTGGGGCACCCGCTCAGGTTAGGTCGGCCCAGGCGGGCGACAGCTCGCGCAGCTTCGTCACCACGTCGGTGAGGCGGTGGGCAACGAAGTCGATCTCCTCTTCGGTGTTGAAGCGCCCGATGCCGAAGCGGAGGCTGGAGTGCGCGGCTTCTTCGCTGAGGCCGAGGGCGCGCAGGACGTGGGAAGGCTCGATTTTGGCTGAGGTGCAGGCCGATCCGCTCGACAGCGCGACCTCTTTGACTCCCATCATCAACGATTCGCTGTCGACGCCGTGAAAAGTCATGTTCAGATTGCCGGGGAGACGGTGCTCCTGCGAGCCGTTCACCTGAACGTGGTCGAGGGCGGCGGTGAGCTTTGCCTGGAGGCGGTCGCGGAGGGCGGCGAGGCGCGTGGATTCGGCCTGCATCTCCGCTGCGGCCAGCACGCAGGCTGCGCCGAGGCCGACGATGCCGGGGACATTGAGAGTTCCGGAGCGCATGCCGCGCTCGTGGCCTCCGCCATGGATCTGCTCGGCAATAGCGATGCGCGGGCTGCGGCGGCGCACGTAGAGAGCGCCGATGCCTTTGGGTCCGTAGAGCTTGTGGCCGGAGATGGAGAGCAGATCGATCGCGCTGCGGCTCACCTCCACGGGGATTTTGCCGATCGCCTGGGCGGCATCAGTGTGGAAGAGGACGCCGCGCTCGCGGCAGAGCGCGCCGATTTCGTCGATGGGCTGCAGGGTTCCGATCTCGTTGTTGGCCATCATGATGGAGACGATGGTGGCCTGATGGTCAAGGGCGCGGCGGAGGTCGTCGAGGCGGACACGGCCGTCGGAATCAACCGGGAGGATGGTCACGCGGCAGCCCTGCTTTTCGAGCCAGGTGCAGACATCGAGCACGGCTTTGTGCTCCGTGGCCTGGGTGACCAGGTGCGGCGTCTGTCCGGCGGCGCGGGCGCTCTCCGCGACGCCTTTGAGCGCGAGGTTGTTGCTCTCGGTGGCGCCGGAGGTGAAGACGATCTCTTTAGGCAAGGCCCCGATGAGCTGGGCGATCTGATTGCGCGCGGTTTCAACGGCCTGCTCTGCGGCCCATCCGAAGGAGTGGCTGCGGCTGGCGGCGTTGCCGTAGGCATCGGTGAGGTACGGCATCATCGCGTCCAGGACGCGCGGATCGAGGCGCGTGGTGGCGTGATTGTCGAGGTAGATGGGGAGGTTCATCCCGCTACATCCGGATGGTCACCAGGTCCTGCGCGGGTGTGGGACGCGCGGCAACGTCGGTCTCGGCCAGGTCGGAGATGGTGATGTTGCGCAGCAGGTCTGAGATGGAGTCGTTGACGCGAGCCAGTGGCTCCTTGATGGTGCAGGAGTCTGTGAGGTCGCAACCGCTGTGGCTGGGTCCGCAGGAAGTGATGAAGAGCGGGCCGTCGATGGCGTGGATGACCTCGAAGGCGGAGATTTCGCGCGGCGATTTGAGCAGCGAGTACCCTCCGGACATGCCGGCGTGCGAGCGCAGAATGCCGACCTTCGCCAGGCGCTGGAGGATCTTGGCCAGCAACTGCGGCGGAATATGGTAGGCCTGAGCGATGTCACGGGCGCTGAGCGAGGGCGCGTCGGGGTGTTCAGCCAGGAACTTGAGAGCCATCAGGCCGTAATCGGCTTTTTTGGTGAGCCGGAGCATAGAGGGGCCGTATAACAAGTTTACGGCCTAAGCGAAGCAAATTCAATGGAATGGAAAAGATTAGCAGGAGAGCGGCGAGCTTCCGCGGCAGCGGCCCATTCATTTGGAGGCGGTTGCGGCGTCATACACGGCCCGGGCGGTCTGGGCGATGACGTGTTCGCGGACGGCCTCGGGTGCGGTCGCGTCGGCGACGAGCACGGCGATGGCGAGCCGGCGGCCATCGGGGAGGGTGATAAGGCCGACGTCGTTCGTGGCATTCAGATATCTGCGGTCCGCTCCGGAGGTCCCGGTCTTGCCGGCGACGACGGTACCGGGTGGCAGCAGCGGCATCAGACGATGGTCGCCGGTGTGGGAGGACTCCATCCAGCCCAGCAGGAGCTGGGTGTGCCCGGGGGTGAGCGGGGAGCGGTCGGCGAGGCGGCGGAGCAAAGCGACGAGCGAGCGGGCCTGGGCAACGTTGCGATTCTCGAGACGCTCGTCACGGTTTTCGGCCGCCTCGGTGTCGCGGATGCTGATGCCGGAGATGCCGAGGGCGCGGACGTAATCGTTGGCGACGGCGGGCCCGCCGATGAGGTACAGCAGCTCGTCGGAAGCGGCGTTGTCGCTATCGATGATGGCGCGGCGGATGAGGTCGGAGAGCGGGTCGTCGATTGCGCCTTGGGGATGCGCGTCGCGCAGTGGGCTGTAGAC
>JASIAO010000438.1 GCA_030041955.1 Acidobacteriaceae bacterium | reverse complement strand
GAGCGGCTTCCCGCAACTTCCCTGCACAGATCAGGCGATTCCCGCGAAGCCCAGGACCTCGCACGCGCAACGAGATCCCTGAGGAGCACCACGATGGCCAAGATTGCCAAGACAGCCGACCGCAAGAAGATGATGGACACGACCAAGAGCACGGATTGCCCGAAGTGCTCCAAGCCGACGCGCATTGTGAAGCGTGTGAAGGACCGCGAGCGCGGGATTCCCGGCGGCGTGTACATTTCCTGCTCGGCCTGCGAGTTTTACGAGAAGCTCTAGCCCGCTCCCTGTTGCGCGACCGGGATCGGAGTGGGTTCCGGCTTGCGCAGCACGGCGTTTTCCACCAGAGCCAGCACCAGAATCATGGCCACTGCGGCCACAGGAACGGCGAAGCCGACCCGCAGCGAGGCGGATCGAGTGGAAATCAAGCCGGTGAGCCAGGGCAGGACGGCTCCGCCGCTGCCGCACATGGCAAAGACCCAGCCAGTCTGGCGATGATCGCTCAGGCGCGCGAGCATGCGCGAAACGCCCAACGGGAAAATGGGGCCGAAACCGAAACCGGCAGCGGCAACTGCCAGCAGCACGATGGCGGGGGCGTGCGGCAGCACCAGCGCGGCGACGGCGGCGAGGGCGAGCACAAGACCGGGAAACAAAACCGCGCTCTCTGAGACCTTGCACAGCGCCAGCGAGGTGAGGGCGCGACTGGCGAGCAGCGCCATCCAGTAAACCGAAACGGTGAGACTCGCATCGGCGAGAGTGAATCCGCTGAAGCGGTGGGCGTAGGTGGCGATCCAGCCGCCGACGGTGTTCTCAACCCCGACATAGAGGAAGAGAAAGAAGGCAAAGAAGGCGAGCGTGCCGAGCTGCGAAGAGAAAGCGGTTCGCGCCCGGGGAGCCGACTCTACCTGTACGCGCAGAAGCGGCGCAAGCGCAGCGAACATGGCTGCGGCGGCCAGAGCGACGCCCAGCAGCAGCGGGCGCAGGCGTCCGGAGTGCTCTGCCCAGGCGATCACCCACGGGCAGGCGAGGGCGCCCACGCCCCACCAGAGGTTCACGATGGAGAGCCGGCGGCCGCGGTCGTTGGCCGTTGCGCCCACGGTGAGGTTGGTGGCGGTGATGGAGAGACCCATGCCAAGGCCGATGAGCGCAAAGGCGGCCAGGGCCAGAGGGTGCCCGGCACCGGGTCCTGCAATGAACGCGGCCACCGCAAGGAGCAGAATGCCGGCGCTCATGAGGACAAAGCCGCCGGGCAGGCTGCGGCGCAGCCGCCAGGGCGAGACGACGGCGCCCGCCGTGGAGGCGAGGAACTGCGCGGCGAAGAACCCACCGGACTGCACGTCGGGCAATCCCCAGCGCGAAGCCAGCACGGGCAACAGCGGGCCGGGCAGCACCGTAACGATGCCGCAGACGACAAAACCGGCACAGAGGAGCCAGAAGCGGGGAGCGTGCGTGCGCGACGGGGACATCGAGTGGCGATCCTGCGTCCTATTTCTTTCGGGCGCGGTGCGGGTTGGGGGGTGCGGTGGATTCACGGATGATCAGCTCGGGGACAATGGGCACTTCGTCAGGATATTTGCGCGCGCCGCGAATGCGATCGAGCAGGATCTGCGCCGCCGTGGTGCCCATGCTGTTGAGCGGCTGGCGAATGGTGGTGATGCTGGGGGTGTGATAGAGCGCGCCCTGGACGTCGTCGAAGCCGATAACCGAAATGTCGTCGGGAACGCGCAGGCCGTAGTCGCGGAAGACACGGATGGCGCCGATGGCCGCGATGTCGTTGTAGGAGACGAGCGCGGTGAAGGGCCGCTTCTGCGCCAGTAATTGCCGGGCTGCTGGGTAACCAAGCTCCGGTGTAGAGAGATTCTGCTCCAGTTGCACCACCAGATCGGGGTGGACTTCGAGGCCGAGCTTTTTGGCGAGGGCCATCAGGCTCTTCCAGCGGTCGGCGGAGTCGGAGCTGAAAGGCTGCCCACGCATGAAGGCGATGTGGCGGTGACCGAGCTGGACCAGATGGTGGAGGGTCAGCTCGGCAGCGCGCGCGTGGTCGAGCACGATGCGGGTGACACCGGGCAGAGCCTTGTGGCCGGCCACGGCGACCACCGGCAAGGACAGACTATGCTGGAGAGCCGTATCGATAACGATGAAGCCTTCGACAGAGCGCTCCATCAGGAGGCCGGGATACTCCTCGATGAGATCGGCCTTGCGCCGATGGCTGGCGGTGAGATAAAAGTAACCCTCCTCGATGAGGACTTCCTCAATTCCGTTCATCACGAGGACGGAGTAGCCGTCGCTGAGCTCGGGAACCAGAACGCCGATAGAAAAGCTCTGGCGGCGGCGCAGAGAGCGGGCGAAAAAGCTGGGGCGGTAGTCGAATTTCTTCGCGGCGGCGATCACGCGGTCGCGAGTTTCCTGAGGAATGGAGCGAACGCCCGGCGCGTTGTTGAGCACGAGGGAGATGGTTGCCGGGGAAAGGTCGAGGTAATCGCCGAGAGTGCGCAGGCTGATGGGCCGCGCGGGAAGAAAACTGTCTTTGGCCGCGCCGATTTTCGCCGCGGCGCGGGAAGGTCCGCGCCCATTCACCGGGCGCTGGGCCGGACCGCTCCTGATTCGAGACATGTTCATTGTTGTAGCCACTTCCGGGTGCGGATTCAATGAAGAAATTCGGGGGGCGAGCACGGTATGTCATGGCAAAGGCGAATCTTACCTCCGTAGAGTGGTCGGACCATTCGCGGGAAACCATGGCGAGTCCTTTTCATCTCGAAGGCGAGATCTTAGTCTGCCCGGAATCGCGTTATTCTTGATGTAATTCCCTCCCTGTCCGGGCCCGGTTCGTGCGATGCTGGTGCGCCCGGGGAGCTGGAAGCTCTCGTGCTGAACCGCGAAGAAAAACTGCCCGCTGCACGGCTCACCGTCATCCAGTATGTGATTGCGGCGGTGCTGGTCACGCTTGTTTTCGGACTGTGGCGCCTCCAGGTTGTCGGCGGACAAAACTATCACGCGATGGCGGAGGCGAACCGC
>JASIAO010000052.1 GCA_030041955.1 Acidobacteriaceae bacterium | reverse complement strand
GGCGCGAAATACTAACCCCGTTCAATTCAGGATTCTGCGCTTCCAATGAAGCGCGGCGCCGTTCTCCCGCATCCATTGAGTCTTTTCCCCCCGCTTTCGCTACGATCAGGAAGGAGCACCATCGCTTTCCCCTGACGCATGACTGACTTTTCCCAGCATCCGCTGCGCCGCATTCTTCACGACCGCATCGCCATCATCGACGGCGCCATGGGCACCACCATCCGCACCTATGGCATGAAGGAAGCCGACATCCGCGGCGACCGCTTCCGCGACTCCAAAAAAGATCTTCTCAACAACGGAGACCTCTTCACCCTCACCCAGCCTGGGATGATCGGCGACATCCACCGCCGCTTCCTCGAGGCCGGCGCCGACATCATCGAGACCAACACCTTTGGCGCCACCAGCATCGCCCAGAGTGAATTCTTCGTCGACGACCCGCGCGAGCACGGCGGCCGCAAGGATCCCGCCTTCTACCAGAAAATCATCGACGACCCGTTCCTCAACCAGCTTGCCTGGGAGATCAACGAGCAGTCCGCGCGCCAGTGCCGCGAATGGGCCGACCGCGTCGCCAACTCGACCGGCCGCCAGCGCTTCGTCGCCGGAGCCATCGGTCCGCTCACCGTCTCGCTCTCCAACTCGCCCGACGCCGACGACCCCGGCTTCCGCGTCGTCACCTTCGACCAGGTCAAGGCCGCCTACGCGCAGCAGGTCCGCGCCCTCATCGCCGGCGGCTCCGACCTCCTGCTCGTCGAAACCATCTTCGACGCGCTCAACGCCAAGGCCGCGCTCGTCGCCATCCGCGAAGTCTTCGACCAGGATGGGAAAGAACTCCCCGTCATGATCTCCGCCGCTGTCGGGCGCGGCGGCGAAACCATGATCTCCGCCCAGACCGTCGCCGCTTTCTGGAACGCGGTCGAGCACGCCCATCCCTTCTCCGTCGGCCTCAACTGCTCCCTCGGCCCGGACCTCATGTATCCGTTTCTCGAGGAGCTCTCCGACAAAGCCGGCACCGCCATCTCCTGTTACCCGAACGCCGGCCTGCCCAATCCGCTCTCCCCCACCGGCTTCGACCTCGAGCCCGCGGACATGGCCCGCCGCTTCACCGAGTTCGCCCACGCCGGCCTCGTCAACATTGCCGGCGGCTGCTGTGGCAACACCCCCGAGCACATCGCCGCCATCGCGAAGGCCCTCGAGCACCAACCCCCGCGCCCGCTGCACGACAACACCCCGGGTGCCCCACGTCTGCCGGAAGTTGGCAGACGTGGGATCGCAGAAACCGGCGACGGGGGACCGGCAGCTGGCAGCCAGCAGCTGGCGCCGGCCGAGCAGGCCTTTCGCCCCTTACGCCTTTCCGGCTCCCGTCCCTTCACCCAGCAGCAAAACGTCTTCATCATGATCGGTGAACGCACCAACGTCGCCGGCTCGCCGCGCTTCGCGAAACTCATCAAGGAAGGGAAGTACGAAGACGCCGTCGCCATCGCCCGCCAGCAGGTCGCCAGCGGCGCTAACGTCCTCGACATCTGCATGGACGAGGGCATGATCGACGGCGTCGCCGCCATGACCCGCTTCCTCCTGCTCCTCGCCGGCGAGCCCGAAGTCGCCGCCGTCCCCTTCATGATCGACTCCTCCAAATGGGAGGTCATCGAAGCCGGCCTGAAGTGCATGCAGGGCAAGGGCATCGTCAACTCCATCTCGCTCAAGGAAGGCGAGCAGAAATTCCGCGAGCACGCCGCAACGGTCCTCAAATACGGCGCCGCCGCTGTCGTCATGGCCTTCGACGAGCAGGGCCAGGCCGCCACCCTCCAGGATAAGATCCGCATCTGCGAGCGCGCTTACCGCATCCTCGTCGACGAAGTCGGCTTCCCGCCCGAAGACATCATCTTCGACCCCAACATCCTCACCGTCGCCACCGGCATGGAGGAGCACAACAACTACGCCGTCGACTTCATCAACGCCACGCGCTGGATCAAGGCCAACCTCCCCGACGCCAAAGTCTCCGGCGGCGTCTCCAACATCTCCTTCAGCTTCCGCGGCAACAATCGCGTCCGCGAAGCCATGCACGCGGCGTTTCTCTATCACGCCATCGGCGCCGGTCTCGATATGGGCATCGTCAACGCCGGCCAGCTCGAAATCTACGAGGAAATCGACCCCGAGCTGAAGACCCTCGTCGAAGACGTCCTGCTCAACCGCCGTCCCGACGCGACCGAACGCCTCGTCTCCTTCGGCGAATCGCTCAAGGCCGCCGGCGCCGACTCCACCGCCACCGAAAAGCAGGCCGAGGAATGGCGCAACGGCACCGTGGAAGAGCGCCTCAGCCACGCCCTCGTCAAAGGCATCGACGCCTACATCGACGCCGACACCGAAGAAGCGCGCCAGAAGCTCGGCCGCCCCCTGGCCGTCATCGAAGGCCCGCTCATGGACGGCATGGGCGTTGTCGGCGACCTCTTCGGCGCCGGCAAAATGTTTCTGCCTCAGGTGGTCAAGTCCGCCCGCGTCATGAAAAAAGCGGTCGCGTACCTCACGCCCTTCATGGAAGCCGAAAAAGCCGCCATGGTCGCCGCCGGCCAGGAGGTCAAAGCCCACGGCAAGATCGTCCTCGCCACTGTCAAGGGCGATGTCCACGACATCGGCAAGAATATCGTCGGCGTCGTCCTCGCCTGCAACAATTACGAAGTTATCGACATGGGCGTCATGGTCCCCGCCGAGAAAATCCTCGAGCGCGCTCGCCAGGAACACGCCGACATCATCGGCCTCAGCGGCCTCATCACCCCCTCGCTCGACGAGATGGTCCACGTCGCCCGCGAAATGGAGCGCCTCGAGTTCAGGGTCCCGCTGCTCATTGGCGGAGCCACCACCAGCCGCGCCCACACCGCCATCAAGATCGCGCCGCATTACAGCGAGCCCGTGGTGCACGTGCTCGACGCCAGCCGCGCCGTCCCTGTCGCCACCAGCCTGCTCAGCGACGAGAACAAGGCTGGCTTCGTCACCCAGCTCCGCCTCGAATACGCCGCCGTCCGCAAGTCTCACGCTGTGCCCGCGCAGCCCATCGTCCCCATCGCCGAAGCCCGCGCTCGCCGCACGCCCATCGCCTGGCGCGCCACAGACATCGCCTCGCCCTCCTTCACCGGCGTCCGCGTCCTCGACAATTTCTCGCTCGCTGAGTTGCGCGACTTCATCGACTGGAGCCCCTTCTTTCACACTTGGGAGCTGAAAGGCGTCTACCCGCGCATTCTCGATGACGAAAAGCAGGGCCCGCAGGCGCGCCAGCTCTTCGCCGACGCGCAAACCCTCCTCGACCGCATCGTCAACGAGAACCTCCTCACCGCCCGCGCCGTCTACGGATTCTTCCCGGCCAGCGCCATCGGTGACGACGTCGAGCTTTACGCAGACGCGGCGCGCTCCACCGTCCTTGACCGCCTCCACTTCCTCCGCCAGCAGGCCAATCGGGAAGGGAATGAGCCTTGCCGCTCGCTCGCCGACTTCATTGCGCCGCGCGAAACCGGCCTGTCCGACTCCATCGGCGCCTTCGCCGTTACCAGCGGCATCGGTCTCAAAGAATTAGTCGAGAGTTTCAAGGCGCAGCACGACGACTACAACGCCATCATGGCCGAAGCTCTTGCCGATCGCCTCGCCGAAGCTTTCGCCGAATGTCTCCACCAGCGCGTTCGCCGCGAATGGGGCTACGGCTGCTCAGAAAATCTCAGTTCCGCCGACCTCATCCAGGAAAAATACCGCGGCATCCGCCCGGCTCCGGGCTACCCCGCCTGCCCCGATCACACCGAGAAGGCCACCATCTGGCGTTTGCTCGACGTCGAAGCCAACACCGGCATCCGTCTCACCGAATCGTTTGCGATGTGGCCCGGCTCCAGCGTCAGCGGTCTCTACTTCGCCCATCCTGAATCGCGCTATTTCGCCGTCGGCAAAATCGGCCGCGACCAGGTCCTCGATTATCACCAGCGCAAAGGCATGACCGTCGCCGAAGTCGAACGCTGGCTCGGCCCCAACCTGAACTACGACCCGGCAGGGTAGAGAACAGGCACCCGCCAACTCACTGACTAGCACCGTGACCGCATCATTTGGCACCTGGCGCGAAGCGTGTGCCGCAAAGCGGCACGACGGGAGAAGCCCCGGCCTTCAGGCCGGGGAATAAAGAATCTCGAGTCTTCCGGCCTTTCGGCCCGGAAAAACTTCATGCGGTCACCCTGCTCCTGGCACTCCGATCGGATGATTTGCGCTCCCGCGCCAGCGGGACTTGCGGTAGAAGCCACGGCTTTTAAGCCGTGGAATGGCTACCCGAGAAACATCCGGCCTTCAGGCCCAGAAAACTTCATGTGGTCACCCTACTAACTGACTCGCGAACCAGCTACCCCCTACTGAATCACCACCACGTTCATGCTCCACGGCTGCAGCACCAGCGTATACGGCAGGCTTTGCGCACCCAGGCTCGTCGTCGTGGGAGCAGCCCACACCGCGGTGCCGTAGTCGTGCGTCGAATCGTACGTGCACGGGTACGGCGTAAACGTCGATACCGAATCCGCCTGGCAGTTGACGTTGGTGTAGTCGTAGATCTCCTTGTCGTAGGTGATCACCGTCATGCCCGTGGTCGACGTCTCCGTAGAGAGCGTAATCTGCACCGGCTCGGCCGTCGTCGCATTCAGGTTGAACAGCACCAGCGCCGTCCCGCCGCTGTGCGTCGCCGAATACGCGCGCACATCCGTCGTATCGCCGCTCACTGTGTTCGTCAGCACGTTCTCGCCGTTCACCGCCACATTGCTGAAGAGCTGGAAGGCCATCGCCGTCGGGCTCGGCGTTCCGGCAGCCCCGTCGCCCGGGCAATCCGTGTCCGTTGATGGCCCGGCAGAGAAGATGTTCTGAGCGCCCCAGTCCTGCCAGCCGTACAGCGTCGAATTATTGGGGGGAAGGAGATCACCGTCGGCGGTGCTGCCGACACCCTCACAGTTCCCGAACCCATCCCACCATGTCAGCCGCGAGACGCCGTCGTTCATCGCTTCGCCCAGGATCTGACCCGCATAGAGCGCCTGCGTGATCGACCAGTTCTGCGTGCCTCCGTTGCCGCTGTTCGACGAGATTTCGCCCACGTAAATCGGCGTGTTGGGCTCGCCGGCGGTGGTCAGTTCCTGCTTGATCGTGTTGATGTTGGTCGTGAAATTCTGCACATACGAACTCGCCCCGGTGCCGATCAGGTCGCTGTCTGAGGCGTCCTCGCCCTGGTACTGCGGGTAATAGTGATACTCCACAAAGTCGTAGTACCCCTTCGCGGTCGACAGCACCGTGCTGTCCCAGCCATCGGTGCAACCGCTCGAAGTTGTGCAATTCGCATCCACCACCACGCCCACCAGCGTGTTGCTGGCGTTTCCGCCGGCGTTCGTCACTGCGTTCTTGATCAGATCGTAGTAGCCGCTCGATCCGGTCACCGCGTCCGCATAGGTCGTTGCATTATGCGGACTGGAATGCAGGTCGTACTCCCAGCTGCCATACACCTCGTTGCCGATAGTGATGTGGCTCGCCGGGTGCCCGTCTGCAACCGCCGCCGCCGCCCATGCTGCCGCCTCATTGGGATCTCCGCCGCCGTTGCAGGCTTCGTTGCTCCCGTAGTTCGCCGTCAGCGCCAGATCGAACGGGCCAGCCGTGGCGATATCCGTCTCAAAATCCGAAAACGCGTCGTCCGCATTGCCGGCCCAGCTGAACTCATTCTCGGTATCGTTATCGGAACCGGTGTCGCACATGTACGGTTGAGTGCTGGCGTCGCCGCTGATGTACTGGTTCGCGCCAGTCCAGTGGTACGCGTCCGACCAGGACCCTCCCGGCCACCGCAGCGCCTGTATCCCCGCAGTTTGCATCGGCGGAGCGACAGTGCTCGCATTTGCGTCCACGTCATACCAGGCTTCCAGGTTCACCCCCAGGATCTGATCCGTCACCGCCGGCCCGGGGCTCGACTGATTCACCGTCACCACCGTCACCGCGGTCACCACAATCGTCCCCGAGGTCCCCGTCGCCGCCCCGTAAATTCCCGAGCTGGTCGAATCCGGCGTGTACGTCGAACTCAGCGTGTCGTTGCCCGAGGACAGCGTCCCCGCCGGAATCGTGAACTGCGCGCTTCCGCCCGTCAGCGCCGTCGACGTCCCGTCGTAGCCGTCGCCCGTCAGCGTTACCGATCCCGTCGGCGTCGGATCGCCTGTCCCTCCCGCCACCGTCACCGTCACCGTGTCGCTCTGATTGGCATCGATCGAACTCGACGTCGGCGTCACCGTCACCGTCGGCGTTATCGTCGCCTCGGTCACCACATGGTCTCCCGTCGCGGACGTGTAATACATCGCGCCTTCCGTGTCCGGCGTATAGGTCGCCGTCAGCGTGTTCACCCCCAGCGCCAGCGACCCCGGCGGCACGGTGATGTTCGTGCTTCCGTCCGTCAGGCTCGTCGCCGCCGAAGTGTAGGTCGTCCCGTTGCTCAGGGTCACGGACCCGCTTGGCGCCGGATCACTGCTCGGCCCCGCTACCGCGATCGTCACCTCCAGCGCCTGCAGCGGGTTGATGCTCGAGCTCGCCGGAGCGACCGTCACCGTGGGCGTCACCAGCGTGGGCGGAGTCGTATAGCTCGCCGTCACCGTCGCGTTCGCGCTCAGCGTCACGTTGCAGGTCTCCGCGCTCGCGGTCGTGCACCCCGTCCACGACCCGAACGTGTTGCCGTTCGGCGCGGTCGCCGGCGCGGTCAGCGAATAGATGGTTCCCGTCTGTGCGGTAATCGTGGCCGGTGTCGTTTCCGTTACGCTTGTCGAGCCCTGGGGCGTCGCCGTGATCATCACTCCGCTGGCCGGATTCACCGAATCGATTGTCAGAACCGACGTCGCCGGCAAGGTGTAAGTCGCCGTCACTGTGGTGTTCGCGTTCAACGTCACGCTGCACACACTGCCGGCGCTGCCGCTGGTGCTCGTGCATCCGCTCCACGAGGTGAACACCCAGCCCGGCGTCAGCGGGGCCGTCAGCGTTACCATCGTTCCCGAGTTATAGGTGAGCGTGAAGGGCGTACTCCCGCTGGTCGTCCCGTTGTTGTCGGCAGGGCTATCGGCAATCGAGATGCCGCTGGGACCGCTCGAATCCACTGTCAGCGTGTAGGTCGTCGGCGTCGTGTAGTTCGCCGTCACCGTCGTATTCGCGTTCAGCGTAACGTTGCACGTCGCTCCGCTGCTGCTCGTGCATCCTGTCCAGGAAGCGAACGTGTTATTGCCCGCCGTGCTCGGCGCGGTCAGGATAAAGGTAGTGCCCGATGCCGCCGTCACCGCTCCCGGCGTCGTCACCCCCGCGCTCACCAGCGAGCCGTTCTCGGTCACCCCGATCTGTACCCCGCTCGAGGGGTTCGCGGAGTCAATCGTCAGCGTGTAATCCGTCGGTGGCGGAGGAGTCGTGCTCCCGCTGCCTCCGCAGCCCGCCATCAGCACACCGCATGCACACGCCGCCGCAATCGCTAACGCAACTCTCACCCTGGCCATCCGCAAGCCTTTCGCCTTCCGATCTCGCGCGTCCCGCGATTGAGTGGCCGCGGATCCGCGCCTTACGCGCCCCGCGTTCCCTCAACTGCTCTGCGCCGAATCGCCACCATGCTACATCGCTAAATCGCTTCTGTCTTGTGTTTTCACGTCCGCAAACATGCCTTTCGGTACCGGTCCCATGCCCCGTCCTGCCATCCCCGCCCCCTGCCGCCAAGGTTGCATGGACCGCGCCTTCCCCGGGGTGTATCCTGCTGAGAATTTAGCCGATACGCACCTGAACCTCTCCCCCACGGGGGCTCTCTTAAGGGACCACCATGCGTCGGTTCGCCGGGGTGTCGATTGCCTGTGCCGTAGGATTAGCTGCGGTTCTCGCTCCTATCCTGCTCTCCGTTCGCCTCGCTCGCCAGCAGAGCCTCGACGGCGAGATGACCCGTCTGCGCGGATACGCCCGCGACGTCCTCCGCCGCGCCGACACCACCGCCGACCAGCAGCTCCAGGCCGCCATCACCCTTCAAAAAGCACATCTCTCACCCTGCTCGCCCCAGGAAGTCGACCTGATGCGCCAAATCGCCATCACCTCGGACTATCTCCAGGCCGTGGGCCGGGTTTCCGGCGATCAGCTCATCTGCAGCTCCTTCGGCGCCGGCACGCCCCTGCCTCTTGGCCCTGTCAGCTTCTTCGCCAAGGCCGGAACCGGCATTCGCACCGGCGTGCGCCTGCCCTTCGCCGGCAATCAGCCTCTGCTCGTTGGCCAAAGCGGCAGCTTCGCCTCCATCATCAGTCCCTCGCTCCCCATCGACGTCGCCACCGAGGGCCCCGATGTTTCCATCGCGCTCTTCTTAGCCTCCACCGGCCGCCTGATCACCGCCTCCGGCCCCGTGCGCCCTTCCTGGCTGGCTTCCATCCGCAACACGCCGCAGGCCCAATTTACCGACGGTGATTCCATCGTGTCCGTCGTCCGCTCCAGCCACACCGATCTGGCTGCGATGGCCGCGGCGCCGCGCTCTGCGGTCGACCGCCGCGTTCGGCAGTTCGCTCTCTACTTCGTCCCCATCGGGATTCTCTGCGGCCTTGTCCTCGCCGCTGCTGTCTTCTATCTCTCCCGCAGCCGCCTCTCCATGCCCGGACTCCTGCGCGCCGCGGCCCGCCACAACGAGTTCTTTGTCGAGTACCAGCCCGTCGTCGATCTCGCCTCACGCCGCTGCCTCGGCGCGGAAGCTCTCGTGCGCTGGCGCCGCCAGGACCAGATCGTCCGCGCCGATTCCTTCATTCCCATCGCCGAGGAGACGGGTGTTGTCACCCTCATCACCCAGTGCGTCCTCGCCCAGGTCGCCGCGGACCTGCCCGCGCTGCTGCAGTGCGACCGGGACTTCCGCATCGGGATCAATCTTTCCGCTCGCGACCTTCAGTCCCAGGAGACTCTGTTCCGATTCCGGCGCCTGCTGGCGTCCAGCGGCGCCGCTCCCGCCAACATCGTCGTCGAGGCTACTGAGAGTGGCTTTCTCCAGGGCACCCCCGCCCAGGATATCGTCAACGGCATTCGCTCCCTGGGCATCGACGTCGCCATCGACGACTTCGGAACCGGCTATTCCAGCCTCTCCCGCCTCGCCACCTTTCAGGTCACCGGCCTCAAAATCGACAAATCCTTCATCGACCCTATCGGAACCGACAGCGTCACCAGCCAGGTCGTCCTCCACATCATCGAGATGGCGCGCGCCCTCAGCCTCACCATCATCGCCGAAGGCGTGGAAACCGAGGAGCAGGCCCAGTTCCTTCATGAGCGCGGCGTCGAGCTGGCTCAGGGATGGCTCTTCGCCCGCGCTATGCCCCTGGCCGACTTGCTGCGCTTCATCGAATTACCCGCACATCTGCCCACACAATCGGTCCCAACTGCCTGGCTCTAGCTCCCTCGCTCCTCGCTGCCCGCTGTTTTCCCGTCAAGCTTTTCACCCTCGTTACGAAAGTGTTCTCCCTGATTGCACGCCACTTCCACGCCAACAAAATTGGCAGAGTTATTCTCCCGGCTTGGTATACTGAACTTAATAGAGGAAAAAAAGAAAAGGCCTCGCCCAACCGGCGGGGCTTTTCTCTTTCAGGACCCGCCTGCCCAGGAACTCCGGGTGCCCCATTCCTGCCGTGCGGTGCCGTCCCGCACGACAGGGTGGGAGCGTATGCGCTGACTGATTGCAAATCGCTGATCGCTCATCACGACCCTGATTGCTTCATCCTCGGCCGTGACCCCATCAATCTCGGCCGTGATTGCTTCACCCACGGCCTCGACGCAACTGACTCGGAATCAATCATCCAGCCCAATCTCGGCCGAGATTGATTCAGCCATGGCCGTCCTTGCTTCAAACCCATCCGTCTCGCAACTGACCCGGAATCAACCAGGTAGCTGGGGATGAAACCGTCATCCCCCGCTAACTCGCTGAAAACAAGTCACCGCTCCAGGAAGACACCAATCGCTCACTACTGATCACTGATCACTGATCACTGATCGCTGTCACCGGCCTCCACCACCGAAAGGACGAACATGATCACTCCTCAGGCGCAGTTCCTCGCCCGCGCCGCCGCAGCCGCTCGCGCCGCCGGACACCTCTATCCCGACTTCGCTGCCTGCGAAGCCGCCCTCGAATCCGGCTGGGGACACTCCCGGCTCGCGGTCGAAGCCAATAATCTCTTCGGCCAGAAGCAGGCCCATCCGCCCCTCCCCGGCACGGAATCCCTCTCGCTCCCCACGCGCGAGTTCCTCCACGGCGCCTGGGTCCCGGTCCAGGCCAACTGGGTCAAATTTGCTGACTGGGAAAGCTGTTTCCGCGAGCGCATGTCCCTGCTTCGCTCGCTGGCCCGCGCCTGGCCGAACTACCGTCGCGCCCTCGCCGCCGAATCCGGTGAGCAGTTCATCACCGAAGTCTCGCGCACCTGGTCCACCGACCCCGCGCGCGCCGGCAAAGTGCTCTCCGTCTACGACGCGCACCGCGCCGTCTTGGAGAGCCCCACCGAACCGGAAATCGCCGACCCCACGGCTTCTGTCCTGCCCTCTTCAGATCCGCCGATCGTTGTATAGAGCCTGTTATTAACTTTCGCGCGGGTGGGCCTGTGCAGCGCGGCAAACGTACCCTGTGCGCATGCTATATTGCCTGTGATACCCCGCGTTCTCTCGCCGGTTCGCCCGCTCATTGTTCCGAAACCTCCATAAGACATGCCCCTGACTCTGAAGCGACGCCTGAAAACTCGCAGTAAGCTCTGGCTGCGCCGGGGTTTCGAACTCGGCCAGCGCTTCGGCTTCGACCTGCTGCCGCGCCACTTCTATTCCGAAATTCCCGATATCCGCGCCCTCCGCAACAGCGCCTCGTGGAGAGCGCCACGCAGCTTTGCCGGGGTCAGCGGCGATATCGATGCCCAGCTCCGCTGGGTCGATGACTGCACGGCCGGATTCCGCTCCGGTCTGCGCCAGTTCGCCGTCCATCGTGAAGCCGTCGCCATGAATGGCAGCGATGAGGGTTACGGCGAAGTCGAGGCCGACCTGCTCTACTGCTTCGTGCGCGCTCATCGCCCTCGCAGGATCGTGCAGATCGGCTGCGGCGTCTCCACCGCCGTCTGCCTGCTGGCCGCCCGCGACGAGGGTTACGCCCCGCAGATCGTCTGCATCGAACCCTGGCCCACCGCTTTCCTCCGGCGCGAGAGCCAACAGGGTCGCATCGAACTCGTGCCGAAGAAGGTCCAGGATGCCGGACTCGACTTCTGCTCCTCGCTCCAGGCCGGAGACCTCTTCTTCGTCGATTCCAGCCACACCCTCGCCCCCGCCGGCGAAGTCAACCTGCTCGTTCTGGAAATGCTGCCCCGCCTCGCGCCCGGCGTTTACGCCCACTTCCACGATATCTATTTTCCCTACGATTACGCCCCCGACACGCTTTCGAGGGCTCTCTTCTTCACCCACGAGACGGCGTTGCTCTACGCGTTTCTTGTCATGAATCCGTCCTTCGAGATCGCCGCCTCGCTCTCCATGCTCTGCCACCAGCGTCCCGGCGATCTGCGGCAGATTTTTCCCGATATGCAGCCCAAAGTCTTCGACCAGGGTCTCTCGCGCGGAGGCCCCGGCCAGTATCCGAGCTCGGTTTTTCTGCTTCGTCGTCCGGCGTAAGCGAGCTACCCCGCCTTCGGCAGCGCCGCCCGCGGCTTCATCGCCTTCACCCTTGCGGGCTTCCTCTTCGCCGGCCTCACTTCGCCGCGCATCGCCGCTTCCCGTATCGGCTTCTCGTGCAGCAGCAGCTCGACCGCGCGCATTTCGGTGTTCTCGTAGAACCACCGCTGCACCGCGTTGTCGTCCAGGAGGTTCAGCAGGCCAAGGATGCACATGCCCTGATGGTGAGCCATCCACTCGCGCACCGGCTCCGGCTTGTTCCGTCCGCGCTGGAAGTCGATTGCCTCATAGAATCCCCACGGCCCGGTCCAGCCGCTCTGGGCCATGCGCCGCAGGTTTGCGATCGCCGCCGCCGGATCCACGGTCAGCGCCAGAAAGGTCGAGTAAGGTGACACCACCGGGCCCGCCGTCGCGTCCCACTTCAGCGCGATCTGCGGAATCCCGAACGCCTGGTAATGATAATGTCCTTCTTCGTTCTTCGCCGCGTGGCCCGACTCCGAGATCCCCCACGGAATCCCGTGCTCGCGCGCATACGCCCGCTGGATCTCCACCGCGCCCGTGAGCGAGTTCGCCATCAGCGTCTGCGGATAGCTGCGCATCCACAGATTCGGCATCAGGTACTCGAACATCGTGCCCGTCCACGACAGCAGCACCGACCGCTTATACGCGTGCGTGTGCACCCGCGACATTTTGAACCACCCCTGCTGCGACAGCTCGCCGCGCGCCACCGCGATGTATGTGGCGATGCGCGCCTCCGACGCCAGCATGTCGTAGCACGCCCAGTGAATCTTGCTGGTCGAAAATTCGTAGCCGATCGAAAGCAGTTGCCGGTCTTTGTTCACCATGAACGCGAACTCGGTATTTTCCGCCAGTCGTCCCGCTTCGCTCGAGACCCGGTACACCGCTTCCACCAGCTTCGACAGCCGCTGCCGCGCTGCCCCCAGTTCAAGGTGGAGCTGTTCGATCCGCGCTGCCGTCTCCGCCGACTCCGGCATCCGGTGCGGCCGGCTCAACCGCTTCTCCACCGTCTGCGCGAATGCGCCCGTGTCTTCCAGCGCCGGCAAGGTCGTCATGCCGTCGCGGGGTCTGCCGCGCAGCGCCGCTTCGCCCTCGGCGCTCTCGTACACGATCTCCCTGAGCGTCTCGTACTCCGGCTTGAGCCATGGGAGATAGTCGCGCACCAGCCCGGCAATCGCCTGCACCCGTGCCCGCGCCTCGTTTGCCCACCACAGCGCCTCGTCCATCGAGGGCTCGGTGTAAGGAGCCACTCCTTCGAACGCCGCCAGTGTCTCCGGCTCGAGCGTCCACTTCAGCCACGCTTCCGCGTCGTCACGTTGCGCCGGTGTTCGCAGCGCCTTCAGCTTCGCGGGAGCATCCTTCAGCGACTGCAGCAATCGCAGGTGTGTTTCCAGCCCCGCGAACAGCCGCGGCTCGATCAGCGGACGCTTCAGCAGATCCAGCGTCCCGGTCCGCACCGTGTAAAGCGACGCCACAAAGTTGCCGCTGTCCACCGACGAAATCGTGATCGGCGTCAGCGCCTCCAGCGTATCCGTCGTGTACCAGTTGTAGAGGTGGCCGCGAAACATCGGCAGCTTCGCCATGGTCGCGTAGCTGCGCTGCATCAGCTCCGCGTATTCCGGCACGGTCAGGAATCCGAACTCGCACGCCGCCTGCCGCGCGTTGAACAGCAGCCCCAGATTCGTCGGCGAAACCCGCGCCGCCTCGAACAATCCCTCCTGTTCCACGTTGTCCGGGATCAGGTAATTGTGCCGCGCGCCGCCGAACTCAAAAAAGAATCGCCATACCCTCAGCGCGTACTCGCGCAGGAACAGTTCGTCCTCCCGCCGCAGCCGGTGGATCGGCTCCCGCGGCGGCTTGTTCAGCCACACCGTCACATCGCGTTCGAATCCCCACAGGATCAGGATCGGCGCAGCCGCCAGCAGTGAGATCGGATGGAAAACCGCCACCACCGCGGCCAGGACCACCGCGAGCAGCGGCGTCATCTCCAGATACCGGTCGACCGTCGAAGTCCGCCGCGCCGCCGACTCGGCCTCCGCTGCCGTCTCCCATTCCAGCAGCCGCTGGCCGGTCACGAATCTTCGCACCAGCGCCCGCACGATGGCGTCGATGGCCATGATGGTCTGGTGCGGCAGGAACGTCAGCGTCAGAAACGTCGTGACGATCGCCTGCTGGAAGCCGGTCAGCACGTCGCGCGCCGTGTTGTCCTGCTCGCTGAGCATCAGCCGTCCCAGCCCGAAGAACAGTTGCACGAACGAAGGTACAAACAGCAGGAACAGCGTCGCCAGCGTCCAGTAGAGCGCGCCGCCCGGCAATCCCAGCCAGCCCGCCACCAGCAGAACCATGGTCATCGGTTCCACCAGCGACCGCCGCAGGTTATCGAGGATCTTCCACCGCGAGATCGTCGCGATGGGGTTGCGCACGTACTTGCCCGTCTCGTCCGGAACCCGCGTGAACAGCCACTGCGCAATCTGCCAGTCGCCGCGCACCCAGCGATGCTTGCGCCGCGTGTACGCGCTGTAGTGCGACGGATAGTCGTCGATCACTTCCACATCCGTTGCGAGGCCGGCGCGCGCGTACGCCCCTTCGATCAGGTCATGGCTCAGCAGGGAATTGCGCGGGAACCGGCGCTCCAGCACCGCGTGCAGCGTATTGACCTCGTAGATGCCTTTGCCGGTAAAGCTCCCCTCGCCGTAGAGATCCTGGTACACATCGGAGATCGCCCGCGTGTAGATATCGAACCCGGTCTGGCCCGAATAGATCGACGCCATCCGCGACTGCGCTGCCGAGCTCACGCTCACGCCCACGCGCGGCTGCAGGATGCCGTAACCCTCCTTGACCACGCGGAACTCCGGATCGATCACCGCACGGTTGAGCGGATGCGCCATCGCTCCAATCAGAGAGTGCGCCGTTCCGCGCGGCAACTGCGTATCCGTATCCAGCGTGATCACGTAATTCACGCGCCGCAGCGCGCTCAGGTCGCCGGCCTTCACCGGAAACGCGTCGAATTCGCCTTTCAGGCACTTGTTCAGGTCCAGCAGCTTCCCGCGCTTGCGCTCCCACCCCATCCACACGCCCTGCCGCGCGTTGAAGATGCGGTGCCGGTGCAACAGCAGGAATTTCCCGTACTTCCGCTGGCTCGCATAGCGCTCATTTAGTTCGTTGATCAGCCGCACCGCCAGGTCCACCATCGGATGAGTGTCGTTCTCGAGCGGCCGGTTCACCGAATCCGGCAGGTCGGTCAGCAGTCCGAAGTGCAAATTAGGATCCGGATTCGCCAGGCAGCGCACCTCCAGCTCCTGCACCAGCTCGCGCACCTGCTTCTCATTCAGCAGCAGCGTGGGCACCGCCACCAGCGTCGTAAATTCCGGCGGGATTCCGTGCGAGAAGTCCAGCTTCGGCAGCGGCAGCGGGCGAAACAGCGACGAGATCGTGTTGTTCACCAGATCCACCGCACCCTGCGTCGCCGGGATCAGCAGCAGCAGGAACGCCACCGTCAGTCCGCCGAAGATCGAGTAGTTCGGAATCAGCGGCGCCAGAATCGCCGCGATCAGCAGCACCGTCAGCACCTCGATGCCGCCCACGAAGAAATCGTCCGCGTGCGCCCGCACCGACGCGCGCACCCGATCCACAAACCGCGGGTGGTACCCGATCCGCCCCTTCAGCTCCTCGAACCCCTTGTCAATCAGGTAATAGCCCACATGCGCGCGCCGCAGATAGACCCTCGGGTCGCCGACCGGCTGCTGTTTCGCTTTCTGCGCGAGCTCGATCGCAATCCGCGCCACGTCGGTCTCCGTGCAGTCCGAGTAGCGCGCGATCCGGGCCACCTCTTTGCGGTACACCTCGCGGCTGTCGAAATCCATCCGCGCGTACGCGCCGGCAGGGTCCTCGCGCAGAATCGCGTCGAACACCACCAGCGGCTCCAGCACGAAGTACCAGTCGACAAACGCGATCTCGCGCAACGCCTGGATGCGCGTCATCAGCAGCTTCGCAAAGGTCGGATCGCCCGCCTGGCCCTCGATGTGGGCCACGCCGTCCTTCCACTGCAGCGCCTCATAGCGCGCCTGCGCCTGCTCCAGAATGAGTTCCAGCAGCCGGAACCGCAGCATCACCGGCAGAACCCACAGCTCCGCCAGCAGCAGCGGCTCCGTGCGCTGCAACTCGCCGAGATAGATCCGCAGTGCATCCGCATTCCATACTCCGCCGCTGGCCGTCAGGTACCCATCGGCCACCGAAGCCGTGCGCGGTTCCGTGATGTGCCCGCGCACCGCGCCCGGCAAATGCCGCATCTTGCGCCGGACCGAGCGCAGCTCCGCCAGCGCCGACCCCATCATGCGCGGATTCTCGCGGATATCGAGCAGCGGCTCTGTTCCCGACCATCCCTCGGTCGGCAGCGGGTCCACTTCCGCCATCAGGGTGTCCAGGTTCTGCTGCGCTGCCTCGGCCCGCGCCGTGAACTCGGCCAGTTCCTGCGGATGGTGTACCGTGCTCCAGCGGTGCGCGTCTTCCCGCGCCTCTGCGCGCAGCTGTTCCGGGGAGAGTCCTGCATCCCGCATCCGCTGCTCGTTAATCATTGCCACCTGTTCCGCCATCCCTGTGCCCCGCTGTGTCCTGTTGTGTCCCGTTACCTGTAGCTCGCTGCCTGCATCTCGAACATCTCTGCGTATTGGCCGCCCAGCGCCATAAGCTGCTGGTGCGTTCCTTCTTCCACCAGCTTTCCGCCCGCCAGTACTACGATGCGATCCGCCATCCGCACCGTCGAGAAGCGGTGCGAAATCAGTAACGCCATCTTGCCGGTGGTCAGCTCCGCAAACCGCTCAAAGACCTCCAGCTCGCTCTTCGCATCCAGCGCCGCTGTCGGCTCATCGAGGATCAGCAACTGCGCATCGCGCAGGTACGCACGCGCCAGCGCGATCCGCTGCCACTCGCCGCCGGAGAGATCCACGCCGCTCACGAAGCGCCGTCCCAGCATCTGGTCGTAGCCGTTGGCCAGCTTCTTCACCACCTCCGCGGCCAGGCTCTTCTGCGCCGCCGCCTCGATCTCTTCTTCGGAATGCGGCACATCCACGCGCCCTACGCCGATGTTCTCCTTCACCGTCATCTCGTAGCGCATGAAGTCCTGGAAGATCACGCCCATCTCGCGGTGCAGGTCCTCAATCGAGTAGTCGCGCAGATCCACGCCATCCAGCAAAATCTCGCCTTCGGATGGGTCGTAGAGACGCGTGATCAGCTTCACCACCGTGGTCTTGCCCTGGCCGTTTTCGCCGATCAGCGCGATCCGCTCGCCCGGCTCGATGGTGAAGTTGAAGTTCTTCAGCACCATCCGCTGCGTCCCCGGATACGCGAATGACACATTGCGGAACTCGAATCCTCGCCGGATCGGGCGCGGCGCCGGGAGCGCATCCGGCTTCGACTGCACCACCGGCTTGATCTCGAAGAATGCGATCAGGTCGGTCAGGAACAGCGCCTGGTCCGCAATCCCCGAAGCCGTCGAGAACGCCTGCTGGAAGTTGCTGCTCGCCTGCTGGATCGCCATGGTGATCAGCGTGAACGTCCCGATATTCGGATACCTGCCGGTTATCGCTTCCCAGATCGCGAACAGATAAGCGCCGTAGTAGCCCAGTGTGCTGATCAGCGAGAGCAGACCGCCCCACACCATCCGCTTGTTCGCGAGGGCGACGTTCTCCTCATAAATCCCCTGCGCCAGCCTGCGAAAACGGTCAGTAAGGTAGTCGCTCAGGTTGAAGAGCTTCAGCTCCTTCGCGGCTTCCTTGCTGCCGCCCACTTGGCGCAGGTAGTCCATGATGCGTTTGCGCGGCGTCTGCCGGAAATTCTTGTCGTAGCCCAGGAACGCGAAGTGCGTCTCGCCCACAAACGACGGCAGAACCCCGATCACCAGCGGGATGATCATCAGCGGCGACCGGTAAATCAGCACCCCGCTCCAGATCAGCGTCATGATTACCTGCTGGAAGAGCCGGCCCATCTGCTGGATCATCGCCAGCCGGTCCGTCGCCTGCACCCGCGCCCGCTCCAGCCGGTCGTAGAAGGCCGGGTCCTCATAGGTCGTCAGGTCCAGTTGCGCCGCCTGCTGCATCACCTGCACGCTGACGTAGTTTGTGTACCGGTCCGACAGCATCTGATCGGTGTAATCGATGGCCCGGTTGAGCATGTTGTTCAACAGGGTGAGGGAGACTTCGGCTGCCACCAGCCACCAGAAATGAGGGAACTGCGGCTTGTGCTCGATGGCATTGGCAACACCGTAGACGATCCGCGCCGCCACGATGCCGATGCCCAGCGTCACCACCGGCTGGATTACGCGCAACACCAGACCCCAGGCCACCACCGAGCGGCCAGCGTCCTTCAGCAGTTTCAGGACCAGCGGAACGTTGCGCAGCGCATGAATGCGGTCGCGCCATGGGTTTTGCCTGTCCGTAGTATTTCCGTTGCCGCTCATGGATTCACAGGGGAAGGGTATAGCGGCCGGAGCCGGTAAACGCGTTTACGGCTGGACCACGCCGGAGCAGTCGGTTGGATGCGTGGCGGAATCGCGCAAGTTGTTCCTGGTCAAAGGCCGCAGTCCCGCCTCCGGCCTTCGTCGGAGATGGCGCGAGGAAATCATCATCCCATGTGTTGCGGTGTGCGGCCAATTCGCCGGTTCGTTCGTCCCTAACTGCATTACCCGGCGAAGCGTGCGCCGTCTCGCGCTTTTTCCGGACCGACGAGGCTTGGTTCTTCATGTTTCCTTCAATACGCAGAGGATTCATGTCCGAGTGATAAACTCCAGATTTAATTCACCTTTCGTCCTGATCTGTTCCCCGGGCGCTTCCGGAAAATCCCAAAAGGCTGTTCGCATCGACCGACAAGACAGAAATGAATCCTGAACCATCCGCTTCTATCGCTCCGCCGGATCATCAGTTGCCTCCGTCGACACCGGCGGCTCCGCGCAAGCGCCGCCATCGCTGGATTTGGGCGGTGGTCCTCATCGCCTTCGGCCTGCTCTTCTATTGGGTGATCGCGCAGCACCGCAAGAGCCAGGCAGCCATGACCGGCGGCCGCCACGGGATGGAGGGTCCCGTGCCCATCGTCCCGGCGACAGCCACTAAAGGCAGCCTCGGCGTCTATCTGCCCTCCATCGGCACCGTCACCTCGGTGTACACGGACTCCATCAATGCGGAAGTCACCGGCGTCGTCACGGCCGTGCACTATCGCGAAGGCCAGTACGTTCGCAAAGGCGATCCGCTCATCGACATCGATGACCGCCCTTACCGGGCGCAGCTGATGGAAGCGCAGGGCGCGCTTGAGCGCGACCAGGGATTGTTGGCCGAAGCGCAGATGGACCTGCAGCGCTATCAGGTGGCCTGGGCAAAGAA
The DNA here is from genome assembly GCA_030041955.1 of Acidobacteriaceae bacterium. Lineage (GTDB taxonomy): Bacteria > Acidobacteriota > Terriglobia > Terriglobales > Acidobacteriaceae > Palsa-343. The sequence goes on along the minus strand of JASIAO010000052.1, from coordinate 9,230 downwards.
CGCCATTCCCCGCCAGACCCTCGAAGACCAGCAAAAGCTCGTCCTTCAGGACGAGGGCACCGTCAAGAACGATCAGGGCCTCGTCCAGTACGACCAGGTCCAGGTGGACTTCTGCCACATCACCTCGCCCATCACCGGCCGCGTGGGCCTGCGCTACGTCGATCCCGGCAACCTCGTCACCGCCAACTCCGCCACGACCCTCGTTGCGATCACGCAGATGCAGCCCATCACCGTCATCTTTCCCCTGGCGGAGGACAGCCTGCCTCAGGTGTGGACCCAGATGCGCCACCGAACTCCGCTCACCGTGGAGGCCTGGGACCGCAATAATCAGAATCAGCTTGGAACCGGCAAGCTCATCACCGTCGACAATCAAATCAACACCACCACCGGCACCGTGAATGCCCGCGCCGCCTTCCAGAACGCCAACGGCGCGCTGTTTCCCAATCAGTTCGTCAATGCGCGCCTGCTCGTTACCACACTCCAGAATCAGATCGTCGTTCCCTCATCGGCCATTCAGCACAACGGCGATACGGCCTTCGTATTCCTCGTAAAGCCCGGCCCCGGCAACGCGCAGGCGTCCGGTCAATCCGGCACTACCGCGCCTTCCGGGAAGAGTACGAGTACGACCAGTTCGAGTTCGAACAACTCCGGCAATGCGGCGCCCAAAGCGCAGTACCACGTCGTCATGACCACGGTGAAGACCGGCGTCTCTGACCGCGGCATGACCGCCGTTACCGGCATCCAGCCCGGCGAAGTGGTCGCCAACAGCAGCTTTGAGAAGCTGGTCGATGGCTCCGACGTTTACTTCTCGAACCAGAAACTCAACATCCAGCAAACCTCCATCAGCGGAGAGAGCAACGCCCCGTGAGTCCGTCCCGCCCATTTATCCTGCGGCCGGTCGCCACCTCGCTGCTGATGGCGGCCATCCTGCTCGTGGGCATTGTTGCCTACACGCAGCTGCCCATCTCGGCACTGCCTGAGGTCGATTACCCGACCATCCAGGTTCTGACGTTCTATCCGGGCGCCAGCCCCGACGTTACGGCGACGACGATCACCGCTCCGCTGGAGCGCCAGTTTGGCGAAATGCAGGGCCTCAGCCAGATGACCTCCACCAGTGCCGGTGGCGTCTCCATCATCGTCCTGCAGTTCGACCTCACCCTCCCCATCGACGTGGCCGAAGAAGAGGTCCAGTCCGCCATCAACGGCGGCCAGTCCTTCCTGCCTTCCGATCTTCCGTCTCCGCCGGTCTACAACAAGACCAATCCCGCCGACGCGCCCATCCTCACCCTGGCCATTACCTCTAACGCGATGCCGCTTTCCCAGGTCGAGGATCTGGTCGATACGCGTCTCGCGCCCAAGCTTTCCCAGATCGCCGGCGTTGGCCTGGTCAGCCTGAGCGGCGGCCAGAAGCCCGCCGTTCGCATCCAGGCGAATCCCGTCGCGCTCGCCTCCTACGGCCTCAATATGGAGGACCTGCGCACCGCGTTGACTGATGCCAGTGTCAATTCCGCCGAGGGCAACTTCGACGGTCCGCGCCAGGATTACCAGATCGATTCGAACGATCAGATCAGCGACGCCAGCCAGTACAAGGACGTGGTCGTCTCCTACCGCAACGGCGCTCCCGTCTTCGTCAAAGACGTCGCCAACGTGATCAACGGCGTCGAGAACACCGATGAGGCCGCATGGATGGGCATGAACGGCCGGAAATCAAGTTCCATCACCCCGGCCATCATCCTTAACATTCAGCGGCAACCCGGCGCCAACACCATCACCGTCGTCCGCAGCATCCGCAAGATTCTGCCTCAGCTCGAGTCCGATCTGCCCGCCTCCATCCAGATCCACACCATGACCGACATGACCACCAGCATTGAGGCCTCGGTCAACGACGTGGAATTCGAGCTGATGCTCACCATCGGCCTGGTGGTGCTGGTCATCTTTCTCTTCCTGCGCAGCCTCTACGCCACCATCATCCCTTCGGTCGCTGTCCCGCTGTCCCTCATCGGCACTTTCGCCGTGATGTACCTGCTCGGTTACAGCCTCGACAATCTCTCCCTCATGGCGCTCACCATCTCCACCGGATTCGTGGTGGACGACGCCATCGTGATGATCGAGAACATCTCCCGTTATCTCGAAGAGGGAATGCCCCCGCTCGAAGCGGCCCTCACCGGAGCCGGCCAGATCGGCTTCACCATTGTTTCGCTGACCGTCTCCCTCATCGCGGTGCTCATTCCGCTGCTCTTCATGGGCGACGTGGTCGGCCGCCTCTTCCGCGAGTTCGCCGTCACCCTCGCCGTCACCATCGTCATCTCGGCGATCGTCTCCCTCACCCTCACCCCCATGATGTGCTCGCGCATTCTCCGCCACAATCCGGAGTCGCAGCAGACCCGTCTATATCGCTGGTCGGAACTCGCCTTCAACCGCATGATCGGCTTCTACGGCCGCACCCTGCGCGTCGTCCTGCGTTACCAGACCCTCACCCTCATCATTGCCCTGGGCACCCTGGTCCTGACCATCTTTCTGTACATCGTCATTCCCAAAGGCTTCTTCCCGGTGCAGGACACCGGCGTCATCCAGGGCATCTCCCAGGCGCCCCAGGCGATCTCCTTCACCGCCATGGAGCAGCAGCAGCAGCAGCTGGCCAGGGTCATCCTTCAGGATCCCGCAGTCCAGAGCCTGTCTTCCTTCATCGGCGTGGACGGCATCAACACCACGCTCAACAGCGGCCGTATCTCCATTAACTTAAAGCCGCTCGATCAGCGGGTTCCCAGCCACATCAGTGCATCCGACGTCATCCGCCGTCTGCAGCAGAATCTCCAGCAGGTGCAGGGCGTTCACCTGTACATGCAGCCGGTGCAGGACATCACCGTCGACGATCGCGTTAGCCGCACCCAGTATCAGTACACCCTCGAAGATCCCAACACCGACGAGCTGAACGAGTGGACCGCCAAATTCGTTGCCCAGCTCAGGAAGCTGCCTGAGCTGGAAGATGTTGCAACCGACCAGCAGACCGGCGGCCGCGCTGTCTCGCTGATGATCGACCGCGTTACCGCCTCGCGCCTCGGCATCGCCCCGGCCACCATCGATAACACCCTCTACGACGCCTACGGCCAGCGCCAGATCAGCACCCTCTACACCCAGCTCAACCAGTACCACGTGGTGCTGGAAACCGAGCCCCAGTGGCAGCAGAATCCCGCCAACCTGCGCGACCTGTACATCCAGAGCAGCGCCTCCTCCGGAGCCAGCGGAGCGGCAGCCTCCACCAGCTATTCGTCGGCGGCCTCGGCCTCGGCCGGTTCTAACGCGCTCACGACCTCCGTGCGTTACACGCCATCGGCTGCGGTGAATGTGGCTCCTTCCACCGTGCTTAGCGGAAACACCAGCAGTCAGGGCGCATCCTCGCCATTAACCGGCACCACCGCGGGCACCACGCCCAATACGGCCACCTCTGCGGCCAGCGGCGATGCAATCCCGCTTGGCGCTTTCACCAAAGAGACGACCACCACCGAGCCGCTCTCCATCAATCACCAGGGTCAGTTCCCCTCGGTGACGGTTTCCTTCAACCTGGCCCCCAACGCCTCGCTGGGCACAGCCATCACCGATGTTGATAAGGTCGCTGACAATCTGCATTTCCCGGCCAGCCTGCAGGCGGCATTCCAGGGAACGGCCGCCTCGTTTAAGAACTCGCTCTCCGGTGAAGCGCTGCTGATACTCGCCGCTCTGGTCACCGTCTACATCGTCCTCGGCGTCCTCTATGAGAGCTTCATCCACCCGGTCACCATTCTCTCCACATTGCCTTCCGCCGGTGTCGGCGCCTTGCTCTCGCTCATGCTCTTCCATCAGGATCTCAGCGTCGTCGCCATCATCGGCATCATCCTGCTCATCGGCATCGTGAAGAAGAACGGCATCCTGATCGTCGACTTCGCCCTTGAGGCGGAGCGCGAGCATGGCAAGGATTCGACTGAAGCCATCTTCGAAGCCAGCATGCTCCGTTTCCGCCCGATCATGATGACCACCATGGCCGCGCTGCTCGGCGGGCTGCCGCTGGCGCTGGGGCGCGGTCTCGGTTCCGAGCTGCGCCGCCCCCTCGGCATCGCCATGGTCGGCGGCCTGCTGCTCAGCCAGATCCTCACCCTTTACACCACGCCGGTCATCTACATCTTCTTTGACAAGCTCGCCATGCGCATTACCGGCCGTCGTCCTTCTGAAGCTGCCTCGCAGCCCGCCGGTACTTCGTCGCCGGCTCCCGGAGAAACCTGGCCGTGAGCAGCTTTTCGTGGACATTCATCCGCCGGCCGGTCGGCACCACGCTGCTCACCATCGCTATCGCCATCGCCGGCGCCATCGGCTACATGGTCCTGCCTGTGGCTCCGCTGCCCCAGGTCGATTTCCCCACCATCAATGTGCGCGCCAGCCTGCCCGGCGCCAGCGCGCAGATCATGGCCGCCTCGGTGGCCACTCCGCTGGAGCGCCAGCTCGGACATATCGCCGGCATCACCGAGATGACCTCGTCCAGCTCCCTGGGCAGCACTCAGATCACGCTCCAGTTCGAGCTGAGCCGCAATATCGACGGCGCCGCCCGCGACGTGCAGGCCGCCATCAACGCCGCCCGCACGTATCTGCCCTCCAACCTTCCTCAGAACCCGTTCTATTACAAGTCCAATCCTGCCGATGCGCCGATCATGATCATCGGCCTCACCTCAAAAAAATACGACGTCACCAAGGTCTACGATCTCGCGTCCACCGTTCTTGAGCAGCGGCTTTCCCAGATCCAGGGCATCGGACAGATCTTTGTCGGCGGCGGCGCCACGCCTTCGGTGCGCGTCGAGGTCGATCCCACCAAGCTGGAAAGCTTCGGCCTCACCCTGGGCAGCATCCAGTCCGTCCTGAGCCTTCAGAACTCCGACCTTCCCCGCGGGCAGCTCTCCAATGGCTTCGAAACCGCCGACGTCATCACCAACGATCAGATCTCCACGGCGGATGACTACAAGCCCCTCATTGTCGGCTATCACAACGGCGCTGCCGTGCGGCTTTCCGATGTCGCCGGAGTCTACAATTCGACCCAGAACATTCGCACCGCCGGCTACATGGATGGCACGCGCGCCGTCTTCCTGATCATCTTTCGCCAGCCTGGCGCCAACATCATCGACACGGTCGATAACGTTCGCGCACAGTTGCCGTTCCTCGAGGCGGTGCTGCCACAGGGCATCAGGACCACCATCGTTCTCGACCGCACCACCACCATCCGCGCCTCGGTCCGGAACGTGGAAGAGACCCTCGCCGGCTCGGTCGTTCTGGTGGTCCTGGTGGTCTTCTTCTTCCTGCGCAGCCCGCGCGCCACGCTCATCCCCAGCGTGGCTGTCCCCGTATCGCTCATCGGCACCTTCGCCGTGATGTACCTCCTCGGCTACTCCATCGACAACCTTTCTCTCATGGCGCTCACCATCGCCACGGGTTTCGTTGTCGACGACGCCATCGTCGTCATGGAGAACATCACTCGCCATCTCGAAAGCGGCATGCCTCCCTTCAACGCCGCTCTGGTAGGCGCCCGCGAAATCGGCTTCACCGTCTTCTCCATCAGCATGTCGCTGATCGCCGTCTTCATCCCCATCCTGATGATGGGCGGCATCGTGGGTCGCCTCTTCCGCGAATTTGCCGTCACCCTCTCCACCGCCATCATCGTCTCGATGGTCGTCTCGCTCACCACCACCCCCACCATGTGCGCGCATCTGCTCAAGGGGCATGAGGGCTCAGGAGGGCACAACTGGTTCTATCGCGCCAGCGAATCCTTCTTTAATGGAATCCTCTCCATTTACCGGCGCTCCCTCACCTGGGCGCTCGATAATCCCGTTCTGATCCTCATCGTCCTCGGCCTCACCATCGCGCTCAACGTCGTCGTCATCTACCGCATTCCCAAAGGGTTTTTCCCGCAGCAGGATACCGGCGCCGTCGTGGGCGGCGTGCAGGGGCCGCAGGACGCGTCGTTCCCCTTCATGAAGTATTCCGTCCAGCAGCTCGTCAAGGTCATCCAGCAGAATCCCGCTGTGGCCCATGTGAACGCGTATACAGGTGGCAACGGCTCCAGCAATGGAGGGTTCATTTACATCGCGCTCAAGCCTCTCGGCTCCGGCAAGGGCGACCGCAAAATCAGCGCCATGGAATTCATTAACCAGGTTCGTCCCAAAATGAACCGGCTTCCGGTCGCCTCCGCCTTCCTGCAGCCGGTTCAGGATCTTCGCATCGGCGGCCGCTCCAGCAACGCCCTTTACCAGTACACGATCCAGTCCGATAACATCCCCGATCTCGCCCACTGGGGACAGATTCTGCTCGAAAACATGAAGAAGCTCCCCGGCCTTGAGGACGTCAACACCGACCAGCAGAATGGCGGCCTTGAGGAGATGCTCAACTACGATCGCGTCACCGCCGCGCGCCTCGGTCAGACTCCGCAGACACTCGACAGCGCCCTCTACAGCGCCTTCGGCCAATCCGAAGTCTCGGTGATTTACACCCAGCTCAACCAGTATTACGTCGTCATGGAAGTGGCTCCGCAGTACTGGCAGTCCCCTGACGGCCTCAGGGACATCTGGTTCGCCACCGGCGGCTCCGCTTCCGGCGGCTCCTCGGCGCCTCCCGCCGGCATCAAAACCATCTCTCCGCTCGGCACGGTCGTCACCGCACACACTGACACCACGCCGCTCCAGGTGAACCACACCGGCCTCTTTCCCTCGGTGACGGTCTCGTTCAACCTCGCCAAAGGTATGTCGCTCAGCGACGCGGTCCGCGAAATCAATCAGCTGGAAACCAGCCTCGGCATGCCGTCCACCGTCCGCGGATTCTTTGCCGGCACCGCTCAGGCGTATCAGCAGTCGCTGGCAACCGAGAAATACCTCGTCATTACCGCCATCCTCGCCGTCTACATCGTCCTCGGCATTCTGTATGAGAGCCTGGTGCACCCGTTCACCATCCTGTCCACGCTGCCATCGGCTTCCATCGGCGCCATGCTCGCGCTCATGATCTTTCACATGGACCTCAATGTCATCTCCATCATCGGCATCATCCTGCTCATCGGCATCGTCAAGAAAAACGCCATCATGATGATCGATTTCGCCCTGATGGCCGAGCGCGAAGAACAGAAGAATACCTACGACGCCATCTTTGAGGCCTGTATGCTGCGTTTCCGCCCCATCCTCATGACCACCATGGCCGCCACCTGCGGCGCGCTGCCGCTGGCTTTCGGCACCGGCATGGGTTCGGAGCTGCGCCGCCCGCTCGGCATCACCATCGTCGGCGGCCTCCTGCTTAGCCAGCTCATCACCCTCTACACCACGCCGGTGGTTTACCTCACGCTCGATCGCCTGCGCCTCTGGCTGTTAGGCAGGTCTCACGATACTTTCCGTCCTGAAATCGAAGGAGCCGCGTCATGAATAAGATGATGCAGCTGAAAATGCCACAATGCCGCGATCGCTCGCGCCCTGTGTTCTTTGCTCTGAGCTCTGCGCTCTGTGCTCTGGTCCTCGCCGGCTGCAACGTCGGCCCGAAGTACCATACTCCGCCGCCGCCGCAGATTGCTGCGTCCAATTACAAGGAATCCACCGTCAACTTCCAGAATCAGCCCGGCTGGAAGGTGGCCAGCCCCAGCGCTCCCATGCTGCGCGGCAAATGGTGGGAAGTCTTCAACGAGCCGGAGCTGAACTCTCTTGAAGACCAGCTCAACATCAGCAACTACACCATCAAACAGTATTTCAATCAGTACATGGAAGCGCGCGCTCTGGTAGCCGAGGCCCGCTCCCAGTACTGGCCCACGCTCACCTTTGTTCCCTCATGGAGCCGACAGAAGACATCCGGCAACCTCCGCTCTTCCACCTACGCGAACACCGGCGCCACCAGCACCATCTGGCAGGCTCCGCTCGATGCTTCCTGGAGCCCGGATCTCTGGGGCAAGGTGCGCAACGAGGTCCGCTCCGCCGAGTACGCCGCTCAGATCAGCGCCGCCGATCTCGCGTATGAAACTCTCACCGAGCAGGCTTCGCTGGCGGAGTATTACTTCGAGATTCGCGGCCAGGACGAGCTGCAGGTCATCCTCAACCAGACCGTCGACGCCGATCAGAAAGCCCTCGACGCCAACCAGGGCGCATACCAGGCCGGCACCGGCGACTACATCTCCGTGGTCGAAGCCCGCGCCACGCTCCAGGCCGCGCAGTCTGCCGCCACCAACGTTGGCCTCGCCCGCGCGCAATATGAGCACGCCATCGCCGTGCTCCTCGGCAAAGTCGCCACCGACTTCTCCATCCCCGTGAAGCCCATGATCTACAGCCCGCCGCCCATCCCCACCGGCGTGCCTTCCCAGCTTCTCGAGCGCCGTCCCGACATCGCCGCCGCGGAACGCACACTCGCCGAAGCCAACGCCACCATCGGCATCGGCTACGGAGCTTTCTTTCCCCAGGTCACGCTCTCGGCCTCCGGAGGTACTGAAGCCTCCAACATTGCGCGTATGGCCGACTGGCCCAGCCGGTTCTGGTCGCTTGGAGCATCGGCCTCGCAGATTGTCTTCGATGCCGGCCTCTATCGCGCCGAGTTGCACCAGTACGAAGCAGCGTATAACGCCGATCTCGCCAGCTACCGCCAGACCACCCTCACCGCCTTCCAGCAGGTGGAAGACGCGCTCGCTGGGTTCCGAATCTATTCGCAGCAGTTTCTTCAGGAGCAGGAGGCAGTCAGGTCCTCGCAGGATTTCCTGAACCTCGAGACGCAGCGCTACAACACCGGTGTCGATCCCTACGTCGACGTGGTGACCGCCCAGACCACGCTGCTCGGCGATCAGCAGGCTCTCAATGTTTTGCAGGTCTCGCAAATGATGTCCGCCGTCGAACTCATCGAGTCTCTTGGCGGAGGCTGGGATCTCTCGCAACTCCCGACCGCCGCGCAGACCGGCGCCAAAGTCCCCAACAGCGCCTACGCTCTCCAGAAGTAAAGTACGTTGGGAATCGAGATCGGCAACAATTCGTGACGGCGGTCACTGAGTCGCCGTCCGTCCTTGTCTAACCTGGACCGTTCCTCGCGTCACCCCTCATCTTTCGATGGGCTGCGCCGATGAACGGAACAGGAGAAGCTTCATGGATCTGCAGAAAATGGTCATCGGTGGGCTGATCGCCGCTGTCGCTCTAATTGTTGTGTCCATCATGCTGATCAACAAATTCGCAGACTGATCGCGGCTACTGCACCACCTCGACCAC
>JASIAO010000437.1 GCA_030041955.1 Acidobacteriaceae bacterium | reverse complement strand
TATCGAGGTGCTGGGGTTGGTGCAGTACGAAGGATGGAAAGCGCCGATCATCACCTATCCTGTGTTAAACAACAGCCTGCACAACGACACCACGGTCGAGGCGCGGATCACCTGGTATCCGCACCAGAAGACGCAGTGAACGCCCGTGCCCAGCGCGGCATGATTCGCGGAGCTGGCAAAATTCCATGAGATTCGCCCGTATGGGCGCCTTTGCGAGCGCCCTCCTTAGTCTTGCCCTCGCCGCCTCCGCCGCGGCACAATCCATCTCCGTTCCGCGGGAACTGCCGAACCTGGGCAAGTTGCGCCTCGAGCTCGAGGCGTACCACGACTGCCGGGGGCAGTACGGCTGCTACGCCCACGATCTGGACGACGAGACCGCGATGGCAATCGCCGATCTGGAACGCGCGGTGCGGATGAATCCCAGCGGGGTGAAGCTGGCCGTGGTGCTCGATATCGATGAGACGTCGCTCTCAAATTACGCGGAGCTGTTACGGAGCGACTTCGGGTACAACGCCCAGGCCTGGGACGCGTGGGTCCGGCAGTCAGATGCGCCTGCCATTCCGGGGACGCTCCGCTTTTACCGGGAAGCGGAGAACCTGGGGGTCGCGGTGTTCTTCATTACCGGGAGGCCGGAGAGCGAGCGCGCCGCAACCGAAGCCAATCTGCGAAAAGCTGGCTTCACGCAGTGGGCGCGTCTGACGCTGCGCAGCGCCTCCGAGGCGCATACGCCGACCATTGCGTACAAATCGGCAGCGCGTCAGCGCATTGTCACCGCAGGCTACCGGATCGTCGTGAACATGGGCGACCAGATGAGCGATCTCCGGGGCACACCGCAGGCGGAGTTCTCCGTAAAGCTTTCGGACCCCTTTTATTACATTCCCTGAGTGCGGTTAGCTGCGCAGGCGGGCGAGCAGGTCCTGGGGATGGACGGGCTTGGCGAGGATCTCGAACTCGTGCCCCTGGGCGCGCACTCGGTCCAGAAGATCGGCAGTGGCGGCCTGGCCCGAGAAGAGCAGGATCTTGCAACCCGGCAGCATGGAGCGAATCTGAATGGCCGCGTCGATGCCGTTCAGGTCGGTCATGATCACGTCGCTGATGAGCATGTCCGGTTTGAGGACCTGGGCCATTTCCACGGCTCTTTCGCCGCTGTAGACTGCGGTCGCATCGAATCCGCTTTGGTTGAGAATGATGGCCAGAGTATCGGCAATCACGCGCTCGTCGTCCGCGACAAGCACTTTGGGCTTTGCCTGGTTCGGCGTCTGTTGTTCAGACATTCGTCTCTTACCAGTTCCTTGTAATCGAAAAAAATGCGGAAAGCCGGACTTCCACTGAGGAGAGGGTACCGGGTGAACCTTCCCTTATGATGATACGCTGAGTTCGGGAGATGCTTCATCCCGCAGCAGCGCTCTCAATCTTAGCCTTTCCAATGTAGCCAAATTCAGGTTTTGCGCAGGCAGCCGGGAATTTCCAGGCTGCCGGCCGGGCTAGCCCTATGACGGAACCGATCATCGAGGCACGGCAGGTCGAAAAGTATTACGCGCAGTCGCGCGATGCCCGGATCCAGGTGATTTCGGCGACGGATCTGGCTATTTACCCGGGCGAGATCGTGGCGTTGCTGGGGCCCTCAGGCTCGGGGAAATCGACGCTGCTGCGTATGCTGTCGGGGCTGTCGCGTCCGACGGCCGGGACGGTGCTGTGGCATGGCAGGGACCTGGCGGCGGCGGACGCCAACGTATCCATCGTTTTCCAGAGCTTTGCGCTGTTCCCGTGGCTGACGGTGCTCGAAAACGTGGAAGCCCCGCTGAAAGCGCGCGGGATGGAAGCATCGGCGCGGCACCGGCGCAGCCTGAAGATCCTGGACACGGTGGGCCTGGACGGGTTCGAGGCCGCATATCCCAAGGAGCTTTCCGGCGGGATGCGGCAGCGGGTCGGGTTTGCGCGGGCGCTGGTCGTCGAGCCGGAAGTTCTGTTCATGGACGAGCCGTTTTCGGCGCTGGACGTGCTGACGGCAGACAACCTGCGCGGCGAACTGCTGGAGCTCTGGCATAAGAAGACAATTCCGACAAAGGCGATTTTTCTGGTGACGCACAACATCGAGGAAGCTGTGATGCTGGCGGACAGGATCATCGTGCTCGGGCGGAATCCCGGCCATGTGCGGACAGATTTCAAAGTCGCTCTGGAGCATCCGCGGGAGCGGAAGAATCCGGCGTTTACGGCGCTCGTGGATTACATCTACAAGGTGCTGACGCAGCCCGATGCGGTCCCGGCGGAGATGCCGGTGCTGGCCGGCCGGCGCATCCGCGACCAGCGCCAGATGCGCTACGAGATGCTGCCGCACGCTCGACCGGGCGGCATTGCCGGGTTGCTGGAACTGATCATCGATCTGGGCGGCCGGACGGACATCTACCGGCTGGCCGACGAACTGGCATTCGAGATCGACGACCTCTTCCCGATCGTCGAAGCGGCGCAACTGCTCGGGTTCCTGAGAGTGGAAGAAGGCGACGCGCTGATCACGCCCGAGGGGCGCGAGTACGCGACGTCGGAGATTCTGAAGCAGAAGGATTTGTTCCGGAAGGCGGCCATCGATCACGTGCTGCTGCTGCGGCAGATCATGCGCGCGCTCACTAACAAGAGCGACCACTCGGTTCCGGA
>JASIAO010000436.1 GCA_030041955.1 Acidobacteriaceae bacterium | reverse complement strand
GACGGCGTTCTTCACGAGATCGCCGAAGGGCGCGGAGGCAGCGGAGCCGGACGCGGAAGAAGGCGCGTTGAGAGCGGCAGCAGCGGAAGAAAGCGATGAAAGCGCGGCAGTCTGCATGAGCCAGTCTCCTATTTCAAAATGTCGAGCGAGGCCGAGACCATGCTCTTTTCCGCCTGCACCGCGGAACTGTTCAGGCCATAGGCACGCGTAGCGCCCATCAGATCCACCATCTCGGTGACTGGATTGATGTCGGGGTAGGAGACGTACCCGTCCTTATCGGCATCGGGGTGTCCGGGATCGTAGCGGCGCAGGAACGGTGTCTGATCCGGAACCACCGCGGAGATGCGCACGCCGCCGATTTCGGGCTCCGCAGATCCGATCGGCGAGCCGGCCGCACCCAGCATCTGGCTCGCAAAGCCGGACTGCGGCGCCTCAGAGGTGAAAACCACCTGCTGGCGGCGGTATGGACCCCCTTCGGCGGTGCGCGTGGTTTCGGCATTCGCCATATTGGCTGCCACCACCTCGGCCCGAATGCGCTCGGCCTCGAGGGCTGACCGGCTGACCTCCATTACGCCGAAGAGATTCATTGTTCGCTTTCCTTCCCGCTCATGCGCGCGCCTCACTTCTGGTCTTCATGGATCGCGTCCATCACGCGGGTAAACTCGTGCTTCAGCAATTCCACTCCGGTGCGGAACTGCAGCTGCGCCTCGGCCATCTTCATGCCTTCGCGGTCCATGGAGACGTCGTTGCCATCGGGCCGCTCCAGCAGGCCGCCAACCGGCCCAACCTGCGGCGGGGGCTGCGACGCATCGGGATCGCCACCGGCCTCGGTGCGCCCCAGCGCATCCAGCGAGCGAGTCATTTCAGAAGCAAAGTCGAAACCGACGGTTCGGTAGCCGGGAGTGTCGACATTGGCCATGTTCTGCGCTGTCACCTTCAGCTCCAGCGTGGAGAGGTCCAGGTATCGATTCAGCGCGTCGGCTACGGGGGTTGCGAGCTGCACGGTTCGGTCCTCGGTGGATTGCCTGCCATGGAACGTTGTGCAGCCAGCGCTCCGGCATGAATCCCGAAAAGTTAGAGATTCCTCATTCCGGCTCGTAAAATTCGATCTCCTGGGTGTCGATGCGAGGCCGATCATCGGCCAGGATCCACGCCCGCTCCAGAACATGCTCCAGCTCACGCACGTTTCCCGGCCACGGATACGCGGTAAGAGCTGCCATGGCCCCCGGGGTGATGCTTTTTGCCGGGCTCTCCCGCGCCATCTTCTCGATGAAATGCAAGGTCAGTGCTTCGATATCGGCGGTGCGCCCGGCCAGCGGCGGGGTACGTACGAAGAAAACGGCGAGGCGGTAATAGAGATCGGCGCGGAACTCCCCTTTCCCAGCCAACGCGCCCAGCGGACGGTGGGTCGCGGCGACGATGCGCACATCGACCTTCACCGGCTCGTTCTCTCCGACCCGCTGCAGCTCCCCGGTCTCGAGGAAGCGCAGCAGCTTCGCCTGCAAGCCCAGGGGCATCTCGCCGATCTCATCGAGAAACAGAGTGCCGCCGTGAGCGGCTTCGATGCGGCCCGTGCGTCCCTGCACCGCTCCGGTAAACGCCCCGCGCGTGTGGCCGAAAAGTTCCGCTTCAAGCAGTGCTTCGGGAATCGCGGCGCAGTTCAGTGCCACGAATCGGCGCGCAGCGCGCGGGCTCAGACGATGCAACGCGCGCGCCACCAGCTCTTTCCCGCTTCCGGTGGGCCCTTCGACCAGTACCGGCGTTGCGCGCGGCGCGACCAGGCGGATTCTGCGGCTTACTTCGAGCAGAGCAGGATGAGAGCCCACAAACTCAGGCAGGCTGCAGGAGGCGACCGGCGCGAGTGACGACGAATCAGGCACGCGGGAGAACGGCAGCACCGCACACGCGAGCGGCTTTTCCTCCGCGCAGACCGGAGATGCCTCCACAGATGCAAAGTCGGATGGAATGCTGCGCAGAGCTGAGTTCCAGATGGCGCCGTCGGACGACTGCGCGCGGCGGAGCGCGTAGAGCACTTCGTTACGGCGCGGGCTGCGCGATGAGCCGGCGGGCGCGGAGGCGTCCGCGAGCACCAGATCGACGCCCGGATGCATGCGCTCGAACTCCGCGATGAACTCCTGGATTTCAAGGTCCGGAAGCCACGAGTCGACCACCACGGCCTCCGCCGGAGACGCGTCAAGACACGCGAGGGTTTCGGCGCCGCCCGCCGCTTCGCGGACCTGCCAGCGCAGTTCGGTGAGCGCGTCGCGCAGACGCTGCCGGAAGGAGACGTCGGCGCTGGCCAGAATGGCGGTGCGGGCGATGGTGGAGGGCCTTTGCTGAGCGATGGCTGCCATGTTGATCCTCTCCGTGCTGAATTTGAGATTCGGAGCGCCTGTCTCAGGCGTTTACGCCGATCCTGTAACCGAGGCCGCGAACCGTGCGGATGAGCGGCTCGGCGCAGTTTTCGCCGGCGTGCTGCGGCGAAGGATCGTGCAACTTGCGACGCAGGTAGTTGATGTAGACATCGACGACATTGGTGCCGGCGGTTGGACTCATGTTCCACACGGCTTCGAGCAGGTCGGCCCGCGACACATCCTCGCCGCGATGCAGCATGAGGTACTCGAGCAATGCGAATTCCTTACTCGTGAGGGCGATGGTTTCTACATTGCGCCTGACTGTGTGCTCCACGCGGTTCACTTCGAGATCGCCGTGGCGCAGAACCAGGCCAGGAGAGCGGCGGCGCATCAGGGCCCGGCAGCGTGCGCGCAGCTCGGCAAAGGAGAACGGCTTCTGCATAAAGTCGTCAGCGCCCATCTCGAGACAACGCACGCGCGTTTCCGGCTCCGGACGCGCCGTGAGGATAAGAATCGGCAAATCTTCCGTGAGCGAGCGGAGGAACTGGAGAACCTCGGCGCCATCGCGTCGCGGCAAATTCAGGTCGACGACAGCCATCTCGGGAATGAGGTTGCGCGCCGTTTCGATGGCCATCTCACCGTCGGTGGCGACGGTCACCTGATGCCCATCCTTTTCAAGACCGCGCGCGAGAAACGTCCCGAGAGCCCGATCGTCCTCTGCAATCAGCAGCCGCATATTCTGTTCCCCCAAGCCGCAGCATCTCGCCGCGGCCGGAAGAACACCAGAGTACGGATAAGAAAAATCCAGGAGGCGATTTCAATTCAGGATGAGTTCGCGGTCGCTTCCGAAAACGGGAATCCGGCCAGTTACGATTTGTCTTGCATAAATTCGCTTTTTATTCGCTATAATGCGCGCATGGCCATCACACGGCGGCAGAAAGAAGTGCTGGATTTCATTTCCGGGTTCGTGCAGCGGAACGGCTATTCCCCGTCGTTCGAGGAGATCGCGCGTGGTCTCGACCTGCGCTCGCTGGCAACGGTGCACAAGCACATCACGAATCTGCAGAACAAGGGCCTGCTGGCGCGGGCGCACAATCGCAGCCGGTCGATCGATGTGCTGCCGCCCCGAGCGAAGGGGCGCGCGCTCGATCGCCTGCCGCTCGCCGGACGCATTGCCGCAGGCTACCCGGTGGAAACGGCAGAGGTTCCGGAGAGCATCTCTCTGGGCGACATCATCGGCAATCGCGACGTCTTCGCCCTGCAGGTGCGCGGAGAATCGATGCGCGACGAGCACATCGTGGATGGCGATTACGTGCTGGTGGAACGGACCAGCACAGCGCGCACGGGAGAGATTGTCGTTGCCCTGGTGCGCGGTTCGGAGACGACGCTGAAGCGCTATTATCCCGAAGGTTCGCTGGTGCGATTGCAGCCGGCCAATGCGGAAATGGATCCGATCTTTGTTCCCGCGGGACAGGTGGCGATTCAGGGGCGCGTCCTGGGTATGCTGCGCAAGTATTAGCTAGTCGCCCACCTCGAGCCCGACGGCCTGCATGAGCCGGAGCGCATTGCTGGTGCGCACCACTCCATCTTTCAACCGGTAGTCGAAGATCAATTTGCCGTCTGCGAGGGAATCCTCGAAGTGGCAGTTGCGTGCC
>JASIAO010000051.1 GCA_030041955.1 Acidobacteriaceae bacterium | reverse complement strand
TGGTGCTGCTCAGGTACTCACCGTTTCCGTCGCTCTTGCGGATTCTGCTGCCGTTCGGGTTTTGGCTGGCATACCAGGATGCGGTGATCGCGCGGAGCTACGTGGTCTTCGCGGTGCTGGCTTTTCCGGCGGCAGCGATATTGCGTGGCATGATGCGCGAGGATGCGCAACCCACAAGAGGCAAACTGGTCGGGCTGGCCGTAATTCTGGGAGTCATGGCGAACCTGTCGGTTTACGGGCTGGTGGCCTCCGCGGGATTTGCGCTGACGGCGTTGAGAGCAGCGCGCCGAGGAAAGCGCGTAGGGGGCGCGATTCCGGCGCTGGTGCTGTGCGCGTTCTGGATCTTTGCCTTTGCGACGGCGTTTCCGCCGAGCGACGTGAATTTTGCGGCAGGGAAGAATTTCGAGCGGTCGCAGGAAAAGATCGAGGCGAAGTTCGGGGATCATCGAGCGAAGCTGGAACTGGCGAGAACGCCGAAAAGCGATGTTCGACCCGGTGAGCTGGCGCCGGCTCCGACGCCGAAGGTTCGCTGGACGGCGGGCCAGGCCTTCTGGCACAAGGCTGGTCGATTCCTGTCGCTGTTGACGTATCCAATTGCGACAAACCGGTGGTTCGCGCTGGCGCTGTGCGTGCTGGTGGTGGTGCAGGCGATTCGGCTGCGAGCAGGACCTGGCCAGGTGGGTTGGGCAGGGCTGCTGCCGTGGGCGCTGATGGTTGTGGTCTTCACGCAGGTGTACCTGGCGCCGCGACAGGCAGGGATGCTTTGGACAGCGCTGGTGGCGGCGCTGTGGATGATATGGCCGGCTCAGCGTGCGCAGACGAGCGCGGGCGTGTGGTTGCACCGTGCACTAGTGGCGGCGCTGGTGCTGGCGGCGATCGGCCAGGCGTGGTGGACGGCCCACGCAGTGTGGGGGGACGTGCATGGACCGTACTGCGGGGATGTGGCGATGGAGCAGTTTCTGAAGGCGCAACCGAAGGGAGCGAGGATCGCGGGATTTTATTACTACTCGGTGGGCGTGGAACCGTGGTTCGATCACCCTATCTATGTGAACCAACCGACGACGTACTGGGTTTGGAGCCGCAATGTGCGGACGGACCAACAGGCGCCGATGACGATTGCGACGCGGCCAGACGTGCTGGTGCTGGGGCAGATGCGCTGGGGTCCGCGCAATGCCAAGATCGACGAGGAGTGGATGCCACCGGAAACAGAGGACTCGCCCGACGAGCCGGAGGGCGACAAGTACCGGATCGTTCCTTATGCGGAAACGCATGGTTACCGGATCACGCATCGCTTTTGCGGGGACGCATTCATGCGCGATGGGTACTCGGAGCAATTGTGCGAGACCGCCATGCAGCCGGCGCAATAAGACTCCGTCGGATGCGGGCAAAGGGGTATGATCGAAGGAGCAGACAGACTGGGCGGCCGCTGCCGGAGATCGGGGCCCCGCAGGCGAGAGCCGTGCGGAGTCTCAGGCGACTCCGGTGGAGGAAAGTCCGGACTCCGCAGGGCAGTGTGCCGGATAACATCCGGGACCTGAGCGTGAAGGCTCAGGGACGGCAAGTGCCACAGAAAAGATACCGCCCGGCTTCCGCGAGGGATTCGGGTAAGGGTGAAAAGGTGCGGTAAGAGCGCACCGCTCCGGCGGCGACGGCGGAGGCAGGGTAAACCCCACACGGAGCAAGACCAAATAGGGAACGAGCCCGTCAGCAATGGCGGCACGCGCCGGCCCGGCGCGGCAACCTCGAAATGGGGCGCCCAGCAGTGGGCGAAAGTTCCGGGTAGGTCGCTACAGCGAACGCAGCAATGCGGCGCGCAGAGGAATGGCCGTCCTCGACAGAATCCGGCTTACAGGTCTGTCTGCGAATGCGTGGCCCCGGCGATCCGAAGAGGAGGGCCGGGGTCTTCCATTTACCGATCGAGCGGAGATTTGGGATCGCCCAGCAGGCTCGAAACGAAATCGAGCATGACAAGCGGGTGCACGGGCTTGGAGAGAATCTCGAAGATATTGCCGTTTTTGGCCGCTTCTTCGGCGAGCGCCTGGGTGCCGGCGTGTCCGGAGAAGAGAACCAGCCGGCAGTTGGGGTGATTCTGGCGGAGCACGATGGCCAGCTCGATGCCGTTCATGCAGGGGAGCATGACGTCGAGGATGGCGAGGTCGGGCTCCCAGGCGGCAATCGTCTCGATTGCTTCCTCAGCGGAGAGCGCGGTGCGCACGGCGTAGCCGCTCTGGGCGAAGATGGTGCCGAGCGTTTCGGTGATGGCCTGCTCGTCGTCGACGATAAGGATGCGGCGGCCAGCGCCAATCCGGGTGAGGCGGATTTCTTCCGGGTATTGCATCGTGGGCAGGTTGGCGGACACCTGTTCGGAGCCGAAGATCTGACGCATGGAGGACGCTCGATTCGCCGGTCGAGGGGATGCAGAATGCCGGCCCGTTACGGTACTTGCTTCGATGCAGGAAGAGCGGGTGCTGCGTTGCCAGCGAGACGTGTCATATTTTGACGCTGCGGAGAATCAGCTTCCGGAATGGAAATGCTGCCATCCAGCCGCGATGACGGGAATCCTTCGGCCGTCGGGTGTATTGAGCAGGATCAACGGTTGTTTGCGGGTGCGCTTGCGCAGGACGCCGATGCGATGGATCGGCACGCCGAGGAACGAGCGCCCGATTTTTGCGCGTGGAGAGGCTGTGAAGAGAAGCTCGTAGTCCTCGCCTCCGTTGAGAGCGAGAGCGAGCGCCTCTTTGCGCGAGGCGGCACTAAGCGCAAGCGGGTTGATGGGCAACGCGGCTTCCTCAAGAGTTGCGGCGAGGCCGGATTCTTCGCAGAGGTGGGTGAGGTCGGTGGAGAGGCCGTCGCTGATGTCGATCATGGCGTGGGCGAGCGAGCGCAGGCGGCGGCCCTGGGCGAGGCGCGGCTCGGGGTAGAGATGAGGATGGCCCGGCGCAGCCTTCGCGAGCCCGCGGAATTTTTTTGGATGGCGCGAGAGTGCGAGCAGTTCGGCCGCGGATCCGCCGAGGCAGCCGGTGACATAGAGGAGATCGCCGGGGCGCGCGGCGGATCGCAGGCGCGCATGACCGCGAGGAAGCTGCCCGATAGCGACGATGTCGGCGCAGATGAGGCCGGGGGATTCGGCGGTGTCTCCCCCGGCGAGGGGAACACGATGACGCGCGGCGAGCGAGAGAAATCCGTCGAAGAAGCGGTCGAGCCAGGCGGCGGGCAGACGCGCGGGCAGCGCAAGCGAGAGAAACACTGCGAGCGGCTCCGCGCCCATGGCGGCCAGATCGCTGAGTCCGCGGGCGAGGCAGCGGTGACCGGCGGATTCGGGCGGATGGAGATCGCGGTGGAAGTGGCGGCCTTCGAGCGAGAAGTCGGTCGTGACGCAGATTTCGTAGCCGGCTTTGGGACGGATGATGGCGCAGTCATCGCCGATGCCGGCAATCAGGGAGGAAGTCCGAGCGGATGCGGCGCGGCGGCGGATGTCGTGGATAATGGCAAGTTCACCGGGGAGGATGCGGGTGCGTTTCACGATTGACGCCAGCATATCGCGTTGTGATTGATACACTCGCTCCTGAGTGATGAGTTTGCAATCGAAGATCGAGAAGTATTTTGCGGCGGGCGCGGATGCTCTCGGCGACACCGACGCGATGGAAGCGTTTCTGGAGCTGCGTGCGGCGCTGGAGGTGGGCCTGATCCGCGCGGCGGAGCCTGATCCCGAGTCGCCAGCCGGCTGGCGCGTCAATGCGTGGGTGAAGCAGGGAATCCTGCTCGGCTTCCGGCTCGGGCAGTTGCAGGAGAGCGGCGTCGAGCTGTCCTTCGTCGATAAGGACACGTTTCCGCCGCGAAGGCTGGTGCCAGAGCAGGGGATTCGCGTCGTGCCCGGTGGGTCGTCGGTGCGTTCGGGCGCTTATCTGGCGCCGGGCGTGGTGATGATGCCACCCAGTTATGTGAATGTGGGCGCGTATGTCGGCGAGGGGACGATGATCGATTCGCACGCGCTG
>JASIAO010000435.1 GCA_030041955.1 Acidobacteriaceae bacterium | reverse complement strand
GTGCCCAGCTCGCGCTCGCCTTCGGGGAAGAGCGACGTGTCCACCAACACGCGGCCTTCGACACGCTTGATTCCTTTCGCCGCGATCTGCTGCGCAAATTCGTGTATTACCAGCAGGGGATCTCCGGGCAGCCCCTTGCTTTTTGGGCCGCCGTAGGAATGGTCTTCATTTTCGAAGGCGAGAGTCCCATCCGGCTGAATGCGGTTCGACAAATTGGGATCGCCGCTCGCGACAAGAACCAGGTCGCCGCGCAGAGTGCCATCCCTGTCGATCGGCCCAGTGCGATACACGCGCGTGTGAAAGCGGTAGTCCGCTCCGAGAAGCTCGAGTGCGGTACCTTCGGTGAGCAGCTTCGTTGTCGACCCAGGAACGAAGAGCTTCTGCGCGTCCAGAGTGTAGACCGGACGGCCTGTATCGAGCGAATAAAGTTCGATGCCGAATTGCGCGTGCGCGAACTGCGGCCGCGCCATGATCGCATCGATTCGCTGTTTAAGAGTCGCTGCAGACTGCGCAAACAGCGCCGGTACGCACAACGCGATGACGGCGAATGAAAACGAACGAGCAATTCGGCTTAGAAACATGGGTATCAACACCTTCCTTGCTTTAGCTTTGCGGACGTGACGCCGTCGTGGGTGGAATGTCCTGGAACCGAATATTCAAAATCGGATACTGCTGCCAGTCTTTGTAGTCGAAGTGCCACCACTCGAATTCATAGACCGTGAAGCCCTGGGCTTCCATCGCCTCGCGAAGCAGGTTGCGGCGCCAACGCTGCAGTGAGGTGCCCCCCGCATAGTTCGCGTAGGAGCGATCGGACATTTCGTCGTACACGCCCGTCATCATGACCTCTTTCCCGGTCCTGAGGTTGTAGAGCGTGATGTCCACTGCGCATCCGCGATTGTGGCGTGAGCCCTGGGCAGGGTCGGCGACAAACTTCTTCATCGCATCCGGTGTCGCATCCCAGAAGACTTTCGTGACATACCACGGACGGTACGCGTCGTGGATCAGCAGTCCATATCCGAAGGCTTTTAGGCTGCGATTAGCTCGAACCACCGCTTCCGCAGCGGGGCGCTGCATGAAGGCGCGCGCCTGGGAATAAAGAGGCGTGCCGAGAAAATCATGCGTCGTCGCATACCGAATGTCGAGATGGATGGTGGGATCGAGCTTGCTAACTTCCACCAGATCGGCATTGCGAAATTGGCCCTGTTCGACCGGCGGGTGTTCGGCGAGAGCGAGCCTGGTCAACTCCGCTACCGGCTTTACCGGGGTGATGTGGAAGACCCCGCCGCTTACAGAGCTGAAGGGTAGTCGCGGATACGTGGTTCCGGCAATGGTGAGCAGCGTCGCTTCCCCATTTGCGCCGCGCGTGAAGACCGCTTCCTTTACGCCCATCCGGAAACGATCGGCGTTTTGCGACGCAAGTCGCTCGTTAACATTGTTCAACCGGAAATACAGCGATCCGTCTTTTTCCAGGATCAAAGCTTTGTCAGCCTGCGTGCCGTACTCGCCGATGAGTCCCATCCAACATTCCGGGGCAGCCTCCGGTTTCGGCTGCGGATGGAGGACCTGTGGGGCTTGAACCGCGGTTTGCGCGCTCAGAGCGACAGGCGCCCATGTCATCAGCAACGCTAACGACAGCGCGATTGTTCTCATCAGGCTCTTCCTTCCACAGTTTAGGTGAGTGGCAACGTCGCCTTTATTGTTGGCATGAATCATACGGTTCCAGCAGATATGTTCCGGATTTTTCGTCCAGGATGAATCCCGTAACTGCGTACGAATTACAAAGTAGCGTCTGAAATTCCGAGCGAACCCGGGACTGAATCTCCATGGCCTGCTGCGCATCGGAGCCGCGTAGGGAGGAGATGTTCGCCGGGATGGAGATACGTTCATGCATCGCCGAAATTCTGCGTTCCCCTCGTTCGAGCGTTTCCTGCACGCCGCGGGAGCCGAGCCACCACTCCGCGACCAGGCGATCGGTGGGCAGGCCGGCATCCAGCTTGCTGGTCGTGCGACCGTAGAGATTAGGCAGATACCGCCGCACGATCGCGCCCAGTCGGGCGATGTTGAAATGGGCATTTCTCAGTTGCAGGGGATCAAATGTCCACTCGATCATCTCGATGCCGCGCTCGATAGCGCTTTCCCGCTGCGCGAGCTTGAGTCTGCGCCCCACTCCCGCGTTCTGATATTCCGGAAGGACCGCTGTCATATGCGAGTGAAGGCAAAGCCGCCCTGCATGGACTGCGGGAAATGCGAGAGCGAAGCCGACGAGGCGGTCGCCGTCGAATGCCCCCAGCGCTTCTCCGCCGGTTTTATCGGCCACAACGAACACCGTGTGCGGCACGATCTCAACGTCGGAAAATTGCCAGACCACCCGCTGCAGTTGCTCGCAGGCGTGCATCTCCTCGAACGTCTCGAGCCGCCGGATTGCAATCATCCGCCCTCCTCGACAGTTGCCCCTTGCCGATTGAGTTTGCGCCAGACGATATACGCCGGCGCGCCGGCAAGTACCACCCCCATTCCAACCGCCGCGCGGCGGGGTTCAGCCACGATGGTATTCGTCACGATTGCTGCCACGGTCGCAATGAATATCAGCGGTGTCCACGGGTAGCCGGGCACTCGATAGGGTAATGCGGCATTTGGTTGACGCCAGCGATAGACAAAGATACTGCCGGCGGCGAGAGCATAAAATGTCCAGCCGATAAAGACGACATATGTAAGCAGTTGTTCAAATGTGCCTGTGACCGCCAGCAAGGCTGCCCAAATAGAGCTGGCGATGATGGCAAAGGCGGGGGTCTGAAATCGCGGATGAATTTCCGCCAACCTGCGGAAGAAGACGCCGTCGGTAGCCATTGCGAAGTACACGCGCGGGGCCGTGAGCACGCAGGAATTGGCGGCGCTTACGATGGCGATCAGGATCATGAGCGCAACCATCTTTGCCGCGCCCGGGCCGATGACGGCGGCAACCGCAGTCGCTGCGACACGGTTGGAAGCGGCCACGCCCGGCCCTCCCAGGGCGGCGAGGTAGCCAATGTTCGCGAAAAGATAGAGGGCGATGAGGGCACCTGTGCCGATCAGGAACGCCAGTGGGAGATTGCGTTGCGGATTCTTGGCTTCTCCTGCGCTGTATGCCGCATACTGCCATCCTTCATACGCCCAGAGCACGCTCACCAGAGCCAGACCGACGCCGGAAAGCAGAGAATGCATCGGCATTCCGGACGAGATCGGAGTGCTGGCCGGATGATACCTGTGTCCCAGCCAGAGCAGACCAATTCCCATCAGGACAATTCCGCCCACTTTAATCGCTGTGGCGATGTTTTGCAGGTTGGCGCTTTGGCGAGTGCCGCGGACATTGACAACCGTGATGGCCGCAATCATCAACAATGAGATCAGCTTCGCCATCCACGGCACGATGGGGACAATCTGGCCGAGATAAACGCCGAATGCGACAGCGAGAGTCGCGGTGGTTCCCGTGCCGGTGACCAAAAACAGCGTCCATCCAAACAGAAACGCGGGAAACGGTCCAAAACAGTCGCGAATATAAACGTAGAGGCCACCAGCCCGCGGTTTCATCGCGCTCAATTCGCCGTAGGTCAGCGCGCCCAGCAGGGAAAGCAATCCGCCGGCCAGCCAGATGGAAAGCGCGAGTGGCACGTTGTTTCCGACCGGCCGGAGCACGATGCCTGGAACAAGAAATATTCCGGAACCGATCACGGTTCCGATCACCAGCAGGATCATGTCGTTCAACGTGAGTACGCGCGGAAGCTCGCCGGAAGAACGCGATTCCGAAGGGTGCGGTGTCACGGCCGGTGCGGTGAATGGACTTCTCAATATCTGCATCCTTCAAACAGCGATATTCAGAATTTTTCGCGGCGCTCCGTATGAAAGACGAGCGCCTCCGCTCGACCAGTGCGGGCACAGCCGGGTGAAGTGTATCGAATGTTACAGGTTAACCGGAAAATGAATCGTACATGACCCGATCTCGTCGACAGTCGCTCGAATTGACACGCATCATCGGTGCCACCACACTGGATAAGGCTCGAATCGACTACGAGGATTCGGACGGAATGGCCGAGCGGCGAAAAGCCCCGGCGGTCCAGCGGAGCAGAGATGGCTGAACTCGTTGATGGCGCGCCCATGCGAAACATTTGTAACACAAGAATGCGCCTGGTCCCAGTTTTTATGATCGTACGCTTGCGGTCCGGCTATAAAGTCCGGTGGCTTGAGCTTTCCGCCCATCAAGGGTCCACTTGCGGCAATATGGGCGCCCTTCGTCGCGGCCAGACGGAAGATGTAAATGCGCGCGGGGCAGGGCATCCTGGAACCGATTCCATCATCGTTCGGTTTGCCAGTAGATCGCGGCTCTGGCCGAAGTGTAACGGAACCCGCCTGCTTTATATCCTGGGGGTAATAGTCCCAATAATAATGGGCAACGTTCGATAGCTGACAGACGGCAAGGCGCGCAAAGCGTCATTATCGGCACGTGTCCTTGCTTGATATCGGGCGCGATCCAAGTTAGTAATCCGAGTGCCGGGGTGTCAAGAGCGCCTGTAGGTCCCAGCCAGCGCTCTCGATGGTACCGCACTCGGAACATCGAGTGTTGCAATGCAACTCGCGTTCGTTTTTCTCTGTTAGAGCAGACCCTCTCCGGCACGTTTCTCCCGATGTGCTGCTCCTGGCGCCGACGAAAGCTCGGTCGGCCGCGCGAGGGAAGCAGTATCGAGAGCTGTAACGAACAGAGAATTCAGCCGGTCCTGATTGGGTTATTCCTGCTTCAGTGCTGGCTTAGCTGGTCGCGGTTCCACTGCATCAGATCGTCATTCGCAGATACGAAATTGCCTGCAATCGGCGATCTGCACAATTCATGGATTCAGGCAAACTCAACGTTCGATCATTCATTCAATATCAGATGGAAGGTTCGGCGATGCGAAGTGTTCTGACCTCATGGAAGGAAGTTGCCCAATATATGGGTAAGGGCGTTCGTACTGTTCAACGCTGGGAGCGGCACTTTGGGCTTCCTATCAGAAGGCCCCAGGCGAACTCGCAGCGTGCCGTCCTGGCGATTCCGGAGGAGATCGATGCATGGGTATGTAACCGCACCCATATCCGCAACGGGCAATCGCCTGCATCGGAACTCGAACAACTGCGAAGCAGGATTGCCCAACTCGAGAACGAGAATCAGGCCCTGCGTCGACGTTTGGCCGCGCTCGGAGTTCCCGAAGACTGGAACTCTGCGGACCGCGCGCAGGCCCCGCCGGGAATGAGCCTTACCGGCCGCGCGGCTTCCTAGCGAGCAGTTAAAGAACCTGGTTCAGGCAGCTGGGCGATCGAAGCGCTCCAGTGCCGATCGCGATGCCCTTTCCAGGTGCGTCCTTCCGCCGCAACCCGAGATCGCCTTACGGTGCAACGAAGCCGCAACGCGGCGGCCTCGATCGTTCGTTTGGATCGCGATAAGTGGCATGAGATGGATCCGTTGCAGCCAGGACAAAAATATCGCGCGAGAGATCCAGGGCGCTCTTTTCCTCGTTTGCCGGAATGATGCGCCAATCGGATAGTTTGCTGCGGCCCGAATCATGACCGTGACCCGCCCGCACCCCTGGCCGAGGCTGTTCGAGCTTACATCTGCGTCTGCTTCGATTGAAACGCGGAAAGCGGCGTCGCAACGGGTGCGCGGACGCCTTATTTCTTTCCGCGCTTCATGTCTTCCATCAGAATGATCGCCTCGGCAATCTCCCGGATCGGTCGCCGCTTCTGGCGGCTCTGCTTCTGCAGCATCAGATACGCGCTCTCCTCGTCGATCCCCAACTCGCGCTGCAGGATCCCCTTGGCCCGCTCCATCACCTTGCGCGTCTCCAGTTGCTCGGCCAGTTGCGATTTCTCATACTCGATGCGGGCCAACTCCACCTCTGCGCCAACCAGGTAGCCAATCATCGTAATGAGCCGAATCTCACGCCGGGAGTGCTGATGCTGCTCGCGGTGTTGCACATTAATAGCGCCCACCAGCTTGCCCCGGCAAAGAATCGGCACCGCCAGGAAGGCCTCAAAACGATCTTCCGGCAGACTGCCGAAGACCGCGAAGCGCGGATCGGCCCAGGCGCGCGATGCAATCGCCACCGTCTGCTTGTGCTCGGCCACCCAGCCGGTAACGCCCTGGCCCATTTCCACCACCAGCCGGTCCACCACATCCTCGTGCGGATTCTTCGAGGCGCGCAGCACCAGCTTGTCCTTGTCGAGCACATAAAGGAAGCATGAATCGCATCGCACCGCCGCGGTCACCATCTCGATCACCCGCTCCAGTACCTCATGGAACGGATCGGCCGCAGCCATCCGGCTGCCGATCTCGTGCAACAAGTCGATGTCGCTCGTCTCTTCGCGCCGCGCTGCTTCGCTCAAACTTTCGCTCCTCAGGGATCTCCCGACGCGCCGCCTGGGCGCATGACCGATTCGCCGGATGGATCGCTGCCTGTAGCCTACCCTGTTCGCCGCTGTCGCGCATCGCCGGACTTATGGCCCTTCAGCAGCCGGCGCTGCCACGGTGGTGGATCGTGCTACTGGCAGCGCAGCGGATTGTGGCGATCCGGGACCTTCCGCGGTGAGATACTGCACGATCAGGGAGATCCTCCGATTCGACGGGTCCATGGGGTTCGAAGGCACCCTCAGTTTCTGGTCCGCATACCCGCGCACTTCTGACACCTGATCCTTCCTCAGCCCCGAGTCCTGCATCACGCGCCGCGCCGCGTTCGCCCGGTCCGATGAGAGTTCCCAGTTTCCGTACCCACCCGCCATCGAATAAGGCTGCGCATCCGTGTGACCTTCGATCGCGACCCGGTTCGGAAGTCCGCCCAGTTGCCCCGCCAGCATCTGCAGCAGCTCCTTTCCGTTGGCATTCAGCGTTGCGCTGCCGGTATCGAAAAACGTCCCATCCTTCGTCTCCAGCATCTCGATGCGGAGTCCTTCCGGGGTAATCGTGATCTCAATCTGGTTCTCGAGCGCCTTCAGATCGTTCATCCTGCGAATCGCTTCCTCGATCTTCTTCTTCAGCTCCGGAATATTGTTCTCCGTGATCGCCAGATTCTCGTTGGATCCCGACTGATCTGTCCCGGTCTCCGTCGTCCTCCCCCGCGGATCGTTGAAGTAGCCTGCGACCGCCTGCCGAACCTTCTGGCTGGTGTTAATCAGCCACAGCACGATGAACAGCGACATCATCGCCGTCACAAAGTCCGCATAGGCCACCTTCCACGCACCCCCATGGTGGCCGCCGTGACCGGACTTCTTCCTGATCACGATGATCGGCTTGTTCTGCGTGGGGCTCATGTCGATGCCGCCGCCTCAGCGGCAGCCGGAGCACCATTTTTCCGGCACGCCTCTTCCACTTCGGAAAACGAGGGCCGAACGTGGGAAGGAATCGCGCGCCGCCCGACCTCGACGGCTACCACTGGCGGCTGACCGCGAATGAATGCCACCATCAGCACGCGCAATACATATAGATACGCGTGTTCTTCGGCGCTGGTCTTCGCCATGTTCTGGCTCACCGGCCCCACCAGCCCATAGCACAGCAGGATGCCGAGGAAGGTCCCCACCAGCGCCGCGGCCACCTTGTGCCCGATCTCTTCCGCGGGCCCGCCCAGCGCGCCCATGGTGATCACCACGCCAAGCACCGCCGCCACAATCCCCAACCCGGGGAGCGAATCCGCCATGGTGGCCAGCGCCATCACTGGCTCCTCCGTGCTGCGATGCTGCACTTCCATGTCCAAGTCCATCATCTGGTCCATGTCGAAGGCTTCCACCCCCCCGGTAATGACCATGCGCAGCGTGTCGCGGACAAAATCGCAGGCGTGATGGTCTTTGATAAAGTCCGGGTACGCATTCAGGATCGGACTCTCTTCCGGCTTCTCCACGTCACCTTCGATGGTGAGCATGCCTCCGCGCCGCGCCTTTTGCAATAGCTCGTACATCATCTTCAGCGTGTCCAGGTAGCGGTCTTTGCCGAACTTCGATTTGCCGGTGAAGACGGCCAGGGCACCCGCCGCAATTTTCTTCAGGATGCGCAGCGGATTTGCAATCAGCAGCGTCCCCGTCCCGGCCCCGCCAATAATCAGCAGCTCGGCCGGCTGCAACAGCACGGCCAGGTGCCCGTGCTCCATCACGTAGCCTGCCAGCACCGCGCCGAACACCACGATGATGCCAATAATCGCAAACATGCTTCTTGTCAGGAGTCCCGCCGCAGTGCCGCGCTCAGCCGGCAGCGCCCGCCCGTACACTCCTGTCCCCCTCATCGGCGGAATCGCTGGCGGCTTCAATGCAGCACCCTGCCCTCCTGGCCTTCAGTTGGTTACACTTCCGATATGGCGCTCGAATTCACGATCTCCTACGTCCAGGACTCCATCGCCGTCTTCGGCTATTACAAGAAACTGGCCGAGCGGGCCATGGCTCAGGTTTCCAACGAGCAGTTGTTCACGGCCATCGACCCGGAAGCCAATTCGATCGCGATTATCGTCAAGCATATGGCCGGCAATATGCGCTCGCGATGGACCGATTTCCTGACCAGCGACGGCGAGAAGCCCAACCGCCATCGGGATTCTGAATTCGAGCATCCGCCGGCATCTCGCGCGGAGTTGATGGACTTGTGGGAGTCGGGATGGGCCTGCCTTTTCTCAGCGCTCCAGCCGCTCACCGACGTGGATCTTTCGCGCACCGTGACCATTCGCGGCGAAGCGCATTCCGTCATGCAGGCCATCAACCGCCAGCTCGCGCATTATCCCCACCACGTGGGGCAGATTGTCCTCCTGGCCAAGCATTTTGCCGGAGAACGCTGGCAATCTCTGAGCGTGCCCCGCGGTCAGTCCGCCGAATTCAACCGCCAAGTGCTGTCCCACGAAGCAAGTCAACGATAAGACCCAATCCGGCCATTGCATCAGCCCGGACGCGCAGTCCCCGGAGAAGCCGGCCGGCGGCGCCCCCTTTTGAGCCTCGTTTGAACCCATTCTCCCTGAATAACCAATCATTGCCTCCCGGCACGGCTGCAGAGTCGCCTTCCCACCCGGCGAGCCACCCAGGCACGCCTATGGAGACGATGAGGCCCAGGTAACCCAAACCGGCCTCAAAAGGCACTTCCGAACGTACGCGAATTCCCGCCAGAATTTCATTGCCGCCCCTAACTAAATTGATTTATGCTTCTCGGCGCCGTCGATCCGTGAGCACAACGGCTGTCGTATTTCTCCACCCGGATTACCGCGTGAGCGTGCGACTTTTTCCGCCGGCAAGCCCCCACCCGGCCTGGCAGCCACTATTCACCCGCGCCCCGCGCAGGAGTTATCTCGTTCATGCGTTTCAGTCTGGCTTGTGTTGTGGCTTCGGCAGTGCTGGCAGTTGCCGGATGCGGCAGCAGTTCCAATTCAGGTGGAGGCGGCAATTCTCCCACACCCCCCGCCGTGACCTCCACCACGCCGGCCAGCGGCGCCACGGGCATTGCGATCAATTCAGCCGTGACTGCAACCTTCAGCCAAGCGATGAACTCCTCGTCGCTGACCACCTCCACCTTCACCCTGAACTCATCCGGCGGAGCAGCAGTGGCTAGCGCGGTGACATACTCCTCCACCCGTGACGTCGCGACCCTTACGCCTGGTTCGAACCTTGCCTACAGCACGCAATACACGGCCACCATCACCACCAGCGCCACAGACTCCTCGGGAACCGCGCTGGCAGCGAATTATTCCTGGTCCTTCACCACCGCCGCCGCGCCCACTCCGCCAACTGTGACGTCAACCACGCCCGCCAGCGGAGCCAGCAACGTCGCAACCGGCACCGCTGTGACCGCGATCTTCAGCCAGGCGATGAACGCGTCGTCTCTCACCGCGTCCACCTTCACTCTGGCGGACCAGAGCGGCAACTCCGTCGCGGGCACGGTGACGTACTCCTCCAGCAACAACACCGCAACCTTCACTCCAATGGCTGCTCTCGCTTACGGCACGCAGTACACGGCGACCATTACGACCGGCGCCACAGATTCGAACGGCACCGCGCTCGCGGAGAACTACTCCTGGAACTTCACCACCGGCGCGGCGCCGCTCTCTGTCACCGCCGAAACGCCGGGCTCCGACGCAATCAACGTCGGCGTCGGCACGGCAATCACGGCCACGTTCAGCCAGCCGATGAACGCCTCGACCCTGACCACGTCCACCTTCACACTGATGGACCAGAGCGGCAATGCGGTCGCGGGCTCGGTGACCTACTCCTCCAGCAACGACACGGCCACGTTCACGCCAACCGCCCCGCTGGCTTACAGCACCAGCTACACCGCGTCCATCACTACCGGAGCCATGGACACCAGCGGCGTCGCTCTCACCACTTCATTCACCTGGACGTTCACCACCGGCACAGCGCCTGCTGCCCCCACCGTCACCTCCACGATCCCGGCCAGCGGCGCCACTGGCGTAGTCGTCACCACCGCGGTTTCGGCGAGCTTCAGCGAGCCGATGAACGCCTCCAGCATCACCTCATCAACGTTCACGGTGGTGGCCCAGGGCGGCAGCAGCGTCGCTGGAACCGTCAGCTACAACGCATCCACCATGACGGCAACCTTCACCCCTTCCGCGAACCTGACCTACGACACCACGTACACGGCCACGCTCACCACCGGGATCACGAACTCAACTGGGCAGTCTCTAGCGGCGACCGACTGGTCCTTCACCACCATCGAAGCCCCGACCGTGCTTTCCACCACGCCATCCGGCGGATCGACCTCGGTCCCGGTCACCGACGACGTCACCGCGACCTTCAGCCAGGCCATGAACCCGTCCACGCTGACGACCTCGACTTTCACGCTGAAGAATGGCGGAATCCCCGTTACGGGCACAGTGACATATTCCTCTTCCAGCGATACCGCGACCTTCATGCCCTCGGCCTCGCTCGCCTACGACACCAGCTACACAGCGGAGATCACCACCGGCGCAACCAACTCCGGCGGCGTTCCGCTGACAGCCAACTATAGCTGGAGCTTTACCACCGAGACCGCGCCGTCGGGCATGGTCACGGTCGACTACGGCACGGCGGACCAGATCATCCGCGGCTTCGGCGGATCGACTGCATGGCTCGGTCAGCTCACCACCCCGCAGGCCAACGAGCTCTTCAGCCAAACCAGCGGCCTGGGGCTGAGCATTCTGCGCGTGAGGATCGATCCCACGGGCTCCGCAAGCAGCACTCCCTACGCCTGGGCGACCTCGAACTGGGCTCAGGAGGCAGCCAACGGCACCGAAGCAGTGGCAGCGAACCCCCGTGCCATCGTCTTTGCCACTCCCTGGACCCCGCCGGCTTCCCTGAAGACCAGCAGCTCCACCGAGCCCTTCAGCAGCAGCTGCAGCCCTGCCGCGGGCTTCTGCGGCGGCTACCTGCCCAGCTCGAACTACGCGGCCTACGCCAGCTACCTTGAGGACTTCGTTACCTATTTCAATAACACCAGCAACGCCAACCTCTACGCTATCTCCATGCAGAACGAACCGGATGCCAACGTGACGTATGAGTCCTGCTTCTGGGCGCCCCAGTCCGGAACGGGGTCGACCGGAACCGCTCTGGGGGCGCAGATGGACGCGTGGATTGCGGGCGACGCGTCGACGCTCACCACCAACCTCATCATGCCCGAGTCCGAGGACTTTAACACGGACTACTCCTCCGACGCGCTTAGCGATCCGAACGCCGTGAACCTCATCAGCATCATCGGCGGACACCTCTATGGCTACGGCGAAGTGCCGTTCTACTACACCCAGGCTGAAGACGCCGGCAAAGACGTCTGGATGACCGAGCACTATCTCAACCCGTCTGGCGGTTTCGGCGCGGCGCCGACGATTACCGACGCTCTCGCCGCCGCCGAAGAAGTCCACAACTCCATGGTTACCGGCCAGTACAACGCCTACGTCTGGTGGTGGATCTGGAACGACGACTGTGACGGCGTTAATTATGGCTTGATCAACGATGGAACCGGAGAGTCCGGCAACGCCTGCGGCACCAGTGCACAGCCTGCGCCGACCTACTACGGCTACGCCATCGGCCAGTTCTCGAAATTCATCCAGCCGGGCTACTACCGCTATAATGCGACGCCGACGCCCTCGTCAGGCGTTTACATCTCCGCGTACTCCGGAACCGACAGCGGAGGCACCACCCACTACGTCATCGTGGCTATCAACGCGACAACGTCACCGGTGAGCCAGCCGTTCACCATCGATAACGCGACGGTTACCTCGATGACTCCCTGGCAGACCACATCCAGCGCAGGCCTGGCGCAGCAGTCGGCGGTTACCGTGAGCGACGGAACATTTACCTATACCCTGCCGGCTCAGAGCATTACGACGTTTGTGCAGTGATCTTCGCCGGGCGCCGGATCATCCCGCGCAGCGGCGCAGAGCAGTTACAAAGGCAGTTACTTATATCTGCAGGGCTACTAACTCTCTGGTACCCGGTCGCAACAGTCGCTTACAGCGCACCGTTCAGCCGGCAGCGGGTGTCATAAGTGTGTCGCTCCGGAACGCGCACTCGCCTTCCATGAAGCTCTGACCAAAATCGAGCATAAACGATTTACCCCTTGCTCGTTCGTAACTACCCGCTCTGAAATTCTCGCGCAAATTTTCTTGACAACCTCACAGGTGAGGACGAAGATGATTCCGCATTTTCTTTCAGTGAACCTCCTGGCACTTAATGTTGGGGGGCTTTTGCGGTCGGATCCCGCCCGGCCTGGGAGCGATATCACGATGCGTCTGCCTGTCTCCCCCCAAGCGTCTCCGCGACTTTCTGGATTACCCGCAGCTATGCGGCAGGTAACTCGGACCTTCGCCGGAACGCGCACGGGCTGGATGAGTTTCTCTGCTCCAGCCGGAGTCCTCCGGAATCTCCCTGCACCTTGTTCGGGAGCCGGAAAGAACCGCACACGGAGGGATCTCGGATAAGGATTCAGAGGAACTGATACGCGCAATTGCAGGTGGGCTCTTGAAGTCACGGCGCCGCTGGTAACCGATCACCGCCGCTGCAGCGGGAGCGAAACGCACGGGAAGGATGGCAGCCGGAAGCAATTCGTGACTGGCCCCTCCCACAGCTCGTAAGGAACTTCACCGGAGGATTCGTGATGCGAACGTTTTGGAATCAATTCAACAGGTATTCGATGCGGGGAACGTGGGTTGCCCTGCTGACTCTCGTCGTCATCGGCCTGATGGCCACCTCGGCATTTGCGCAGTCCGTCGTCATCAGCAGTCCCATCAGTTTCTACGCCAACGGCAAATACCCCCCGAGCAGCGGTGCCCTGGCTGGCGGCGTACCTGCCGGAGGCACCATTAGCATGAACCCCATGGGTACCATCGTGACCAGCGACACGTATGGCGGCGAGGTCATCCAATTCACACTTTCCGGCAGTTCCTACACCGAGGTCGAGGTTGGCCCTTACTCCAACGCCGGGGCAGCGGTGATCGACCCAATCGACAACAGCCTCTGGGTCGGCGGCCAGTATTCCAACGCCATCGCGAAGATACCGATGAGCAGCAACGGAACCTACAGCTTTAGCGTCGATCCCTCCTCAGGCAATCTGACCACCGACTGTACTGGAACCAGCAGCGACGCGAATGGAGAGTGCCTGGTTGCCAATTTGAAAAATGGTTACTTCGGCGTGGAATCCATGGCTTTCGATGCCGCGGGCGATCTCTTTTTCGCCACAACTAATCAAACCTACAGCGGCGATCCCATCACCACCTACTCCATTTATGAGTGCGTCCTCGGCACCCCCAGCACACCCAGCACCAGCTGCCTCTACGGCACCGCGGCGCCCGTGCAGATCTTCCAGGAACCCGGGCCCGTCACGATCACCTACACGCCCAGCGGTGGAACCCAAACGACCGTCAACGCCCAGCTTTGGGTGGGCGCCCTGGCTCTCGATCCACAGGGCAACCTCTTCTTTACCGACTCGGCCATCATCAGTGACCAGGAAAGCGCCTATTCCGAACTGAACGAAATTCCCTACAATTCCGCTATCCCCGGCTACTCGAGCACGCAGGAAACCACGATCGCCACGGACACTGCTGTTACTGCAGATGCTCCTCTCCCCAACGGCGGCGACTATGACGACCAGATTGTCACCGTCGGCGTGGCGCCGGGCACCGGTGGCACCAACACCGTCTACTTCGGGGCGACGGACGCCGGCATCTTCGGCGTCACGGACAACAGCGGCACAACAGGCAATCCCACGACCGGCACTCCCTACGGGGTCGCAAATGCGAATGGAGACAAGTTGATCCTGCCCGACGGCAAAGGCAACTTCTATGTGGATGCCTACAACAACTCCGACTGGCTTGGCTTCATCGCCGTCGGCAACGCCACCGATCCCGTCGTCACGGGCGCCGGGCAGGCCACCACCTTCATCGTGAACGTATCCGATACCGGCAGCGCCGCCTGCACAGCCACGACTCCTCCGACTTTGAGCTTCACAGTGACCGGAACGGATGCCGCCGACTTCGACGCCTCCAAGACGCCGCCCACCGCGGGCGCCTGCGGAACCCAGCTCTTCGGCACTACGTTCCCGGTTACGGTGACCTTTTCGCCGCTGAAGCTCGGCACGCTCACCGCAACCCTGACTGCCGAGGACAGCAGCACTTCGGCCCAGGGAACCGCGACCCTCACCGGCACGGCGGAAACGAAGCAGGCCATCAGCTTCAGCCCGACTACACCTCTTACCTACTCTTCCGGGTTGACAATCGCCCTGACAGCCACTGGCGGTGCATCGGGTAATCCGGTCACCTTCACGCTCGTCAGCGGACCGGCGACGTTCGACGCTACCGTGGCGGATCAGCTGGATGTCAGTGCTCCCGGCACCATCGTGGTCACGGCCAACCAGGCCGGCAGCCCCAGCACCTGCACCACAACCTGCTATGCTCCCGCGCCTCCGGTGACGGCGAGCATCGTCGTCCAGCAGATCGCGCAGGCGATCGCGTTTACGCCGCCCCCGCCGCGCAATGTGACGACGGCCGCTTCGCCCATCACTCTGACGGCGACCGGCGGAGTATCCGGGAATCCTGTCCTCTTCACGGTTGACAAGGCCTCCACGAACACCACAGCTTCGATCACCAACAACACCCCAGGCGCCACGACCTTCACCGGAGCGCTGACCTTTACTGGGACCGGGACAATCATTGTCGACGCCAACCAGGCCGGCAACACCGACTACGCAGCCGCACCGCAGATCCAGGCCACTATCGACGTTACGGCCTCGGTTCTGGCCACTGGCCCGCCGGTGATCATGAGCCAGAGCACGTTTCTGGGCATTATGACGGGAGGCGGCGCAACCGCGTCGCAGAACCCGGATGGCGGCACCATGGCCATCGATCCGAACGGCAACCTCCTTATCGGCTCCGCCTACGGTTCGGACGGGGTTTTGTCATTCAACCTCAGCAACACAAATCCCGGCCACCAGAGCGCCATCGTCTCCACGTCGAACGCCGAGGATGCAATCGCTGTCGACGCCAATGGCAATCTGTTCGCCGGCCTCACTTATGGCATCAACGGGAAGACATGCACCGGTCCGTGCGTGCTCAAAATTCCCTACGTCAACGGATCCTATACGCCGATCTCTGCCCTTCCCGCAGCGACCGCTGCCTGCACCGGAACGACGACGGACACCTCAGCCTGCTGGATGACCAACGTGACCGCAGGGTCCACTTATCCCATCCAGTCGCTGGCCTTCGATGCCCAGGGCGATTTGTTCTACGGCATCCAGATCGCCGGCCTCGGCTCATCGGGTACGGCCGGCGTCAGCTATCAGGGATCCATCTGGGAATGCACGGCAGCCTGCCTCTACAGCGGCACGCCGGCCCCGGTGATGCTGTGGGACGAGCCGACCGTCAACAACACCGCCGGCACCAACAGCGCCACCACATCTCTGTCTCCGACCACCCCTGTCTCCCAGGTTCTGGGCGGCCTGGCCGTCGATTCCGTAGGGAACCTGTTCTTCACGGACACGGCGGAAGATTCGCAAAGCCTGATTCACTACACCGACCTGTACGAGTTGCCGTATAACTCGACCACAGGCTATGCTGTCAGTCCGACGACTCTGGTCACGGAAATCGTCAATCCACCGGCGCAGTATCCTTCTGAGATCGACGCTGTAACCATCGATCCCACCTCCGGCAACGTCTACTTCTCCGATCAATCGGCTACCTATGCCTTTGCCGACGATCTCACCGCTCCGCTGGATCCAACCACGGTCCAGGCGAGTATGTGGACCATTTCAGGCCAGGGCGGAAAGTACATCGCCGCCGGCAAGAACGGCACCCTTTACACGGCGGAGTATTCCAGCGTCGCGAGTAAGGACGCGGTGTACTACGTCACCCTCAACAACGTGAATGTTCTCGGCAGCGTGAACGACGGGCAATCCGCGACGGTTCCCGACACCTCTAACTGCGAGAACAGCAGCGGCCTCTGGGCTGCCTGCAGCAGCAGCGACACGACTTCAGTCAACGCCATGTATACGGTGCTGAATGACGGCGGCTGCGTGCCGACTCCGGAAACGGTGACCTTCGCCGCCACGGACTCCCAGTTCACGGCTGCGCTCACGTTGTCCGGAACCACTTCGGCCCCAACCTGCAACGGAACCGTCACCAACGGCTCCTGGTTCCCAACAACGCTCACATTCACGCCAAGCACGGGCTCGGGCGGCACCATCAGCGAGACCATGACCGCAACGGATTCCCTGAGCAACACTGGAACGGCCACCGTTTCGGGCACCGCTGTTGCGCTGACCGCCCAGGCAATCACCGGCTTCTCCGGGATCACTTCGCCGGTGACCTATGGCAGCGGCCCCTACACCCTGAGCGCCACTGGGGGCGGCTCGGGCAACCCGGTCGTCTTCAGCATTGATACGACTGACAGCACCGCTGGAGTCGCCGCAGTAAGCGGCAACAACGGCACCACACTCAACATCACCGGCACCGGTACCCTGTACATCTACGCTAACCAGGCCGGTAACTCCACCTACGCAGCGGCGCCTCAGGTAAAGGAAGGACCCTTCACCGTCAACGCGGCTGCGCAAACCATCGTCTTCGGCGCTCCGCTGGCCAACACAACGTCGACCTCGCCGTATCAGGTCGGATACGGCACATCGCCGATCACTCTGACCGCAACCGATTCCAACGTGGTCGGGGCCGGTTCGGCCGAACCAATCACCTTTAGCCTGGATAGCTCCAGCGCTACGGGCGCCGCAACCCTTACAAACGGTGTCCTGGACATTACCGGACTGGGGCTGATCGTAGTGGATGCGAACCAGGTTGCCAGCAGTAACGGCGACTACGCAGCAGCAGCCCAAGTGCAGGCGTTTATCGATGTCGTGCAGGGAACGCAGACCATCACGTTCACCTCACCTTCGAACACGCCGCCTACGGCCACAGTTGCCTACCCGAACACGTTCAGCCTGGCGGCAACCGGC
The DNA here is from genome assembly GCA_030041955.1 of Acidobacteriaceae bacterium. Classification (GTDB taxonomy): domain Bacteria; phylum Acidobacteriota; class Terriglobia; order Terriglobales; family Acidobacteriaceae; genus Palsa-343. The sequence goes on along the minus strand of JASIAO010000435.1, from coordinate 2,339 downwards.
GGAGCGTCCGGCAACGCAGTGACCTTCAGCATCGTCTCCGGCGGCGCCATCGCAACCCTGAGCGGCAGCACGCTGACGCCGACAGGAACGGCCTTCGGCCCTGTTGTCGTGGCCGCTAACCAGCTGGGCAACACGGACTACAGTCCGGCCACCGCGGTGGACGCCACCATCACCTTCACCGCCGTCGGCACCGTTGCAACCCCGACGTTCAGCCCGGCATCCGGCAGCACACTGGTCGTGGGAACCAACAACACTGTCACCATCAGTGACACCACGGCTAACGCAACCATCTACTACACCACAGACGGCAGCACTCCGACCGCTATCCCGGCGGATCTCTACACCGCCCCCTTCACCCTCACCACGACCGGCACCGCCACTGTGAATGCCATCGCAGTCGAAACCGGCTATGCTCCGAGCGCTGAAGGTACCGCCACCTATACGGTCACCACTGTTCCGCCGAGCTTCACCGCCACGGCCACTCCGACCGGCGCGGTGCTGGGCCCCGGACAGAGCCAGGCATTCTTCATCAGCATGATGCCGACCGGCGGCTTCACCGGAACCGTGAGCTTCGCCTGCTCGGGCCAGCCTTCGGGCGTCACCTGCGCGTTCAATCCATCCACAGTCACCTCCGATGGCACCGACGAGTTCAGCACCACGTTGACGGTCACCAACGGATCGACCAGCTCGGCTCTCCGTCACGACTCCATCCCGTTCATTCCGACCGGCGCAACGTTCGCAGTAGCGTTGTGCTTCCTGGGTTGGAAGAGACGGCGTAACCTGGCGCTCGGCCTGGTTCTCATGGCCGGCATCTTCGGCCTCACGCAACTCTCGGGCTGCGGTGGCGGCAGCGGTCCGAAGCAAACCACTTCCACCATGACCGTCACCGCCACATCGACTGTCGGAACCACCACGATTACGCAGACGATTCCGCTGACGATTACCATCCAGCAGTAGCCTTCAGCGCAGTTCCAGCCACCGAGGCCTCTCCGCAATGGAGAGGCCTCGATGTTTCCAGGCCGGATTCTTCAGTCGTCCTGTAGCGGGAATCGGGCCCGCACTTCGTAGCGCGAACCCTCCGGCTCGGGAAGGGACTCGTAGAGGAGGAACTCGCCGGCGCGAAATTCCACGGCCAGAGCCGCGCCGGTTCGCTCCACGGTTCTCCGGAGCATCTCCAGTGCCTTATTTCCCTCGCGTCCTTTGCTGCGCGCCAGCGTGATGTGCGGATGATACGGGCGCAGCTCCGGCGCAAATCCGCATGGCCGCGTGGCTACCGGAACTCGTTGCTGCAGGGCGAGCAGTTCCGGAGTCAGGCTCACGCCGGCATGAAAAACCCCGGCCCGCGCGAAGAACCCCAGCCCTTCGATCCGCACCGGAACGCGTCGGCTGCGGATCTCCCTGAGCCGCGCAGTAACGCAGCCCAATTGCTCTTCGTTCGCCTTTCCCAGAAACTGCAGGGTCACATGCCAGCTCTCAGGGAGCGACCAACGCAAATCGGCGCTGGCAAACCGCTCGCGCACATGCGCCAGTGCCGCGGTCGCTTCCGCGTTCAGCGCAATTCCCACAAAGAGCCGCATCGCCGACCAGAATACCGCGCGCCACGCGGGCAGCTGCGCTCTGCATGGCGCCGAGCGTAAGTTACCCCAGCCAGCACGGCGTTGCCTGTCCTACGAAACCTTCTGCATCGCCCACTGCCCCTGCTGCTTCCTGGTGGAGTAGCTTCGTCCTTCGAAGGTGATTGTGTAATCGCCGTCGGGGAGGTCGCCTGGCGCGTCGATGACCCGGAATTGGCGATACGCAAATTCGGATCCCGGCTCATTCTGCCAGGCCAGCACGTCGCAGGCCGCGTCACGTCCATGGCCCAGGAGCTGGGCCTTCAACAGAACAACTGAACTCAAGACCGCTGGACTCCTCTGCTCGCGCTCGTACCGGGTTCCCGTGGCCCAGGCAGCCCGAACGTGACGGCCGCGCTATGTCAAAAAATAACATAGTTCGTTCGCCCATGCCCCGGGGGGAAAGATCGATTCAGACGAATCAGATTCCTGTCAGCGATTGGCTGGACTGATTTGGCAGGACGCAAGGAGGGAGGATGCGGGTCTGGGCCATCGTTAAGCCACGTCGGTACGGCTATCTTGTGCACCGTTCCAGTTCGGCAACCACAGCCCGCGCCGCCTTGTTACAGGCAGCTCCTGGCTGCCGAAAGCGACCTGATATTCTCCGTCGGGAAGGTCCGCGGGCGCATCGAGCACCTGAACGCGCGAATATACATGCCGGAACGCCCCCAATCCATTCTCCGGACGGAGCGTCTCTTTCCAGGCGAGGAGGATACAGGTCGATTC
>JASIAO010000434.1 GCA_030041955.1 Acidobacteriaceae bacterium | reverse complement strand
GGTCACGGGATCGTGGCTGTTGTGGAGCAGCCTGACGTAACCCGCGCGACCCCGCCGCCGAAAAAAGTTGCTCGCAGTCTCCTCGCGGCAAACGGAAAACGCCTCCCATCGCGCCCGGACGGAACTGAATCGTTTGAGGGTATTAGCCGTCTAATAAACAGGAGTCTTACGAGGTACTTATGCCAAGGCTGAGGACGATCGGATTTGCAGCCCTGGCGGCTCTGTTCGCACCGGCCCTGTTCGCCCTGGATATTCCGAACGCCGAGCCGGCAGCGAATGCGGCCGTGCCAGGCACAATGAATTACGTGGAAGGGGCGGTCACGATCAATGGCCAGTTCCTGAATCAAAGCTCAGTGGGATCCGCTGTGGTTGCTCAGGGGCAGGTGCTCGCGACTACGAACGGGCGCGCGGAGATGCTGCTGACCCCCGGGGTTTACCTGCGACTGGGACACGACAGTGCGGTAAAGATGGATTCGCCAGACTTGACGAACACGGTGGTGGACGTGGAACACGGCCATGCGGCTGTGGAAGTAGATCAGCTTTACCAGCAGAACGACATTCACGTTCTGGAAGACAGCGTGCCAGTGCAACTGGTCAAGACTGGACTGTACGAGTTCAACGCCAACCGCGGAACGATGGTGGTGTTTGACGGCGAAGCGGCGGCTCTGAAGCCCAACGAAAAGTTCGAGACAGTGAAGAAAGGTCACGAGCTGAATCTGGCGGATGTGACCACGGCCAAACCTGCAAAATTCGACGAAGCGTCGCTGGAGCAGACCGGTCTGTACCGCTGGAGCAGCCTGCGGTCGGATTATCTCGCGCAGGCCAACCAGCAAATGGCCGGCTACTACGGTTACGGCTACGGTCCGGGCTGGTACTGGGACCCGTGGATGTTTGACTACACGTTCCTCGCACCCTACGGCTTCTACAGCCCCTTCGGCTGGGGATTCTATCCCATGGGCTGGATGGGCGGCTGGGGCTGGGGCGGCTTCTACGGCGGCTATGGCGGCGGATTCTACGGTCGTGGCGGATTCGGTGGATTCCACGGAGGCGGCGGATTCGCCCACGGCCGGTAAACTGAATTTCCTGCTGTGATCCATGCCTCATCCCGAACTGCGGGGTGAGGCATTTTCCTCCTGGGGTGCGCCTGGGCACCGAAAGAATCCTGCTCAGCGGCCCTCACGCAAACGCGAGGCGAGCCGATCGGGCAAGCCGGCGTTCAGGATGCGCTGCTGCGCTTCGCGCAGATCGTACGGGACGCGATACCAGGTGAGGAGCCGCTGCGCGTCGTCGTAGAGAGCAAAGGCGGCGCGCCAGTCTCCGTCGCGGGGCTGTCCGACGGAGCCGGGATTGAGCAGGTAACGCGCTCCTTCGCGGAGTGGTAGCTCAAACTCGACCGCGTCGCCGCGACTTCCCGAGTAGCGGGGCGCGAGGCGAAACCACTCGTCGCCATTGGTGGCGAATCCGCCCTGAACATGCGTGTGACCGAAGAAGGTGATGTGCGCCTGCGCATCGTGCAGGGATGGCCACGCGTCGCGCACGGTCAGCAGGTATTCGTCTTCATCAAGAGGCGAGCCGTGAACGCAGCTGACCTGCGGGCCATCGGGCGCGATGGGTCCTGCAGCGAGATGGCGTAGCCACTCACGGTGGTCGCCGGTAAGGACGGCTTCGGTCCAGCGGGCGGCGCGCTGCGCGATGGGGTTGAACTCCTCGATGCCGCCGAGGCCGCTGCAGGCGCGGTCGTGATTGCCGCGAACAAAAATCTGGCCGAGCCGCCGCGACACGTCGATAACTTCGTTGGGATTGGCTCCGTAGCCCACAATGTCGCCGAGGTTCCACACCACGTCATGCGGGGGAGCTGCGGCGAGAACCGCCTCAAGAGCCTCGAGGTTGGCATGAATATCGGAAACGAGCAGAGCACGCATTTGCTTTGGGGCCGTTTACCACTCTACCTCAGAGCTTGGATGGATTTGGACGGCGGCGCGTCTACCTGAGACGAGCCCAATGGGAAGGCGCGATTTCACGCAGTGAAATGTCGGCGGGGGCGGAGTCATCGACCGCCAAAGAGGGATCGGATCCCCGCAAGGTTACCAGCGGACGGGCAAGATCGGTCTGCATGGTGGGGACCGCGCCCAGCAGGCTGCGTGTGTAGGGGTGCAGCGGATTGCGGAAAATTTCGGCGCGCGGAGCCGATTCGAGCAGCAGCCCCTGGCGCATCACAGCCACGCGGTCGGTGACCTGGGAGACGACGGCGAGATCGTGTGAGATGAAGAGCATGGTCAGCCCAAAACGCTGGCGCAATTGCGCGAGGAGGTCGAGGATCTGGGCCTGCACGGTGACATCCAGGGCCGTGGTCGGCTCGTCGGCAATCAGCAGGCGCGGGCTATTGACGATGGCCATAGCGATGAGGATTCGCTGGCGCTGCCCGCCGGAAAACTGATGCGGATAATCGCCATAGCGCGCGGCTGGATCGGGGAGCGCGACGGCGTGCATGGCCTCGAGCACCTGGTCGCGAAGCTGGCGATGCGTGAGGCTGCGCCGATGCGCGCGCACGGCTTCGGCGATCTGGTCGCCGATCGGCATCACCGGGTTGAGAGCAGTCATCGGCTCCTGAAAGATCATGGCGATCTTGCGGCCGCGCATGCGCCGCATCTCGGCTGAGGAAAGCGCCAGCAGGTCGCGGCCATCGAACTCGATGCGGCCGGTTATGGTCGCCGATTCGTCGAGCAGGCGCAGGATGGCCAGCGCGCTGACCGATTTTCCGGAGCCCGATTCACCGACCAGGCCGAGAGACTCGCCGGGAGCGATCGAAAAGGAGACACTGCGCACCGCGCTCACGGCGCCGAAGCGGATGTTGAGATTGTCGATGCGAAGAAGCACGAAGACAGGGTACAGGGTGCAGAGTGCGGCGCACTGCGTGAAGGGCACGAACCAATAATTTGCCCGCTTCTCTGGTGTCCTCAGTTGCAGGCGCCGTCCGGCATCGGCGATTCGTACCCTGGCTGCACGGGATAGGATCTGGCGATTCGCGGCGGAAAAACAGAAAGAAGCGAACCGAAGTCCGCTTCTTCCTGGCAGGAATACAGAAACTACTTTTTCGGCGGAGCGATCGCATCCTTGGCGGACTTGGCGACGCGGAACTTCACGACTGTCTTCGCCTTGATCTTGATCTGTTCGCCAGTCTGCGGATTGCGGCCCATGCGAGCCTTGCGCTCTGCTTTCACGAGGCGGCCGAGGCCGGGGATCACGAAGACGCCGTTCTTCTTCGTTTCTTTAATGGCTGTCTCGGCGAGCAGATCGAGAAACGCAGCTCCCTGCTTGTTGGTCAGTTCCAGCTTTTCCGCCAATTGCCGTACCAGGGCGGTCTTGGTCATTGTTGCTGCCATCGAGTCTTCCTCCTTATGCCTTTCTGTTTCAGGTTTGCCGGGCGAGCGCGCCAGCGAGCGCTCTCCGAAGCCTTCTCCGAATCGCGCCGATATGCACGAAAGCCAGTATTGACGCGGGTCGGAAAGAACCTGCCCGCCATTAACCCTGCGGCTTTTGAGGGCAACTTGTCAATGGGAAAACGCCTGTTTCCACAGGTTTTTTTGCGGGTTTCCCTGGTTTTTCTCTGGAAAACACGGTTTTTTGGGGGATTTTCGGCTGGAGGAGTACCCAAATATGCTCCAGACGGGCCTCAGAGCGAGTTTTGGCGAGCGCAGCTGCTGGCGTGCAGTGTAGTCCCGCGGCTCCAGCCGGTAAAGCGCTATTTGCGCGGCAGTGGCGCTATCCAGGCGGCGCGGGGCCGCGCGGGAGCGACAAGCGGCGCATTCAGGAACGCGACCAGAGGAGCAGCGAGACGGAAGCGCTTCTCAATCTCCACAACGAGCGACGGCTTGAGCGCGGTTTCAGCAGGCAAGTGCGCCGTGACGCCCCACTGGCGCCACTTGATCCACTTGATCGCCGGGTGATCCACGGGAAATCCTTTGGGCGCGCGGGCCAGCGCCATGGGATCGTGAATGGCAAAGGCGCGCAGCAGCCTGCGATCTTCAATCAGGCGCTTCCACTCTGCATAATGCTCAAGCAGGTGACGGCGGATAGCGAGCAACTGATCCTTCTCAGGCATATATGCGCCTGCGGCGATGACGAATTCGTCGGCGCCGATGTGCACGTAATAACCGGCTCCCGAGGTCTTGACCACACCCGCGCGCGACCACCACGCGCCCAGGTGGGTCTTGTACGGGGTCTTATCCGCAGAGAAGCGCGTGTCACGATAAATGCGGAAAACACATTTGGCGGCTGGGCGCACGTGCGCGGGAGAGTAGGTGGCCATGCCCTGGGTGAGGCGCTCCACCAGCGCGAGCATCGGCGCCTTCACTTCGCGCTCGTAGACTTCGCGCCGTTTCTCGAACCACTCGCGCCGGTTGTTGCGCTTCAGGCCGCGCAGGAATCGCAGAGCTTCCTCGGTGAAGATTGGCTGTGGGCTCACGCGGTCATTCTAGCTGGAGCCGGTGGGGGACTGCGGAGCCGCGGAAGCGCGTTTGCGAAAAGCCGCGGGCCCGCGTCAAACTCTGAGTATGCGGTTTTCCTTTCTTGCGGGCCTTGCAATGGCGCTGGGTTGCGCGTGCGCTTTTCCTGCAGCGGCGCAGCCGGCTCCGGCCCGGCATGAAATCACCATGGGCCAGGCCCGCCAGATCGCTCGGCTGGTAGCACGTCACGACGAGATCGACCTCAGCGATACGCACATCGAGTTCAACAGCATGGACCTGGGCTCGGCGTTCATTCCCGGCTTTGCCAGCTTCATCATCATTCACGAGGCAAGCACGCCCGGGCCGGACGAGACGCTGCGGCGTTACGCGGTGAACCGCCATACCGGCGATGTCTGGGAAATGACCCTCTGCACACGCTATGACTTCCCTGCACTGGCGCGGCTCAGGAGTGCGTACGCGGGGCACTCCACCACGACAGCTGCCGAAGTTGCGGCGCAAAGCCGGGCGCTTGGCTGCTCGGAACAGCAGCGCGGTTCGGGCACGCAGTAGGACGCAGCGCGAGGCTATCCGGTCACGCCGGGCGAACCGATCTGGCGAATCGCTCTCCACGCATAGTGGAATCCAGACAACAGAGTGAGCGCCACCGTGGCGTCGAGCGCCCAGTTCCGCATAGCCAGCAGCCATGGCGGAGTGATGGACTGACTGAGAAGAACCGCGGCCAGCGCGAGGATCTGCGCGACGGTGTTGGCCTTGCCGAAGATGGAGGGCTTGAAGTTGCGGATCGTCGTCGTGGCGTAGAGGATCGCGGCCACCATCAGGATGCCGAGATCGCGCGCGAAGACAAGAACCGTGACACGCAGCGAGATGAGCTCTTCGTGGTGCAGCACGAGAAACAGTGTGCTGAGGAGCAGCTTGTCGACCACGGGATCGAGGTACTGACCAAGCATGGTGCGCTGGTGCAGAATACGCGCGAGCAGGCCGTCCATGGCGTCGGTGACGCCGGCGGTAACGAACAGCCCGAAGGCGAGCTGGAAATGCCGGTCGAGAACCGCCAGCACCAGAAAGGGCGCGAGCAGAAGCCGGAGAAAAGTCAGCAAATTGGGTGCAGCCCGAAGATCGTTCATCGTTCAGACGTTTGGCAGCTTGCCGAAGCCAAAACATTCATCGTATCGCAAGAGGCGTCAGAAATTCCCTGCGGAACGCGGATCAGGCCTGGCCGCATGCAATGAGCGGCACTGCCCGAGGGCTGATATGATGAGCAGAGCAGGTCTTCTGTTTGTGCGTGTAGGCGCGTAGCTCAGTTGGTTAGAGCGCTACCTTGACACGGTAGAGGTCAGGAGTTCGAGTCTCCTCGTGCCTACCAAACAAAAAGCCCTCGAAAAACAGCCCTCTTAAATCTCCCAAAGTCAATGGCCGGATCTGCCCGATCCGGACCTTCCAGAAGGTGTGGCTTCGGATGCAGGGCCGTACGCTGATTCAGACCAGACGGGGCATCGGGTTTTCCACGTCAGGATGAGCAGCCGTCCCAGACTAAACCCAAGTGTGGACAGCGCGGCACCTTTTGCGCGACAGCGCGACTGCGTACATCATTTCGCTCGTGGGACAAGAGCTTTCATCAGGAGCTGACAGTCCGGAACAGGTATTCATAAGTCCTGAGGTTAGCCTCTGGGCTCAGAGCGCAGTGGTTTTCTCCGTCGACGAGCTTGCCACAAGTATTCGGGTTGATAAACAGAACGTCAGATAGTGGGAGCGCGGTCGCCGCATTGGTCATGATTCTTGCATATAGAAAACAGGGGCCGCGGCAGAACGCCGCAGCCCCTGAATGTGTTTCGTGCGGGCCCCGTTTACCAGGCGACCTTCGCCGAGAAGGTGATCAGCCGGCTGCTGCTGGAAGTCACCTGGTTCAGGCCGAAACCGGTGTAAGAAGCGTTGTAGCCGGCGTCTTCCAGATAGGGATCGACGCTCGAGTAGTTGGGCGTGTTGAAGACGTCGTTGAAGTTGGCGCGAAGCTCGGCGTTCATCCGCTCACGCAGCCGGATGGATTTGATTACCGAGAAGTCGCCGTAGTTGGTCCAGGCGTCGCGCGCCGCGTTGCGGGCAACGTTGCCCCACGGAGTCCCGTAGGCCGTCTCGGAAGCAGGACCGTTCATGATGTAACGCACGGTTTGCGGCGTGACCGCGACCACGTTGGCGTCGCCGGTGGCATTAGCGTTGTTAAAGCTGACGAGCGTTGTGGGCGCGACAGCGCACGAGGCACCGGGCGTACCGTTGATCAAGGTGTAATAGTTGCAGACATCGCCCGCGTAGGCGCCGATCTGCGAGACAGGTGCATGGTTGCTGCCAAGGAAGGGACGGAGATTATCCGGTCCCGCACCGTAGGCGGCATTGAAGGTGGTATCCGAGATGGCCGGAACGCCAGCCTGGGCTGCTGCCAGCTCGTCAAAATAGTACTGGATCGGCGTGAACGTCTGGCCGGACGCCAGGAAATAAGTTCCGGAGAAATTCCACCCGCCGAGGATGTGACCCGCCAGCCCATTCTGCCCCTTGAGGAACGGAATGGCCTCCACGAAGTTCAGCGTGAAGTTCTGCGGGATATCGATCCCCGACAAACCGTGCTCGCCTGAGGTGTAGTTCAGCGGGTCCTGAGCGATCGCCGTGGTGGTTCCGGCAGCGCCATTGCTGAAGATCTCCGAAGCATTGTCAGTCGTCTTGCTCCACGTGTACGCGCCGGAAAAGAGCAACTGGTGGAAGAGGTTGTTCGCGCGAAGCTCCGCCTGCAGGCCGTCGTAGTCCGACCACGCGGTATTGGTGCGCTCGCGGAGGATGTAGTGCGTGCCGTCCTCGCGTCCGTTCACAGGCGAAACCGTTACACCCGACGGAATCTGGTTGGGGAAATTCGCCGCCAGACCGGCCAGATAAGGATTGGCATTGACTGTCTGGAACTGATTTCCGCCGTGGTTCCCCACATAACGGGCTTCGGCAACCAGCTGGTTCGAGAGCTCGTGCTGAACACCGAACGACCAGGTGGAAACGTAGTCTGCCGTAAAGTTCGGCGCGACAGTGATCTCGGTGTAGTCCCGTGGGTCCGCCACTCCGTAGACCAGATATGGAGACAGCGCACTGCGAACATTAGGCCCGATCGGATTCGCAGGCAGAATGCCATTGATCTCCGCGGGGCTCGTGAGCGATTGGGCGAGCACCTGCGGAGCAGCCTCGGCCATGTTGAGATAAATGTTGTAGAACGGCGGGTCGTAGGCAAGCCGGTAGCCGCCGCGAATCGTCGTCTTGTGCCCGCCGCCCAGGAAAGCGGGCGTCCAGGCGAAGCCGGCGCCCGGTCCCCACAGATTGTAGTGGCTCGGCAGATCGGGCGAAGTGGTCACGGATAACGGCAGCGACGGGTTCCACAGCGGAGTGGAGCTCGCCTGCAGCGCTGCGTCGCTCTGGTGGAACAGGTTCGCGGGCTGGCCGTAGAAGCTCCACGTCAGACCGAGGTTGAGGATCAGGCTCGGCCTCACCTGCCAGTTGTCGCCGGCATAGAGAAACGTGTCGTCCTCGCGGAAATCCAATTTGTCATTGCCCGATGCAATATTCACCTGGTAAGGATTGTTCGTCAGATAATCCGACCAGTCGTCGAAGTCGAAGGTGCCGTTGATGTTGGGCAGGAAGACATTGGGCGAGCGCTGGTAGGTCCAGTTCACTCCGGCAATCAGGTCGTGGTTTCCAAGCTGATAGCTGTAGTTGTCCTGGAGCTGCCACGTATTCACAATGCGGCCCTGAGGCAGGTTGTTCGCCGGTCCGTAGCCCAGATTGCCCTGTCCGGTGCCGATATTGGCTACGCCGTTCGCGATGTTCCCCGTAGACGGGTCGGAGTTGTTGCTGCTGCCGCCAAACTGCGTATTCTCGCGTCCGTAGTTCACTGAGAACTCGTTGACCATGTGCACGGTCAGCGCGCGGGTCCAGCCGAGCTTAATGGCCTGGGCCAGAGACGGCTCGTTGTAGAACCAGCCGCCAGCGCCGTTGTCGGGAAGATCGAAGTAGTCGTTCCGCGACAGGATATAGCGGGCGGTAAAGGTGTCCTTGCCGTTTGAGTAATCGAGCCGGGGCAGCCAGTTAAACAGATGCTGCCGCTCGGGAACGCTGCGCTCCACCTGGGCCACCTGGACGGTGCAGCTTCCCACAGAGATCGTACTGGGAGTGCCGTACACAGTGGGGTTCCCCGTCGTGATACCGAAGGGTCCGTACGTTTGCAGGGCATTTAGCGCCTTGCTGTTCGCGCAGCTTGCGGCTTCGGTCAGACCGGTGGGGGTCGGCGTCAAGGTACCGGAGACGTACACCTCGGATTCGTGCCAGAGCGATTCGTCAAAGCCGTTGAAGAAGAAGAGCCTGTTTTTCACGATGGGGAAGCCGAGGGTAAACCCGCCAAACTCGGTGTTGGAGCGGGGCTGCTGGGTCAGACTCTGGTAGCTCTTCTGGTAGCTGCTCAGCGCCTGCAGGTCGTTGTTCGTCCAGTAGCCGTAGACGCTGCCGTGCAGGTTATTGGTGCCGGACTTGGTGACAACATCGATCACCGAACCGCCATTGCGGCCGTACTGCGGGCCGAAGTTGTTGGTGACGATCTGATACTCGCTCACAAATTCCGCATCGCTCACCTCCAGCGCGGGGCCGGTGACGGAGTTGTCGTTGTTATTCTGTCCGTCGATCTGCTGGTCGTCGGCTCGGCCGCGGACGCCGTCGGAGGAGACATTCGTACCGTTGGTGTCGGCATAATCGAGATCGCGGGTGGCATTGACGCCAGGAACCAGCAGCGCCAGGTTATCGAGACCCTGGTTCTCATTCACGTTGGTGAACATTTCAAGCTGCTGCGATGAAAACGTGTCGGTGATCTGCGCCTGCGTGGTCTCGATCAGCGGCGTGGTGGTCGCGGAAACCTCCACGGTGGTCTGCGAGCTGCCCACCGGGAGAGAAATGGAACCGAGGCCGGTATCCTGGGAGGTCGAAACTACGACGTTCTGGACGACTTTTGAGCTAAAACCGCTCTTCGTGACTTCAACCCGATAGGTGCCTGGCGGAATCAGGTTGAAGCGGAATTCGCCGGATTTGTCGGAGCTGGTTTGGAAGACAGCACCAGTCTGCACATCGGTGGCCTTCAGCGTGGCGTCGCTGATGACGGCGCCCGACTGATCGACAACGCTTCCGGAGATCGAGCCCTTGGTAACCTGAGCAAATGACGCGGGTGAAACCAGGGCCAGCCCCAACAAAATGGCACAGAACCGTGTGATCGATTTCACGTTCACATGAGCCTCCTTATTCCTGCCGCAGCGACGGGTTCCCACTACACGGGAGTTGCAGGTGGCTTCTCCTGGCGAACGGCGACAGGAACAGGAGAATCCCCAGGAGCACACCCCGCCACTTTAAGATTGGAAAACGCTGACGATCACGTTTGTCAGTGATTGCTGTCACAGGAAGTACCAGCTGCATCAGGCACCACGTCCCTTGGTAACGTGGGGAGGACGAAACAAGTAGTCCACCTGAAGAGTGACGGGGACCAAAAAATAGGAACCTGCTCTGGTCTTCCTCCACGACTGGCAAAGACCGCCGAAGCACTCCGGGTAGACGTTCTGTTCCGGCTGATCAGACATTTAGCTGACCCAGGAGCAGACAGGTATGCACGCACGCGGGCGCTGACACACGGTTGGCCGCGCAACGGCAAATGCCTGAGGCGACGAACCCAGCGTCTCAGGCGGTCAACTCATCACGGCGGAAGAATGCAGTTGGGAAATTTGATTTCGGGTGACGGGGCTGCGGTAAGTGATTGAAAATACGGTGGGCACGAGGGAACTCGAACTTCTGACCTCTACCGTGTCAAAAGCAATATGGCTTGTAATACATTGAAACCAAAGTTCACCGATGGCCCTCAAAGTCCCCTTGAGCACCTTAAAACAAGCTTCAGCACTCCAATCGAACCCTAATTTGGCCGAAAGACAGAGGTCTGCGGCAGAGTCATAAAGTCAACAGCGTTGCGAAGTCAGGAAGTGCACTGGCTGCTGCTCGGGCCTGTGGGATTCTGCTGTTCGGCTCGCGAAGCGAAAGAGAACGAGTTAACTCCACCATTTCGTTTCACTCCGCTCTCAACGCATTCATGGGATCCACGGCTGCAGCCCGACGCGACGGCAGCCAGCACGCGAGCCACGCGGTCGCAAAGATCCCCAGGGTTATCGCCGCATAGGTTGGCGGGTCGTACGGACTCACCCCGAAGAGGAGCGACTGCATCAGGCGCATTGCAGCAAACGCCGCCGCCAGCCCGAAAACAACCCCGACGCCGGTGAGCAGCAGTCCCTCGCGCACAAACATACCCAGAATCTCTCCGCGCTGCGCACCCAGCGCCATCCGTATTCCGATTTCCCGCGTCCGCTGTGTCACGGAGTACGAAATCACGCCATAAATCCCCACCACGCCCAGCAGCAGCGCCATCATTCCCGCAACCGCGAGCATCACCAGCGTGAACGAGGTTCGCGCCATGGACTGCGTGTAGTAGTAGCCCACCGTGTAAGCGTTGGCCAGCGGCAGGCTGCCATCGTCTGACCAGACGACGTGTTGTACCTCATTCATGAATGCCTGCGACCCCGCCAGCCTCGTCCGGATCACAAATGCAACCCCGCGCTGCACAAGCTCCTTCTGCGTATCGAAGTTGTTCATCAGCAGCGGCCAGTAGACCGTGGTTGGAGCCTTCTTATCGAGGCCATCGTCATGCACGTCGGCCACCACGCCTACAATCTGCCGCCAGTCGTCGGTCGTTCCGGTCCGGATCCGCTTACCCAGAGCGTTCTGTACGCTGCCCCAGTACTCCCGGGCAAAGTTCTCTGAAACGATGGCCACCGGCAGCTTGTCGTAATTGTCTTCCCAGGTAAAATCGCGTCCCGCCAGCAGGGGAGTTCCCATGGTGCTGAATAACCCCGGCGAGATCCAGATAAACCGCCGTATGGGAGGGATCTCTCCCTCGCGATAGGTGCGGTCCGCCGCAAAAATCAGATCGTTCGATTCAGACCCGCTCATTGGCACCGCACTCGTCAGAGCCACCGACGTGACCCCTGGCAGTGCCGCCAGCTTGCTCATCATGTCCTGATCCATATGAATCAGCTTGTCGCGATCCTGGTCCGGAATCTGCGTATCCGGCACCCAGATGCGGAATGTCTGCAGCGAATTGGGATCGGTAAATCCTGGGTTCACATGTTCCAGAGCCCGGAATGTTCGAATCATCAGTCCCGAACAGATCAGCAGCACCAGAGCCAGCGCCACCTGGAGAACGACCAGCGCGTTTCGCGCGCGATGCCGCTCCCGGCTGTCGCTCTGCGACCGCCCGCCCTCACGCAACCCGGAATTCAGATGCCCTCCGGCGAGCTTGAACACAGGCATCAGCCCGACCAGCAGCCCCGTGAATGCCGCCAGCGCCAGCGCGAACAGGAGCACGGGGAAATTGATCCCGATCTCGTGGACGCGCGGCAAATCCGGAGCTTTGGCCGTCAGCACTCGCAGTCCCGCGAATGCCAGCCCCAGCCCCAACACGCTGCCGGCGATGGTGAGCGTCGCACTTTCAAACAGCAGATCTCCTGCAATCCTCGTCCACCCTGCGCCCAGCGCCGAGCGGATCGCCAACTCCTGCCGCCGCCCCTCCACCCGCACCAGCAACAGATTCGCAACGTTGGCGCAGGCAATCAACAGCACCATCATGATTGAGCCCATCAGCACCCATAACACATTGCCCACATCGCCCACGACGTCCTGTTTGAGCGAATGCAGACTCGTGGTGAAATGCGCATCTTCAAACAGCTTTTCGCTGTAACCCTCCGGAGGAGGGAAGCTTCGTATCGCAATCGGAATCAGCCGCTGCAGGTCTGCGCTTGCTTGTTCTATCGTTACCCCCGGCTTCAGACGAGCCAGTCCCTCGTAACTGAAATTTCCCAGCCTGGTTTTGCTGCGGTCCCACTGCATGGGCAATATCAGTGCGGCATCGTCCCGGTTCAGGAAATGAAACCCTCTGGGCAGCACGCCGATAATCTCCCGCGACTTGCCGTCCACGGTCATCGATTGGCCAATCACTGACCGCGTCCCGCCGAACTTCTTCTGCCAGTAGCCGTATGAAAGCATCACCGTTTCCGGAGACCCGGCCGTGTCGTCCTGGCGCGTGAAGAGCCGGCCCAACGGCGGCTTCACGCCCAGAATCGGCAGCACACCGTCGGTCACATCCAGCCCGCTCACATGCTCCGGCTCTCCCGTACCGGTCACGCTCAGGGAATCGCCGTCGTACGCGCCAATATCTTCGAGAGTCTTGTTCTGCTCCCGGATGGTGAAGTAAAGGAACGGAGCTATATTGAGGTCCTTGAAGTTGAGCACCGGCGAGTCGAACCACACTCCGATGAGTTGTCCCGGATTCGGGTACGGCAGCGGCTTCAGCAGCACCCCATCCACCACGCTGAAAATCAGCGTCGTCGCGCCTATCCCGGCGGCGAGCGTGATCAGCGTAAGGATCATGAACAGCGGAGCCCGCCCCAGTCTCCGCACGACCTGCTTCAGCCGGCCCAGAAAGATATGCATCGCCAGGCTCCATGGTGAATTCAGGCACGCGTGTTAGACGCCCCGTGCCTATGGAGCCCATTACGCCATGCGGCAACAAAAAGTTCCGGCCGGGCTCTATCGGGCTCCGCACAATTTCTCCAGGCGCGGGGATCTTAAGCGAGCGCATTGACCTTCCATGAGAAGGCCGGTTGGTGTCAAGAGCTATTTCTGCTTGACCCCAAAACGCACGGGATCAGTCGGCAGACGTTCTATCTCAGGAAGAAGAAGTATGCCGGCCTGGGTCTGAGCGGATTGCGCGAGCTGCCGCAACTGCGTGAAGAGAACACGAAGCTGAAGCAGCTCGTCGCCGATCTCTCGCTCGATCGTCAGGTCCTGCGGGAGATCGTCGCAAAAAAAATCTGAGGCGACGGGCGCACCGCGAACTGGCGGAGTGGGCGCGCCCGAAATGAATGGATGAGAATTCAGGGGCAGGTGACCGACTTCCAGCCATAACGCGATATGACTAATACAAAGGAAAAAGCGCGAAGTATCTTGTATATCGTTCGACTTTGTCGAGGGTTTTCTCTACACGATGCAACCGTACCGCGATTGAGACACTTCAGCTCGCAAACAGAGGGCGAGGTGTTGGGCAGCATCTGCTAATTGACTGTGCTCTTCGGGTCCGGCCAGACAGGCAGCCCTGGACACTGCTCCACGTATGGAACATCCGGGGAAACCCAGTTTTTCCAGCGTTCGTGGCTCATATTCCACGGGAGTTTCGAACAAAGAATATCCGCCCATCGATCGGGTCCCGGCCAGACCAGGATGTGAGACGCGTCTGTCGTTACAAAGAAACTTCCATCCGGCGCCAGGGCGACTGACTCAATGCGGCTGTTGGCATGTCCTTCGAAGTGATCGCTGATGAGGACGTGGCCGACGCCGTCCCACAATTGAATCTGGCCCTCATCTCCGCCGGTAAGAATCAGCTTCCCGTCGGCGCTCGCATCCATTGAGGTGATCGGATCAGGAGTGCGGAATCCCAGAGATTCCATGCGGTATTTGAAATCATTCCGATTCCGTAAACCGGTCGTCACCGGCCGCTGCAGGGCTTTTGCTTCCCACTCCAGTACACTGCCGTCCGGCCCGGAAGACAGGAGCCACTCCTGTTGGCCATGGGAGATGTACGTCGCACCCATGTTCTGACCCTGCAGCCAGTACTCCCAATTCAGCCTGGCGGGATCCCTGATGAGCAAACTCTTGTAGTTCGACCCGATCGCGATGTATTTGCCATCGGACGTGAACCCGATGCTATTGAGTTCGAAGTTCGCTCCGACGTCTTTGGGCGGCAGGATCTGCTCGATCGCTTGTCCGCTTGCCGAATCCCACAACTGCACGATTCCATCGGAAGTTCCCGCGGCCAGCAGCTTCCCGTCCGGCGAAAGGGCAATCGACTGCACGGATTTGAGCGGCATCTCCCCGCCGATCGTCTCGTGGGAGGCCAAATCCCATCGCCTCAGTACACCATCATCGCTGGCCGAGACCACCGCGATCCGGCTCCCAATACGAAGGCAGATGAGGGTGCGGATCGCGGCGGTATCGGCCTTCCACGCGGCAGAAGGCGCGAGCATCGCCGGTGCGCCCATCTCCGCCGGCCTGTTCCACACATAGAGATTGCCGTGGCTGTCGCCGGCGACAATGCTTTTCGAGTCCGGGGTGACCGCCGTTGCCGTTAACAGCCCGGGATCGATGATGGCCCCGCTGCGCACATCCTTCTGCGCCATGGTCTTCAGGCCGGCGAGGGAGAAGCTGCCGGTGTTGCGCACCCATACGCGCACCGATCCGTCCTGTCCTGCGGAAGCCAGTTGGTCGCCGTGTGGGCCGAATGCGACTGCCCAGACGGTGCCGCTATGGCCGGACAAGAGGCCTTCCGGTATGACATCGAACTCAGGCGTATCGCTGTTTGAGGATGAACCCGCATGCTCCTGGCCTGTGCAGGGTGCTATGATGCTCGGCAACTTAAACATACGCACGTAGCCATCCGCGCCACCCGAAGCGAGGAACAACCCATCCGCATTGATTGCAACCGTCTCGATCCTCGCCTTTTGCAGCTTGCTCTCGTCGGTGAGGCAGCCGCCGGCTACATTCCATGCCATGATGCGCCCATCATCGCCAGCGGAGATGAGACGGTCTGCGCTCACCGGCGAAAACGCAATCTGCTGGATCACCGCCCGGTGACCGGCCAGTTCCCTGGGGTGTTTGCTGGCGTCGCCAAGATCATTCAAATTCCAGACTCGAAGCATCCCGTCGTCGCCGCCTGTTGCCACCCTGCGCCCGTCCGAGCTGATCGCAACGGCTACGACATTCGCCGTTTGCGGGATCTGCAACACCTGCCCTGAAGCAAGGTCCCACTTGCGCAGCACGTTGTCGCTTCCGCCAAAGACGACAAACTCCGCTCCAGGCTTGCCGCCATATGCCACGCTGAAAACGTCGGCGGCCGCGCCGCCATGCTCCCGGCTCGACCACCGCTGGTAACTGCCGCGGTGCAGATCGAAAACGCATACCATCCCGGAGCCGAGTTGGTTCGTCACATCGGACAGGTACCCGGCGACCAGCCGCGAGCCGTCGCTGTTGAACGCGAGCGCCCACGCGGACTCTGAGTTCCGTGGCTTGCAGTCGAGGGTGCTGGTCACCGCGTAGGTGGAAAGATCGAGTATTCGAATAACTCCGTCCTCACCACCTACCGCCAAAGTATTGCCGTCTGGACTGTACGACAGCGCGGGCGTCGGCGTCAGGCCCGGCACGCGCACGATTCGCAAAAGGTGGACATACTTATCCAGTACGATATTCAGCGCGCTCAGGCTGGCCGGCATGGCCTCGCGAAGATTCTCATCTTTCTGGCTGAGCCGGTAGGAGGCCAGGGCATGATAGGCCACCTCATCGAGCGCATCTCTGGCGTCGAGCGCCAGCCGCCCATCCGCAAGGCGCTCAACGCCCCATCCGACCTGGGCGTCGATCCTCGTTTGACGCGCCTGCTCCTCCTGGCGCAGAGCCTCTCGCTCCGCATGCCACGCGATTCCTGCCAGAACGAGCGCCACCACTGCGAGCCCAACTGCCAGTTTCCAGTTGCGATTCGCCATGTCCCGCTGTTTCACCAGCTCGGCGTTGTAGGCTCGTTCCTTGTTTCGCTCTGCCTGCGCCTCGAGCGCCTGTCTCTGCTCCCGAGCTTTACGCACCACCGGAACCAGCCGGTCGTGGATGAGTTCGATGCGCGCCGTGTCCGATCGGTAGACAATGCGCACCAGGCGAATCCGGTCGGTCAGCGCCGATAGCTGCGTCTCCCGCAGCTTGTTTTCGTCCAGCGCCTCCTGTTTCGGATAATCCCCGCGAAAGTGGTCGCCCTGGATCAGGTACGTCTCGATGAAATGCGCTACGTCGGGTTCGCCTCTCACCTCCGGGTCTTCGAGCGCCCCGCGATAGAAGCTCTCGAGGATGTCCTGTCCGGCATTCTTCACCAGATCAATGTCGATTTGCGTACCCGGCGCCCGCCGCAGATTCAGCTGGGTACAGCACAAACTCAGCAGCACCGGCTCGATCGCGAGTTCAGCTGTGTCCAGGCTGCCGGCAGGCTGCTCCCGCCTGCCCACGAAATCCACGATGTAGGGCGCAACGCCCTTCTGCAGCACCTCTTTTCCGCTCTCTTCCACGGCCCGAATCGCGCAATCCCTTGACATCGGCTCCAGACGCAGGGAGTTTCTCAGCAGCGACGGGACCTGCTTTTCCCAGGTCCGCACATCGGGCAGGAAATCCTCGCGGAACGACAGCAGCACCCGATAGTGCTGCGACAACAGGTCGAGCCGCGAACGGTGAGCGCCCGCAGTTTCGCCGGCCACGTCCGCGGGGATC
This sequence comes from Acidobacteriaceae bacterium, assembly GCA_030041955.1. GTDB lineage: Bacteria > Acidobacteriota > Terriglobia > Terriglobales > Acidobacteriaceae > Palsa-343. Next base: position 1,850 of record JASIAO010000434.1, on the reverse strand, counting down.
CGGTTTTCGATCAGATCGGCCAGATCGTTAAAGACCTGGCGGATCAGATGGGTATTTCCCTCTGTCCGCGAAAACAGCTCTTCGAACTGGTCGAAGATCAGCACCGGCACGAGCGGAAAATTATCGGCGGTCCAGAATTCCGCATCTTTGCGATGCAGATATTCCCACACGCTCTCGTTGCTTTCCGGAGCAGGATATTCAGCGGCGGCAGCAGTCAGCGATGCCGTCAGCCGCTGCATGATCTGTTCCAGGGGTGGAGTCTTCATCCCCGGTGCGAAATCCAGCCGCAGTGGAACGGGCAGGTAATGCTCGCGGCGCAGCAGTGGAAAAAGCCCGGCCTGCAGCAGGGATGTCTTGCCCAGCCCCGATTTGCTGTACAGAACGGTCAGCGGCGCCAGCCGGATCAGCCGCAGCAGTTCCACCGCCTCGGCTTCGCGGCCTTTAAAGAAGTCGCGCGAGGCCTCGTCATACGCATCCGGTCCCGGCCACGGATTCTGCGGATCTATGGTGGCATGTCCCGCAGCACCGGAGCCGTCCAGATTATCCGGCGTCAGGATGGGCGTGGTCGGTTCGGCAATCCCCGCCATTACTCACCGCCCCGCCGCGCATCGCGCACGAGCTTCTGCAGTTTTGCCGCCAGCCGTGCATCCGGCACACCGCCGGGCGCATGGCCGAAGTCGATATTGTCGCGCCGCCATTCCCACACCGGCTGCGCCTGGTATCTCTCCGGGTCGTAGTCCGCATCGACGATCACCGGAAGGACAAACTCCCGGTTCATAGCTCGTTCCCGATCGCACGCCTCCCGCCACTCGGTGAAGACGAATCCCTCCTCGCGGCTGTTCGCTGCCTGCGAAATCAGCGGCAGAAAATACCGGCAGCCGCGGATCCCGTCCACGATCTTGCGTTGAAAATCCACAGCCGGCTCGATCGAGTTGCGATCGAACCAGAGTTCTCCCTGGGTGAGTCCCTGTTTCAGCAGAGCATCGTAGATGCTTTGCGCCTGTGGCGCGTCGGTCCTGCGCGAGTAGCTGATAAAGAACATCGCTCCCCGTGGCGGAGCGTCCTGCGTGCTCGGGCCGCTGTCCTGCGTCTGTCCCCCGTACATCTCCATCCAGTGCTGGTACAGCTGCGCCACAAACTGCACCGGCGATTCCTGCGACAGCACCTCCGTTTCCCTGCTGTAGCTGCGCAGAAAGCACGTCAGACTCTCCTCCGGCAGCAAGGGCTCGATCACCCACGCGCGCCGGTCTTTTTCCGAGAGCCGTTTCTGGTTGGTCGCGCGCAGAAAGAAGCGGGTAAGCCAATCCGGAAAATTGCAGCCCACCAGAAGCAGATTGCGCTGCTGCAGTTCTCCCAGAAAGGCGGTAGGCACCTGGCTCCCATGAGAGATCACATTGTGCGCGTATTCCAGCACGTCCTCGTCGTGGATGGCGAACATCGGCGCGGAACGAGACTTTCCGAACAGGTACAGAAGCTGAACCTCGCCGGGCCGCGATTGCCAGTCCACGGGAAGATCTTTCCCCTCGCTCGTGGGCAGGTTGGGAGAGTGAACGATCTCGTTCACCGCACATCGCTGCTTAAGACACTGCAGCAGCAAATCGTCGGGCGTGAGTGTGACATACAACCGGAATCCTGCGATCTGAGCGAGCTGCCGGATGGGCTCCGGCACCGGAACCGGCTGGGCGGGCGGAGGGGGATGGAGGATCGTGCCGATGGCGTCGTGAACCTGGTCGTAAAGATCCTGCGGGTCGCAGCAGTCGTGGAGCAGCGCAACCGCAGCATTGAGCTCGCGGAATGCGGGCAGAGGCACATCGGCGGGCTGATTGCAGTCGGCCAGCAGGCGACGGGCT
>JASIAO010000433.1 GCA_030041955.1 Acidobacteriaceae bacterium | reverse complement strand
GCGTCCAGCGCTGGCCGCGCCAGTCAAGGCATTCCGCAGGCGGCTCGTCGGTCATGCCTTCCCACCAGACTCCGCCTTCGGGCGTGAGCGCTACATTGGTGAAGATGGTATTTTTGCGCAGCGTGGCAATCGCGTTCGGATTGGTGCGCGGGCTCGTTCCCGGCGCGACGCCAAAAAATCCGGCTTCGGGATTGATGCCGCGTAGCCTGCGGTTCGCATCCGGCTTCACCCACGCAATGTCGTCGCCGACCGTCCAGACCTTCCAGCCCTCCATGCCCTTCGGCGGCATCATCATGGCGAAATTCGTTTTGCCGCAGGCCGAGGGGAAGGCTGCGGCCACGTAGGTCTTCTCGCCCTCCGGCGACTCCAGGCCCAGGATCAGCATGTGCTCGGCCATCCAGCCTTCGTCGCGGGCAATGTTGGAGGCGATGCGGAGCGCGAAACATTTTTTGCCCAGCAGAGCATTGCCGCCGTAGCCGGAACCGTAACTCCAGATCTCGCGCGTCTCAGGAAAATGCACGATGTACTTCTCGTCGTTGCAGGGCCACGCCACGTCGTGCTGTCCGCGCGCCAGGGGGGCACCCACGGAGTGCATGCACGGGACGACGCGCTTGATGTCCTTATCGATCTCCGCCAGGACCGGCAGCCCGATACGCGCCATGATGCGCATATTCACGACGACATACGGTGAATCCGTCAGCTCGACGCCGATCTGCGACATGGGCGAGTCCACCGGGCCCATGCTGAAGGCCAGCACGTACATGGTGCGGCCGCGCATGCAGCCGCGAAACAGGTTCTTGAGCTTTCTCCGCATCAGGTGCGGATCTTCCCAGTTGTTCGTCGGGCCGGCGCCGGCTTTCGAATACGAGCAGATGAAGGTCCGCTCCTCGATGCGCGCGACATCGCGGGGATCGGAACGGGCATAGAAGCATCCCGGCCACTGCTCCTGGTTCAGGCGAGTGAACGTGCCGGCCGCAATCAGGTCTTCGCACAGGGCGTCGTACTCCTCCTGGCTGCCGTCCACCCAGTGAATAGCCGACGGTTGTGTAAGGTCGGCCATCTTTTCCACCCAGCGAATCAGGTGCTTGTTGGTCGTCAGGGGCCCGGCGGCAACGGATGCGGTCTGCTTCATTCCTTCAACCTCTGTGTATGGCTCGCAACTCGTGACTTTACCATCGGCAATGCATGGCGTGCAGCAATGGCGGATGGCGACGCCAACCAACGCGACCGCATCGCCAGACTCGAAGCAGTCTAAGGATAAAAGATCATCAGGAGAAGATCAGATGCACGGATCGTCCCAGCCACAGGATGAATGGTACTGCGGCGCAGGTGAGGGGCGCCCTGCGACCAGCTCGGTTTTGGATCACGACGGCGCGCCGAACCGATACCGGCTTTCACTTCCCTGCTCCGCAAACGCAGCCGGCGAATCCCTTCGCCGTCGGGTTGTCGAGCGAGCACACGTACTGCGGCCAAAAGGGGGAAAGTTCCCGCGCCAGATCTCCGACGTAGTAGTTGCGGATGTACTCCTGGCTCGCCGCCGACTCCGCATGAGAGTCGCCGCGGAAATCCACCAACAGATTTGCGAGCGATGCCGCCGAGAAATTCGGCTCGTGATACGCCTCGTCAAAGTCGTACTCCTTAGTCCATTTCGTGCCGATTCCGGTTTGATTCGATGCGGCGATCACCTCGTAATCCTGCAGCATGGCTGTTGCAGGATCGACGCGCGCCACGGTGAACGCGGGATTATTACCATCCACCGGAGAAATGGAAGGCACCAGCTTCACGGCCACTGCGCGCGCCGGATCGGCGCCAACATCCCGCGGCCTCAGCAGTCGAAGCTCATCCATGTGCGTATGCGCGAACAAGACGAGGTGCACCTCGCCGGCATATTGCGCCAGCAGGTCGGCCAGTTTGTCCGTTGTCAGAAACATATCCACCGTGCCCGCGCCGCAAACGTCGTCGATCTTGCTCAGCGTGGCATACGCGTTCACTCCAGGCGGGATGTGCCCCATAACCCAAACCCGTTCCTTCATGGCTTGCGCCTGCGCGAGTTGCCGGCTGAGCCACGCGAGTTGCGCTGCCGCCGGAGCCGGGTCCGCCGCGCCGCCGCAGGTTCGATATTTCGCCGAATAGTAGACATCGTTCAGCACAATCAGCCGCGTGCGCTCCATGGGCGCGGCCATGATCACGCTGTACGAACCGTCGTTCCCGTCGCCGGGCCGGAATGTGCTGCGCGTGCCGGCCGGCAGGCTCTCGCGAACGACGTGCATGAACGCTTCTTCGAAGCTGCTGTCCGGATCGAAGCGATAGTCGCCGCATGCCGAGTCGTTGTTGCCGGTCGAAATGTAAATGGGAACGCCTGGATACGCGACACGCAATTGCCCCGCGAGAAACGCGATCGTCTTCTCGACAAAATCCTCGTAGTTTTTCGCGTTCAGACCCGCGGCGTCATAACGGCAACTGAACTCGTGGGCAATCAGATCGCCTGAGACGGTGATAAACCTCGGGTGCGGCTCCTGAGCG
>JASIAO010000432.1 GCA_030041955.1 Acidobacteriaceae bacterium | reverse complement strand
TCTACCAGTGGCCGCACGCGCGAACGTGTCGAGACAATCCAGTACGCAATGGGAATTCCAAGCGTCAGCAGCACCGCCGTGGTCACAGCGGCCAGACGCAGCGTGAGCCACAGCGCTTCGAGGTCCATCAGTGAATCGGCTCGAGTCCTCGCTCGGCGAGTATGCGGCTGATCGCCGGCGTCCGCAGGAACTCCAGGAATTTCCGTGCGGCGGCAGCGTTCGCGCTGTCGCGCACCACCACCCCACCCTGCAGAATAGGCGGGTAGTCGTCTGCGGGCACGCGGATGAAATGGCCGTCCGCCTGGAGTCGCGGCGTCAGCGCGGAAGTGAGCGAAATGAACCCAGCCTGCGCATTGCCGGAATCAGCATACTGAGCAGCCTGTGCGATGTTCTCTGCGATAACCAGTTTGGGCCGCAGAGCATCCAGCAGTTGTTCGTGTTCGAGCGCGGCTTGTGCCGCTCGGCCGTATGGCGCATGTTCAGCATTGGCGATTGCAATCGATCGCACCTCCGGGCTGCGCAGTCCCCCCAGCGACAGCGCCTCCACGCCGGAGTCATTGCGCGTCCACAGCACCAGGGTGCCCTGCGCGTACGGCTCCGGCTTCGCTTCTTCGGCCTTGCCGGCGTCGATCACCCGCTGCGGAAACGACAAATCCGCCGCAAGGAAGAGATCGAATGGCGCTCCATTGATGATCTCCGTCGCCAGTGTCGCCGACGACTTGTACGACGCCTGAACGGTAACGCCGGTCTGCTCCTGGAATGCGCTGATCACCGGAGGCAGCAGCGGTTGCAGGTCGGCCGCCGCCGCGATGCGCAGCGTGTGCTGGCTCCACGCGCTCGGTGCGGCCGCCGCCAGCGCCAGCGCGAACGCAAACAAGAGGCTCCGGCGGTCAAACACGCAGCACCATCACTTCTGTCGATTTGATCAGCGCGGCCACCGTTTCGCCCTTTTTCAGGCGCAGTTCGCGCGCCGCGTCCGCGGTGATGATCGAGGTGATGATTTGCCCGCCGATCGACAGCCGCACCTGCGCCAGCAATCCTTCGATCTTCAGTTCCACAATGCGGCCCACCAGTTGATTGCGTCCGCTCACCGTGCGCATCATCAGCCGTTTCGGCGTATCCGGCTGCTTAGCCTTGTAGAGCAGCGCGTCCAGCTCCGCCTCCGGAATGCGGTAATGGCCGCCCGGCGTCTTGATCGCCTTCAGCTTGCCGCGGTAGATCCACTGCTTGATCGCCGGATAAGAGATGCCGAGGCGCATTGCTGCTTCGCGGGGTGTCAGTAACGAGGCCATGCGACGAGTCTATACGACATAGCCACCACGAGCTATACGGATTTACACGATCTGGCCCAGCCATCTGCGGTGTTACGCTGAGATTATTCGCTGCCTCATGATGGAAATTCACCAGTTCCGGTGCACCGGCTGCTCTGCGATCATCGCGCCTGAAGCGCTTGCGGGAAATTTCCGGTGCCCCGACTGCCGCGATCTTTACGAAGTCTTTTATCCCGGCTGGCATGGACAGCGGCACACGCGTCCCAATCCCAGCGCTCTCCGCTGGCTCTGGCGCGAGCGCCGCACTTCGCTCGCAGCCGCGGATCGCAGCGGCGTCTGGCGCTTTCGCGAGATGCTTTCCATTCTGCGCGATGACGCCGGCATCGTAACGCTGGGCGAAGGCAATACGCCGCTCTACGATCTGCCGCGGGCTGCACAACGTCTCGGTCTCGCGCGTCTGAGCGCCAAGCATCAGGGCATGAATCCTACCGGTTCGTTCAAGGACACGGGCATGACCGCGGCGCTCTCGGTTGCGCGCGAGCGCGGCTTCACCTGGGTTGCCTGCGCCTCAACCGGAAACACCTCGGCAGCGATGGCCGCCTACGCCGCGCGTGCCGGCATGCGCAGCCTCGTCCTGTTGCCGCAGGGCAAGATTGCGTGGGGAAAGCTCGCCCAGGCCATGGATTACGGCGCGCTCACGCTGCAGCTGCGCACCGACTTCGACGGCTGCGTGCGCGTCCTCGCCGAAGTCGTCCAGCGCGCTCCCGTCTACCTGCTCAACTCCGTCAATCCCTACCGCATCGAGGGCCAGAAGACGCCCGCCCTGGAAATCGCCGAGCAGATGGAGTGGGAAGTTCCGGACCACCTCATCGTCCCCGGCGGCAACCTCGCCAACAGTTCCGCTCTGGGCAAGGGCTTCCTCGAGATGCAGCACCTTGGACTCACGACGCGCGTCCCAAAAATCTCTGTCGTCCAGGCTGAGGGCGCCAATCCCCTGGTCCGCTCCTTGCAGGAGTTCGGCGGAGAACGAATCGAGCCGGTCGAGGCGCACACGCGCGCCAGCGCCATCCGCATCGGCAATCCCGCATCCTGGCGCAAAGCTGTGCGCGTGCTCCACCAAACCGGCGGATTTGTCGAGCAGGTATCTGAAGCGGAGATTGCGCTGGCCAAAGCTGAAATCGGCGCGGAGGGCATCGGCTGCGAACCGGCCTCCGCGGTCACGCTCGCTGGCCTGAAAAAGCTGCTGGAACAGGGAAAGATCGCACGCGACGAATCTGTGGTGCTGGTGCTCACCGGCCACACGCTGAAAGATCCCGACTACACGATTCACTTCCACCGTGGCGACCTGCTGACAAAGGAAGAATCCGGGCCGGTCTCTTCGCAGATCGACAGTCTCCGCCGTAACACGATCGAACTCGACGCCGACGCGGATCAGGTTCTGCGCGAACTGGAGCGCGTTAACCAGTGAGCCGCGCTCGCCTCCGGCTGCCGGCAACTTCGGCAAATCTCGGTCCGGGTTTCGACACCCTGGCCCTGGCGCTGAAGCTTTATCTCGAGATCGAAGCCGAGCCGGCCGAACGTTTCACAATTGACGCTTCGGGCCGCGACGCAGCCCTCTGCGCAGAGACCGAAAACAATCTGCTCCTTGCCACCTATAGCGACCTGCTGGCTGCGCACCACCAGCCTGTTGTTCCCCTGCGCCTCGGCATGAACAATGGCATCCCGCTGGGCATGGGCTGCGGCTCTTCAGCGGCCGTGCGGCTGGCGGCCGTTGCGCTGGCATCGCATTTTGGGGGACTCGCATGGAGCCGCGACCGCATCCTGGCGGAAGCCTGCCGGCTCGAGGGTCATCCGGATAATGCCGCGGCCTGCTGGCTAGGCGGATTTGTCGCCAGCGGCGCTGACGGCGATCGGGTTCAGGCCGTGTCCTTCGCGCCGCCGCCGGAGTGGCGCGCGGTGATTGCGATGCCCCGCGAGCCGCTCGCCACCACCGCTTCGCGCGCCGTCCTTCCCGCAGCCTGGCCCGGGCGCGATGTCGTCGCCAACCTTCAGCGCGTGGCCCTGCTCACCGCGGCCTTTGCGCGCGGCGAGTCGGCGCTGCTGGCGAATGCCATGCGCGACTGGCTGCATCAGCCGTATCGCGCCGAGGCTTGCCCGCTGCTTCCGAAGCTCCTGCCGCTGGCCGGGCAGGCGGGGATAGCCGGTGTCGCGCTCAGCGGTGCGGGCCCGGCGGTGCTGCTGCTGGCTCTTTCCGAGCAGGCTGCGCACGGTGCGAAACAGTTCGTTTCCGCTGCGTTAGGCGCGAATACTGAAGTAGAACTGTTGGTTTGCGAACTGGAGAGTTGGCCTGCGCTCGTCGAGTCGTTCGACTAAAGTCCCTTCCTCGCCATCCCTTGATCCGTTCGAGAGCAGGTCCCACTTTGGTAACTCTCATTCGCAACCCGCCGTAACTTATTGCAAGCATTACTTGAATTACCCAAGATTCCTTGCTTTCAGGCACCCGAAACCCTATCTTCACTCTCGTGGGCAGTTCTGGGGGAGGGCTGCTCCGGCGTCCGTGATTCTAAATAAGAATCCGGGCGCCTTAATTTTTGTACCGAGCTTTCCGCACGGCCTTGCTGCGACTCTGCCCTTTCCGAGGCATCTATATACTGGTAAGTGCGAACAGCACACACCGAAAAGGAGAAACATGGCAGCAGTGGGGATTGCCGAGGTAAGCGACGCAACCTTTGAACAGGAAGTGTTGCAGTCCGACCAGCCGGTTCTGGTCGATTTTTGGGCCACGTGGTGCGGGCCCTGCCGCGCTCTGGCGCCAATCGTCGATGAGGTTGCAGCCGAGTACAGCGGACGGCTGAAAGTCGCCAAGATGGACGTTGATCGCAACCAGGCGACGCCCATGCGTTACGGCATTCGCGGCATTCCCGCCCTGCTGCTCTTCAAAGGCGGTAAAGTCGCCGAGCAGATCGTGGGCTACGTACCCAAAGAGACGATTGCGAAGAGCGTTTCTCGCCTGCTCGGCTAACGGCGGCTGAGGATTCGCATACAAGCCCGGAGCGATCCGGGCTTTTCTGCGAAAATGGTGCGCGGCCGCGCCGCGGCTTTCCCGATCCGATGAGTACAATCCAGGAAGTCCGCCATGGAATCGCCGCACTCCGTCTACAGCCGTCTGCTGGTCGAGAACCAGGCGCGGATCGCTCGCGGCCAGACCTGGGACCGGCGACTCGGGTACGCGAAGGTCGCCATTTTCCTTGCCGCTGCCGTTCTTGCCGTGGCCCTGCTGCATCATCCTTCGCGGCTGCTCTTTCTGCTGATTCCAGCCGCGCTTTTCGTTATTGTTGCTGTCGTTCATGAGAAGGTGCTCCTCTGGCTGCGCGAGCGCCAACGCGTCTCGCAGTTTTACGAGCACGGCCTGGCGCGGCTTGAGGACCGGTGGATCGGCGCCGGCGAGACGGGCGACCGCTTTCTCGACCCCGCTCACCCCTACGCCCGCGACCTCGACCTCTTCGGCAAAGGCTCTCTTTTCGAGCTGCTCTGCACCGCGCAAACCGGCGCCGGAGAAGAGTGCGTCGCGCAATGGCTGCTGACCGCGGCCGCGCCGGATGAGGTGCGCGAGAGGCACGCGGCGGTGCTGGAACTGAAGGAACAGGTGCGGTTGCGGGAGCGGCTGTTTGTCGCAGGCGGCCACCTGCGCGACGAGGTGGATCCCGAAACCCTCGGAGCGTGGGGAGCATCTCCCGTGATCCTTCCCGCGCGCTGGTTCTCGTCCCTGCTTGTCCTGCTCGGAACAGCCTGGGTTGCCGCTGCGGCCTGGTGGTTTACCACCGGTTCCTGGTACCCACTGCTGGCCAGCTCCCTGCTCAATTTTGGCGTCAACCGTATCGTCGCTCCGCGCTCGAACGAAACGGCCGAGGCTGCCGAGCACGCTGCGGCTGATCTGAAAGTGGTTGCCAAGGTCCTGGCGATTCTGGAGGGCGAGAGATTCGCTGCTCCGCGTCTGCAGGCTCTTCAGGAGTCGCTCAAGACGCACCATCTGCCGCCGTCGCGAGCCCTGAAGAAACTGCGCCGCATCGTCGAATGGCTCGAAGCCCGTGAGAATCTTATCATTCGCCCCTTCGCGCCGGTCCTTTTCTATACAGCGCTGTTGGCCGCTGCCGCCGAGCGCTGGAAGTGCAAATTCGGTCCGGCGATTTCAACGTGGATGGCGACGGTGGGCGAATTTGAGGCACTGACTGCGCTGGCCGGCTATGCATGGGAACATCCCCGCGACGTGCTGCCTGAGTTCGTGAGCGAAGCGCCATTTTTCGAAGCGGAGAATCTGGCTCATCCTCTGCTTCCCGAAGCGCACGCTGTCGGGAATGATCTCGCTCTGAGCCGGCAACTTCAGCTTCTGATCATCAGCG
>JASIAO010000431.1 GCA_030041955.1 Acidobacteriaceae bacterium | reverse complement strand
TCCTCCTGCCCCAGCACCACGCTGCCATCATAGAAGACGACGTAACCTTGCGAGACGGTCTGCGGCGCCGAGACGGTGGCGGTGAGATAGACGAAGGTGCCCGCCTGCACGCTGGATGCCGGGCTTCCGCCGGACGTTACGCTGAGCACAGTCTGGGTGGAATAAACAGGGTTGAGTACCTGCAGGCTAGTTACCAGGTTAGAGGGGGCATACCAGGAATCGCCGGAGTAATTGGCGCTGATGGTCACAAAGCCCGGAGAGAGCAACTGGGTGACAGAACCGGGCACCTGCAGGGTCGCGCTTCCGCCGCTCAGGCTCACACTTCCCAGTTGCATGCCCAGAGCATTAAAGGAGACTGAGCCGGAAGGCGCCGGTGCGCCGCTCGCTGAGCCCTGCACGACCGCAGTCAGCGCGAATGCCTGGTTGTAATTCACGGTGGCGGGACTAACGGAAAGCGAGCCATTGGAAAGGCCAGAGCCATCGCCGGAGGACGGCGACTGATCCATGAGCACGGTGAAGCCGTTCGCGCCAGAATTCGGGTTGACTGCGCCGCTGGAGCGCAGGGCAATCAGGTCGCTCACGCCCTTACCGGTGAAATCGGCGGCCAGCAATCCAGTCATCTGGCCTGCTGTGTAGAGAGTTTCGCTGGAGAACTCGCGATCGCCGAGATTGGACAGCACGGCGATCAGAGAACCATTGCTGACAGCAAATCCAGGAAAACTGCCGGCAGTGAGCGTAACCGGGGTCAGCGAGACAAAGGAATGGGAGAGAGGGATGACCTGACTGGCTTCGAATCCACCCTGGCCATTACCGTATTCGATCACCAGCACGGTCACAGGGGTCAGGGCGCTGTCCGTTGCAGCTTCAGTAGCGAGAAACGCGACATCCATGTTGCCATCGCCGTCGAAATCCCCTACGGCTGCTTGAGTGCCGTAAAGGCCGGAGTAGAGCGGCGTCCACGGCGAATTGCTGAGACTCATCGCGAGGCCCTGATGGAAGCTGCCGTCGCCATTGCCCAGCCAGATCTCCAGTTGCGAGACGTTTGGATCGTAGACCACCGCGTCCACATTGCCGTCGTTATTCAGATCGCCGACGCAGAGCAAGCCGGGGTAAACAATTCCGGAACCGGGCGGATAGAGCGGAAAATTTGTCGTGACCTGAGTAAAGGTGCGCTGCGATGTCCCCAGTAAAGCCACCAGCGAGTAAGGTCCGGGACCGGTGGTGGAGGGCAGGAGGCTCAGCAAATCGGCCGATCCGCTCGGGGTCAGCTTTGCGACGATGCCGTTCCGCGCCGTCATCATGCTGACGGGGGTGAAGGTGCCGTCTCCATTGCCGTAAAGAACCTGGTTGGAGAAGAGAATGTCCTGCTTGCCGTCTCCGTCGAAGTCTCCTACGGCATTGCCGATGTAGTTGAACTCCGTGGAAACGGAACCGGAGGATTTTACGGCTGCCTGGAACTGGCCGCCGGCGGAGCCAGGATACACCCGGAAATAGCCGTCGGTTCCGGCTGCTGCCACATCGGCGATGCCATCGCCGTTGAAATCGCCGGTAAAAAGAAACGTGGAGGGGACGGCGGTCGGGGTAATGGTGCTGTCGGGAAACTGGCTGGAAGCATTACCGAAAAACAGCTGAATACCGCCAGAGACGCCCCAGGCCATATCAGGGATGCCATCGCCATTGAAATCGGCAAAGGCGGGCGCCGTTGCCGGGGGACCGGCGGTTCGCTTCTGCACCGGGCCGTAGGCGAGCGGTCCAGTGGGCACTACTGTATCGATGCCTTCCAGGCTGGTTACCACCAGAGCGGGGATGCTGCTCGCCGTGAGGGAATGGGCATCGACTGAGGTGAAGAACGTGGTTCCCACCTCAAATCCGGAGGCGATGGTCTGCGGACCGTTGAAACTGCCGTCGGAATTACCCGTCATCACGAGGACGTCGCCCAGTCCGTCGACGCCGAGGACATCCACGTTGCCATCGCCGTTCACATCCGCCACGGTGCGGGCCACAAAGGTCGAGGTGCCCTGGCTCAGCGGGTAAGTCTGGGAATAAGCAAATCCACCCTGGCCGTTGCCCAGCCAGACTGCAGCGCCCGTATTGCCCGAAACATTGAAGACAATCAGATCTGCGTTGCCGTCGTGATTGACATCGGCGCTATACACGGCCAATGGCTGAAACGAATCGTTGAGCGTTGCCCCGGCAGTGAAATCCCCTTTACCATCCCCGAGATAGATTCGGATGGCGCCATTCAGATAGTCGGGCGCAGCAATGTCCAGGTTGCCGTCGCCATTGAAGTCGGCAACCGCGTATGGATATCCGACAAAGTCACCGAAACCGCTCGGTGAGGGCATGATGGAGACGACAGGGTTGCCGAAAGTTCCATCGCCGTTGCCGGGAACCACGAGGAACCCCCAGCCGGAAGAGAAGTTCCCCGGCATCAGCAGGCCGGGATGGCCGCTTTTGGTGAAGTCCCCCACCGAGAGAGTGCAGGCGATTGTACTGAAGGTGCAGGTTCCGGCGGGCAACGGCAGAGTGGCGCCCGGCGTAAAGCTGCCTTTGCCGTTCCCCAGCAGAATATGCAGAGTGGGCAAGGCCCCGGTGGTGACGTAGGCGAGATCGGGATTGCCGTCGCCGTTGAAATCAGCCGTAGCCAGGCCGACAGGATCGGAGGGGGTGGCGATCATGGGCGGGTTCTGATATTGCTGCGCATGAGCCAGCCCGCAAAGCAGCACGACAGCGAGAATTCCCGCCGCGGACTGCATTTTTCGCGCAAGTCGGAACGATCGGTACGGAGCAACGGGCCTCGGCACGGTCCCTCCCTGGCGATGTCGCCGGCTTTACGGCACGTTAGCATCGCCAGTCATACGAGATCTATAGTTTTGGTTGAAAAACTGATTAGTAGTGTAATACTACCGCCATGCCGTCCAATCGAAATCATTTAGCTGTCGGGAAAGGTGTGTTCCGGCGGCATGAGTGGAATTTAGTCGCCGCCTTTGTCCTGGTTTTGCCAGCGGCTCTGAGCGGATGCGGGGGCGGCGGTACGACGGGCGGTGGAGGGGGCGGCGGCTCGAATCCACCATCCTTTTCTCTCACCAGCTCTCCGCAGCAGGCTTCGATCATGCCAGGAAGCACTTCCACTCTGGTCGTATCCGCCGCACCGGTTAATGGGTTCAGCGGCACGATTGCGGTTAGCTTCACCGGGCTGCCCTCCGGGGTGACCGCGTCACCGGCCACATTCAATCTTTCAGCGTCGGGCTCACAGCAGGTTCAACTGAGCGCCGCGGCTTCGGCACCGGCGAACACGGTATCGGTAAGTATCACCGGCAGCAGCGGATCGCTGACGGAGTCCACGCAGTTACAACTGACGGTCACTCAGCCTCCAACCCTGTCTCTTTCGGTCCAGCCGTCGAGTATCACGCTGGTGCCGGGGATTCAGCAGGCGGTGCAGATTTCCGCGACTGCTCCGGCCGGGTACAACCAGATGATCAGCGGAACGTTGAGCAATCTGCCCAGCGGCGTGACCACGACCAACGGCACGACCTTCAGCTTTTTTCCCGGCGGCACGGCGACGTTCTATTTCACCGCCGCCGCAGGAGCTTCAGGTGGGACCGTGAATATCTCCGCGACCAGCGGATCGCTTACCGCGTCGGCGCAGTTGGGAGTGTCGGTGAATACCAATCCCACCTTCGTGCTGACGACGAATTCCAACAACACGTGGGTGATCAGCCAAAGTTCCTCGCAGACGTTCAGTATCTCGGCGAACGGCTACAACAACTTTAATCAGCCAATCTCGGTTTCGTTTACTGGCGTGCCTGCAGGGGTGAGCTTCAGTCCGTCGACCTTCACGCTGCAGCCGGGCGGCACTCCGCAGGTGGTCACCATCGCGACGACATTTTCTGCGCAGCCGGGAGCCACCACGGTCACCGCAGTGGGCACGGGGGGCGGCTTGAGCAGCGATCTCCAACTCGACCTGAACGTGGTGGCGGCGGCGATCAACCTGACGGTGCAGCCCACTTCGCTTACGGTTCCGGCCGGAGCCACGGACTCCTTCGATCTCAGCATCGAGAACCTGACCCAGGAAAACCCCGCCGGGGCGATCCAGCTGACGATCATGGGAGCGCCATCGGGAGTGACGATTTCCCCGACCAGCTATACCGCTCCTGCGCAGGGAGTGGAGATGACGGTGTTTGTGACCGCAGCCAGCAACGCGTCCAGCGGTTCGCTGAAGATCACAGCAACCTACGGCCCGGTGACTGCGCAAACGGCTTACCCCATTACGATTGGCAGCGCGGAGAAGCTGACCAGCGCGCCGCTGACGACTGCCGACCAGATGGTTCGTTCGGACGCGATCACGCCATATACCGGATTCGCGCCGCCGAACTACCTGATCTACCATGCAGCGACGAACCGATTTTTCTCGACAGACGCATGGCTGAACCAGCTGAACGTCATCGACGGCACCAGCCATACTAAGATCGCGACCCTCATGATCCCGGGAGCGTTCGGAATCGATCAGGCGCCGGACGGAAGCGTGATCTACGTCGGAACCATGTTGGGCGACCTCTACGAAGTGGATCCCGTGAGCTTGACGGTGCTGAAGCGGATCCCATCCACCACCATCAGTCCATATGGCTTTGCCGCCAATGCCGTCTACGCCCTGGCCAATGGAAAGTTATTGCTGGAGAGTTATTTCCTGGTTCCGGGATATTCCCTGATCGACGGGTATAACTCGCTGGCATTGTGGGATCCCGCAACGAATGACATCACCTTCTTCACGACTCCGGAAAATATGAACGGCCAGGAGCCGCAGGAGCCGATTTGCGTGGGTGGGATGGAGAACGTGATTCTCACGAACAACCGCACGCGGGTACTCATCGCCCCGGTTGTTACCAGCGGAGGGAGCTCACAGCTGTGCTCGTTCGATCCCAATGCGGATACGTGGAACTGGTCGGGGCAGATATCCGGGGGGCAGGAAAGCGCACTGGGCACCTTCGCGGTCAGTTCCGATGGCAATACTCTGGCTGTCTTCGACGGCTATAACATCTATAACCTCGATCCAACGACCCTGACGGTCAAGAATTACTTCCCGGTTCCCACTACGCAGGAGGTTCTTCTTTATCCGGTCATGCTTCTGAGCCAGGATGATACTCAGGTCTTCATCACCGATCCGAACGGCGCGGACGTCCTGGATGAATACAACCTGTCCACCGGCGCGGAGACCGGATGGATTTCCGAGCTGAATCTCGCCAGTCCGGGCAGTTACACGTCCATCGGCCCGCTCTATCAGGCCATGAGTTCGAGCGGTTTGGCCGCGGGCGTGATCGGGGGCGGAGGCGTCGGGTTGCTCGACACCACTGCCGTCCACGCTCTGCCGGTCGGGTCGAGGTTCAGCCAGACACAGCTGGATGTTCCCTATGGGCCGGTGAGCGGTGGAACGGCGGCTGCCTGGCTGCCGTCTGAGTCCGGGGTTGCAACTCCGGCGCTGGGGAGCGTGTATTTCGGGACGAATGCGGCTACCAGCGTGAACGACGACGGCTTCGACAGCCTGATTGAGGCGGTGACGCCGCCGGGAAATCCCGGTCCGGTGGACGTGCGCACGGAGGCTACCGACGGCGGATCGCAACTGCTGCCGCTTGGCTTCTCCTATGGGCCATCTGTGCTCGAGGCTGCCACCAGTTATGCGACTGCGGATGGTGGAGGGCCGGCCAGCATTTATGGCTTTGGCTTCGGACCGCAGCTTTATACGGAAGGATCCACTTACATTGCGGCGCCGTCGGATCTGCAGATCTCCGTCAATGGGACGAATGCGGCCATCCAGGGTTTCAGCCCCAATCCGTACGGCAGTACTTACTACACATCGCCTCCACTGCCGACGAATGCGGTGCTTTACACGGTGCCGCCAGGAGTGGCCGGAACGACGGCCCCCATTACGGTGACCAACTCTTCCGGCACCACTACCTCCACTACGCAGATGACTTACCTACCCGCCGTGCAGCAGTATTCTGTGTCGGGCCAGTTGGCGGACGGTGTGTATGATCCGACGCGCGACGTGTATTACTTCACCGACGCCAGCGAGGTTCGCGTCTTCTCCGTCACCCAGGGAGCATGGCTGGCCTCGATTCCGATACCGGCGCCGAAAGGCGCGTATGGACCGCAGCGCCTGTACGGCATTGCGCTATCTCCCGACGGATCGAAGCTGGCCATTGGCGACCCGGGCGCAATCGCGATCTATGTCCTCGACCCCGATGACCCGTCATCGATTCAGAGTTTCCCGTTTGCGACGCTGGACGCCGCTTACCCGCAATCGGATTCGCCTGCGGGGATTGCGGTGTCCAACAGCGGCATGGTGTATTTCGAGACGTACTGGGCGGGCGGCGACAGCGGAGCAATTCTCAGCCTGAATACCTCCACCGGCCAATTCGGAACGATTCCCGGCTACCCTTGCGGGGCGATTGCCGATCCCGACGTTCGCGTGGCGCTCAGCAACGACGGCACGCGTCTCTACTTCAACTGCGAGGGGCTGGTTGGCTATTACGACACCGACACTGCGACGACGACTTACGGGCCGGCGGTGGATCCCCAAATCGGGCAGGGGAGCGATGAACTCGTCCTGGGAGCCAATCAGACATCGCTGTTCGTGGATGGCTTCTTCACGGATTCGAACCTGAACAATCTCGGGCTGCAGACGCTCGACAATGCAGAAACGCTCGATGCCGAATATCTCTATGGGGGAGCGCTCTCTGCCGACGGCAGCTTGTATTTTCAGCCGGGCACGCAATTCATCGATGTATTCAACGGGCAGACGGGGGCTTTCCGGTCGCGTGTTTCTCTGCCTGTACCGCTGTCGCCGAATTTTCGCGCCCTGGTTTCCGATGGCCAGGACAGTCAGCTGGTTGCGATTACCGGCGCGACGGGCAATGGAATTGCGGTTGTGAACCTGAACTCGATGCCCGAGCCTCAGCCCCTGCCGTATATTTCCAGGCTCGCGGCGCCCGCGGCGAACCTGAGCCGCCCGCTTCCAGCGCGTTCAGTGAGCAGCGTTTCGACAGCGACGCTGCCGATGTTTGTGCACAATCCCCTGATTCGCCATCGCCGCTCCACCCTGCTGGATTCGCTTCGGCATATACGTGCGCTGCCCTTATCCACGCCGACAGGATCGAGCCGCTGATCTGTCAATGCCTGAAGGTTCAGCATCAACTCTGACTATGGCCAGGACTCAAATGGCCGCCCTTTAGCGGCATAGTCCTGTTACTCAACCCACACCTTTTGGAACGGCCGGATCGTAGAGATCCGGCCATTGATTTTGTGGGGTTTAGGAGGGCTGTTTTCCGAGGCTTTTTGTAACAGCCCGGACCATCTTGTGGAGGTCGTTGAGGACGCCGCGGATCTCCCGGAGCTGGCGCTGCTGGATGAGGACGGCGGACGAGGGCTGGGGCAGCTGGCGGCGCAGGGCGTCGAGCTGTTCGACACCCTGGCGGTAGCGGCGGGTCAGGTCGCCCAGGGCCCAGCCGGCAGCCAGGCCGACGAGGATCGACAGCAGCGCGGCGAACAGGACTGCTGCGCTGTGGTTCATGCGGATTTCTCCATGGTCGGTGAGGCGTGCTCGTGGAGCACGCGGTGGATGGTGGTCCGGGAGACGCGGTAGCTCGTGGCCAGCTGCCGCAGGCTCTGGCCGCGCTGGCGATCGCGGAGGATCGCCTCGCGATCGAGCGCGATCGGCATGCGTCCGATGTGCCGGCCTTCGAGCCGCGCGCGTCTCAGGCCGGCGCGGACGCGCTCGATGATCAGCGAGCGCTCGAGCTCGGCCACCGCTCCGATGATGGTCACCACCGCGCGG
>JASIAO010000430.1 GCA_030041955.1 Acidobacteriaceae bacterium | reverse complement strand
TGTTGTGATGCAGGGCTCGGAGCACATACTGCCCGCCCATGTTGCCATCATTGGCGTCGGCACCACTGCCAACCCGCTGATCCAGAGCACCACGCCCGATCTCAAAACTACTTCGCGCAACTATATAGTTGCCGATCCGGAAACCATGCGCACGTCCAAGCACGGCGTCTTCGCCGGCGGCGACATCGTCACCGGTTCGGCCACCGTGATTCTCGCCATGGGCGCCGGACGCAAAGCTGCGCGGTCGATCCATGACTACCTGACCACCGGCAGGTGGGAATGATCTCCATTTCAAAAAAGAAGGGCGGCAAGTTTGCTCCCTCGCCGCCGCCCTGTCCCTGGGTTGTCTTGAAAGAATTCAGCCTTGCTAAACTTTCCGCATCAGAACTGCACGCCTGCTGAACCCTGACGCCAGATCTCTGCCCATTGAATTACTGCAGCAACTTCGTCACTTCCTGCTGCACGCTGTTGGCTTGGGCCAGCGCCGCGATTCCCGTCTGGCTCAAGATCTCGTACTTCGACATATTTGAAGTCGCCGCGGCGTAGTCCGTCGCCTGAATAGCGTTCTGTGCCGAAACCACGTTCTCCTGCTGCGTGCTCATCACCTGGCTGATCGAGTTCAGGGTGTTGATTTGGGCACCGATGTACCCATCCTGCGCGGCCACATCGCTGATCGCCACATTCAGCTCGTTCAACGACAACTCCGCGTCGCTGGTGTTCAGCAGATCCGTTCCGCTCAGCGAAACGCCCGCGCCATCGGAGTAGCTGATGGTGGCAATGCTGCTGCTTCCGAAATCGCTGACCGTAAGGTTCGCGAATGCAGCGCCCGGACCGGCGGCAGGCGCAGACTGCGTAGCGCTGTCATAGACCCCGCCGGAGGCAAGGTTGGAGATTCCCACGTCGTAAGCGCTGCCTGCCGTGTAGCTCAGGCTGGCGCTTGACTGGTAGAGGTTGCCGCTGGCGCTGATGGCGTCCGCGTTGGCGGTGTTCGAGGTCAGCGTCATGGTCCCGTTGGCGATTGCCGCGTTGACGCCGGAGTAGGTGCTGAGCGCCTGCTCCAGGCCGTTCACCGTGGAATTGGCCGCCGACAGGGTGACGGTGTTTCCGCTGACGCTGTTGGAAGCGCCCGTTCCCATGACATAGTTGATGGTGCTGCCGTTGGCGGTCACGCTGAGGCTTCCGCCCAGCGCGTTGCCGGCCGCGAAGTTGCCGCTGGACAGATTGAGCGTGCCCGTGGAATACACGTCCGCCTCGGCCAGCGGTCCGGCGGTCAGAACTTCGCCCGTGGCGTCCGTGAGCCCCGAGCCGCCCACGGTGATGGTGGTATCGGTGGTGGTGGACTGCAGTTCCAGCGCGCCGGTGGTGCTGTTGATCGAAGCG
Source organism: Acidobacteriaceae bacterium (assembly GCA_030041955.1). Lineage (GTDB taxonomy): Bacteria > Acidobacteriota > Terriglobia > Terriglobales > Acidobacteriaceae > Palsa-343. The sequence continues at coordinate 2,517 of JASIAO010000430.1, read as the reverse complement.
GTCATGCCCAGCGTGCTGTTGCTGTTGATGGCGCTGACCAGGCCGCTGAGCGTGGAGTTGGCCGCGGCCAGGTCGACCGTGTTCCCGCTGCTGGTCCCGGTGCTGTTCAGGTTGAAGGTAACCGCGGTGCCGTTGCTGCTGTTGGTCAGGATGAGCTGACCGGCAAGAGCGTCGCTTCCCGACGTGGACATCCCGTGCGCGGTGTTGATCGTGACCGCCGCGCTGGTCGCCCCGGACGGCCCGGTGCCCGCCGTGCTCGAGGTCTGCGCCGCGCTGTAGGCCTCGGCCAGTGCCGTCCCGCCGGCGGCCACCGTCACATCGCCGGTTGGCGCGCCAGCGCTCACGGCGGTCGAGTTGATGGTCAGTTGGCCGTTGCTGATCCCGGCCTGGAGATCGAGGCCGGAGTTGTTGATGGCGGTGATCAGGGCCTGAACCGTCTGCGTGCTCTGGCTGCCTGCCGTCCCTACCCCGATGGTGGAACCGCTTGTGACGCCGCCCATGGTGAAGGTGGTGGCCACCCCGCTGGCGGAGTTGGTCAGGACGATGCTGGTCCCCTGCTTGAGCGTGTCGGTGGCGCTGATCGCCCCGTTGGGGTTCTTAAGCGCTACTGTAGCCTCGCCTGCCACCGACCCGGCCGTTTGCGTCGCGGATGCATAGGTCTGGGTCGCGACCAGCGAACCGGAAGCAGCGGTGATAGACAGAGCCGAGTCGGTTGTCGACACCGCGCCGGCCTGCAACGTGAGCCCGCCGGTGTTCGCATCGGCCGATGCGATGAAGTCAAAGTTCGGGCCGCCCGTGTTGTGGGATGTGCCCACCCAGGCGTTCAGTGCAGTGACGATCTGCGACATGGCCGCGGTGGTGCCGCCGCCAGGGATATAGATGGCGGAGGCAGTATCGTTGGCCGCTGTATTGGTCCCTGCGGCCGCACCTACATAAACCGTCACATTTTCTGCAGCGTCGTTGCCAGTGCCGCCGGTATTTGTTCCCTGCTCGCCGATCACGAAGGTGCCCGAGAACCCGGTGCTCGAGTTCAGCACGCCGCCGTTGTCTGCCGACAGGGTGGAGGTGAGAGTATTGCCGATGGAGCCTTGGGCATCGGTTCCCACCGTCGCCGTCTGCACGATCCCCGCGCCGCTGGTGACAATGGTGCTGCCGTAGGTGTTCGAGGTCAACGTCAAACCGCTGGCGGAGCCGCCCGCCGTTTGATCCGCGGTCGCAGTGATGCCCAGACTGGTCGCGCCGTTGATGGCGCTCATCAATGAAGCCAGCGTGTTGGCGCCGGTGTAAATGGCGCCTGCCGGTCCGCCGGAGCTGCCCATGGCGAACGTGTCGGTGACGCCGTTGTTGCTGATGGTCACGCTGCCGGCGAGCGAAGTGCCGGTGGTGGTCAGGCCGTTGTCCGCGGGATTGCCCGTGCCCACGGTGAAGTTGACCACGTTGTATTGATTGGCGGTGGGATCATTGGCGGTCCCCAGGGTCGTGCCGGTGGCGGCGGTCAAGGTGGTGGTGCCCGCCAGGGTGCTGTTGCTCGCGGTAATGGTGGTGTTGACCTGGGTCGAGCCCACCACGATGGTTCCATTGCTGATGGTGGCGTCCATCCCCGTGGTTGCCGTGCTGGCGTTGATTTCGTTCACCAGGCCGATGACGGTTTGTGCGCCGGTGGTGTAAGTACTTCCCGACACCCCGGCCGACGTGCCCATGGTGAAGGTATACGTGGTCCCGCTGCCGTTCTGCAGATTGATACTGCCCGTCAGGCCGTCGGAGCCGTCGCTCTTAAAGCCGGTGCCGTTGGACATCGACAGCACCGTCGATCCATCCGTGCCCGCCGAGGCGGCCAGGCCGGCCACGTTGCTGGTAACGGACGCCGACAGCGCCGCCGTCAGAGTCGATGCGCTGGAAGTGATGTTGGTTCCCGGCGCGGTTGAAGTGATCGAGATGCCGGAGGCGCCGACCGTGGCCGTGGCGCCCAGGTTGCCGGAGATGGCCTGGGCCAGACCGGAAAGATTGGAATTGGCCGCCGACAGCGTGGTCACGTTGCCTACCGTGCTGTTATTGGCGCCCGTGCCCATCACGTAGGTCTGCGTATTGCTGCCGTTGGACAGGGTGATGCTGCCCGTCAACGCCTGCGAGGAATTATTGCTGCCGGTCCCGGAGATGCCCAGGGTAGCCGTTCCCTGAACGCCTCCCTGCCCCACCTGGCCGGCCGTGAATGTCACCGCGGCATTGGGATTGAGGCTGGACGGCGTAGTGGTGACCGTCAGCGCTCCGCCGGTGTCGGAATTATCGGCGAGCTGCAGGCTCGCTGCCACGCCCTGGCTGTTGTAGACCACGTTCGCGGTCACTCCGCCCTGGCCGCCCGTTCCGCTGTTGATGGCGGCAGCGAGACCTGCGAGCGTGTTGTTGGTGGCGCTCAGGGTCACCGACGCGGCCGTGGTGTTGCCCGCCATAACGGTGATGGTCTGGCCGACCGTGAGCTGGTTCGAGGTAATCTGGCTGGGGTTCAGCGTTCCGCTGGTT
>JASIAO010000429.1 GCA_030041955.1 Acidobacteriaceae bacterium | reverse complement strand
GATCCTGAAGCCTATGGCCGCCGATGGCAAGGATGCCGTCTGGTCCATGGGCGACGACACGCCGATCGCCCCGCTGGCGCGGTCGCCGCGTCCGGTTTACGCGTTTTTCCGCCAGCGTTTCGCACAGGTCACCAATCCGCCCATCGATTCGCTGCGCGAGGCCTGCGTGATCCAGCTGCACACGCGGCTGGGCCCGTGGCCGCACATTCTGAACAAGCGCGAGCGCCTGCCGGGCCTGTCGCTCAGCTCCCCGTTTCTCTCGCTGGCGCAGATGGACGCGCTGCACAGCCGCCGGCATCATCTGGCCGGCGATCTGCCGCTCGCGGTCCTCGACTGCATCTTCAGCCCGGGCTGCAACCTGGTCACTGCCATCGACGATCTTTGCGAGAAGGCCATCGAGCTGGTGCGCGGCGGCGCGGCCATCCTGCTGCTCACCGATCGCGGATGCAGCGAGCATGCGATTCCGATGCCCATGGCGCTGGCAACCGGCGCGGTGCATCACGCGCTGATCCGCTCGGGAGAGCGTGTGCGGGTGGGGCTGGCCGTAGAAGCGGGCGATTGCCGCGACCTGCATCACGCCGCGGTACTGCTGGGACTCGGCGCGGGCGCGGTGTGCCCGTGGCTCGCATTGGAAACGGCGCGGAATCTGAATCCGGAGCGGGGCGAAGAAAACCTGCTCCACGCTTTCGATCTGGGCCTGGCGAAGATCATGTCGAAGATGGGCATCTCCGTCGTCGACAGCTATCGCGGCGCGCACCTGTTCGATTGCCTCGGGCTCAGCCAGGAGGTTGTGAGCCGCTGTTTTGAAGGCACGCCCGCGCCCATCGGCGGCATCGGATTTCCCGAACTGGAAGCGACGCTGCGCGATCTTTGGCTGGGCGCGCAGAATGACGAGACTGCTCCGGACAGTCCCGACGCGGGCGGCGGCGGCCCGCTGGTGACGGTGATCGCGAGCAAGGATCTGCCGGATTACGGCTGGATTCGCTTCCGCAAGGCGGAGAAGTCGGAGCCGCATGGCTGGCAGCCGCAAACCGTGCGCCTGCTCCAGACCATCACCGGGGCGACGCGTTCAGCAGCCGCGGCCCCGGATGCTGCGGGAGCATGGGCTGCGTTCACCTCCCAGGCCACGGAAAAAGAACCGGCTGTCCTGCGCGATCTGCTGGAAGTCCGTGCGGCGGCGCAGCCGCTTGCTCCGGCCGACGTAGAGCCGGCGTCGAATCTTTATGGCCGCTTCATCGCCAGCGCCATGTCGCTTGGTTCGCTCAGCCCTGAAGCGCACCAGACGATCACGGCCGCGATGAACCTGCTCGGCGGGCGTTCGAACACCGGGGAGGGCGGGGAAGATCCTGCCGTTTACCGGCCGGATGTCGAGTTGCCGCTCGGCGGCGCTTCGGTGCCGTCGCACGTGCTCAACAACAAGGTGAAGCAGGTAGCGTCGGCGCGCTTCGGTGTGACGGCGCAATACCTGATGCATGCGGAGGAGCTGGAGATCAAGATAGCGCAGGGCTCCAAGCCGGGCGAGGGCGGCCAGCTCCCCAGTCACAAGGTCACGGAGCTGATCGCGCGCCTGCGCCACGCGCAGCCTGGCGTGCAATTGATCAGCCCGCCGCCGCACCACGACATCTACTCGATCGAAGATCTCGCACAACTCATTCACGACCTGCGCCGCATCAATCCAAAGGCCGCGGTCGGAGTCAAGCTGGTTTCGGAGTGCGGCGTGGGGACGGTTGCCGCGGGCGTCGCCAAGGCTTACGCCGATTACATCGTCATCGCGGGACACAACGGCGGAACCGGAGCATCGCCGCTGTCGAGCATTAAGTACGCCGGCAATCCCTGGGAGCTGGGCCTGGCCGAGGCGCAACAGGTGCTGATCCGCAACGGTCTGCGCGGCCGCGTGCGTCTGCGCTGCGATGGCGGCCTGCGCACGGCACGCGACATTGTCATCGCCGCGATGCTAGGCGCCGACGAGTTTGCGTTTGGGACGGCGGTGCTGGTGGCGCTGGGCTGCGACATGGCGCGGCAGTGCCACCTGAACACCTGCCCCACGGGTATTGCCACGCAGCGACCGGATCTGCGCGCGAAGTTCCGCGGTAAGCCGGAGCACCTGGTGCGTTTCTTCGAGGGGCTGGCCAGAGAAATCCGCGCGCTGCTTGCGGAGCTGGGTCTGCCGTCGCTGGAAGCCGCTATCGGCCGAACGGATCTTCTCGAACAGGTTCGATTCGACGGCTGCCTGGACCTGGGCTCCATGCTCGCCGCGCCATCCGATGGCGGCGCGCGTCACTGGCAGGGGCGGCGCAATCTGCGCCCTGAGGATCATGCCCCGATCGACGATGCCTGGGTTGAGCCGGCACTGGCTGCGTACAAGGATGGTGAGCACTACATCGTCGACGCGCTCATCGCAAACGAGGACCGCACCTTCGGCGCGCGGCTTGCCGGGGAGCTGGCTATGCTGCAGTCGGCGGGTGTCACCTCCGGCGCTCCGCTGACCTTCCGGCTCACTGGAGAAGCGGGGCAATCCTTTGGAGCGTTCGCTGTGCCGAGCATGCAACTGGTGCTCAAGGGTCTGGCGAATGACTTTGTGGGCAAGAGCCTTTCCGGCGGCGAGATCATCCTGCGCGGGCAGGGCCGCGCTGCGCTGCAGTCGGAGCTGCACGTCATTCTGGGCAACGTGGCGCTTTACGGAGCTACCAGCGGCGCGCTCTTTGCCGCCGGCTGCGCGGGCGAACGCTTCGCGGTGCGCAACTCCGGCGCGCTGGCGGTGGTGGAAGGCGTCGGCGACCACGGCTGCGAGTACATGACCGGCGGACTGGTTGCGGTCCTCGGCGCGACCGGCACCAATTTCGGCGCAGGCATGACGGGCGGCGAAGCCTGGGTCTTCGACGAGGATGGCAAATTTGTCTCCGAACGGCGTTACCATGCGGATTTCCTCAATCCGGAGCCCTGGAGCGCGCTCGATGACACGGCGAAGGAGAGCATTCTGGGGCTGGTCCAGCTTCACGCTGAGAAGACGGCCAGCACGCGCGCTTATTGGCTGCTCGCCGAGTGGGACCAGTTGGCGCCGCGCTTCGTGCGGCTGACGCCGAAACCGCAGTGAGGCAGGGCAGAGGGATCGTAGAACGTCGCGCCGGACAGCCCATCATCGGTGAAAATCTTCCTGGCTCCAGCCTTCTTCAATGCCGTGTGTTGCAGATTGGCGGTTTAATCCTCGGTCGACAGGCGGGCGTAGCCGTATTTCATTGGTGCGCCCGCTCCCATTGCCGGTGAAGCTCCTGCCATCCCCTCGCAGAGAACGGGCCACAGCCTGGGCCGGGGTCGTCATCGTCCGGGTCGATGTTGCAGGCGTAATCGATGCGCCTGGCCTTCAACGCCGCTCGCGCCGCCCGGTCCCGGTACGGCGTCAGCTCCTTCAGCCGGTCGGCGATGCGCTGAATGTCGGCGTCGTTCGTCGCCCAGCTCCTGGGGTGGTCGAAGAATTGAGTGGTCAGCAAGTCGAGAAACTCGAAAAGGTCGCCGCGCATGAGTTCGATGGTTTCAAACTTCATGCGCCGGGAGAGCGGCCTGGTCAGAGCATGTTGCCATTTGTCTTTCGCGCGGCTCGGGTAGGGCTTTTTCATGCCTTCATCGTGGGACAGACATTCGGGACGCGCAAGCCCGCATTTTTAGCGGGTCCGCGAATTGTCCCGAAACTTATCCTTTGTGGGACTACTCCCGGCCTCTGAGAATGGCGGCAATGACGCGCGGGCTGCGGCGTCCATGCATGACGGCAACAATCCACAAAGGGGTTTCATCCGGCGCATAGGCAATCAAGTATTCGCGGATCAGAATGAAGCGTAACGGCCGTGATGTGAGGTCCGGGCGTTTGTGGCCCCGAAGGGGGAAGGAAACCAGAGCCTCAAGGGTCGCTTCGATTTCATCAATCACGCGGTCGGCGGGCGGCGGGATTGTCTTCGGCTATGTATTCCCAAATCTCTCCAACGTCGATTAGAGCTTCCGGGTGAAAATCATAGCCTCTCATTGAGACTTGGCACGATGGGCTGCACTTTTGGCCCGAAGCTGCGCGAACGCCTCTTCTCCGGGAATGAGTTTCACCCTGCCGCTCCTGATGTCCTCATAGCGGCTGTCAAGCGTTTGGCGCGCCTGGAGCAACTCGTCGACGTAGGCCGCCGTTGCGTCCTCCACAAGATCATCCGTGCCACGTCCGCTCTGCGCGGCAAGCTCCTTGAGTTTCTTTTCCGTATCGTGGGTGAATTGCACTTCCATAGTCCCCAGCCTACGCAAAGACCAGGCTGGGCTCAAGTCCTGAAAAATTTCGGCGGCGCCTCGCGCCGCATGAAACACGAGGGGCATCATCCTCCTGGCTGAATTTCCATGTACCGCCCTGCGCGTCGTAGTTATTGCCGGGGGTCCGCCAGGCCCCCGGCGCTGACCGTTCTCGCTCGGGCTCGCGTGGTCGATTAGCTGGGGGCTTCTTGCCTGAGAGCAGCGCGGCGCTCCTTGTCCGCGTGGGGGCCTGGATGCGTCGTCGGCTCCCGGTCGTTCCCCTGGGCTTCCAGGGTGCGCCGGTCCACGCGGGCCTCGTGGCCGTGGCGCTCCAGGTAGCGGTTCTGCGTCCGCTCCCATGCCTCGCGCCATTTCTCGAACTGCTCCCGGCTGTTCCACTCCCGCGCCTTCGGCCTGAAACCGTCCGGGCCGATTGTGCGCACGGTCAGCAGACGTGGGCATGGTGGTTGCGCATCGCCAGGCGAAGGGCGAGTTTTTGAAGCTGTGGTCTGAGCCCTGCGCTCCGATTTGTCCATCGGGTGTATTCTTTCGTTAACCCGCGACAATCCATGCGCGCTTTCTTGCCGGGAAAAATGCCGTTTTCTGCCTCTCGTGTGCGTCGCCTTCTTCCAGGAACTCTGCTGGCGCTGCTTCTCCTTCAGGGCTGTGGACGCTTCGGCCCGCACAAGCCCCGGGAATACGTCTGGGTCTGGGCTAAGGAGACGTATCTGCACGATCGCGTTGCCCCAGTGAACAATCGCGTGGCGACGGTCGTGAACGGCGAGCGGCTGCAGGTGATCGAACACGGCGACCGCTTCCTCAAGGTCAGCACTGCCAAAGGGCAAGTCGGCTGGATCGAGGAACACGGGGTCATCGACCAGCGCGTACACGACGAGTTCGCGCAACTCCAGCAGGAGCACGAACACGATCCCGCGGTCACGACCGCGACGCTGCGCGAAGACTACTGGATGCGCGACGCCCCGGGACGCACATCGGACCGCTTTTATCTGCTTCCGGAAAATGCCCATCTGCAGTTGCTGGTTCGCGCCTCCGTACCGAAGCCAATACCGCCGCAGGCGCTGCCGCTGGTGGTAGAACGAACCGGCGGAACCGCGAAAAATACGCCCGGAACGCCGCCGGCGCCGGATCTTGAGGATTACTGGCTGGTTCGCGATTCCGCAGGTCACGTGGGGTGGGTGCGCGGCCGCACACTCGACGACGATGTGCCGGACGCCATTGACGGTCTGTCCGAATCACAGAAAGTCGTTGCCGCCTACGTGCTGCGCACCGTAAACGACCCCGATTCGAACGTTCCCGGGGGGCAGGTGCCGGAATACCTGACGCTGCTGGCGCCCTGGCAGGACGGATTGCCGTACGATTTCAACCAGATTCGCGTCTTTACCTGGAACGTGCGCAAGCATCGGTACGAGACGGCCTACCGCGAGCGCGACATCGAGGGCTATTTCCCGGTCACGATTTCGCAGCAGGCTTTCGGGAACCAGCAGGAGCCGGTCTTCACGTTCCGCGTCGCCAGCACCGCAGGCGCGTCGATCGATGCGAAGACAGGCCTGCTGAACCCTGGCCCCACAGAGACCGAGAGCTATCATATGGAAGGCGTTATCGTGCGGCGCATCGGCGAACAGGCGCTCCCGCAGGTGCTGGCTTCAGCCAAAGAAGGCCGTCGGGGCAGGAAAACCAACCGTCGGCGTCGGCGCTGAAGCAGCCGGCAGAAGGAGCCGGGGCGCAACCGTTGCGCATCTAAATTGAACAGGCCTCTGACTAATTTTTTCAGGTAACGGGCAGAGGCTGCTCCGCGCGCACCGGATTGCACATAAGATGATCGCGTGGACCTGCACCATCCGGCATGTTGCGGAAACGGTTCACAACCCCTTATGGTGGTTAGCACACCGCTGTGGTGCGTGGGGAGCCCCGTTAAGGACTCCACTGCGGTTTTCCTGTGGTTTGCAGTTTCACCGTTCGACTTTGATAGACGGAAAAGGAGATCGGCTCTATGGATAACAAGCCGGCACAGAACATTCAGGACACGTTTCTTAATACGGTCCGTAAAGACAAGACCCCCATCACGATTTACCTGGTGAGCGGAGTGAAGCTCACGGGGAAAATCCGCTCATTCGATAAATATTCGGTGCTGCTGGAGAACAACAGCCAGGAGCAGCTGATCTTCAAACATGCCATTTCGACGGTGGTCAGCACGCGTGCAGTTCTGCATGGCGAGCACCGTCCTCCGCATGCGGCGCAGCCGGGTCCGGTTGGCGTTACCCCGCCGCAGGCGGCACAGGAAGCATCCGGCTCCTGAGGGAGCCGGTTGAGGAAACGGCGGCCAGACCAGCGATGCCGTTGCACACGGCGGGTCCGGAGCGGGCGCTGCTCGTATCGGTAGCCTTCGGGTCCGAGAGGAAACCTCTGCCCCGCGGCGCCGCGCAGGCGCGCGCGGCCGCGGTTTCTACTGCTCCGGCATCGTCTGCTGCGGCAAAACCTTCCGCTTCCGACGACGAATCCCGGATCGACGAATTCCGTGAACTGGTCTCGAGCGCAGGCGCCCGCATTGTGGGTGAAGTGCTCCAGCGCCGGCCCAAAGCCGATCCTGCCACGCTGGTGGGCAGCGGGAAAGTCGAAGAGCTGGACGCGGTTTCTGCGTCGTCGCAGGCTGACCTCGTCATCTTCGATCATGACCTCAGCCCTACCCAGTTGCGCAACCTGGAAGATGCGCTGCCCTGCCGCGTGATCGACCGCACCCAGTTGATCCTCGACATCTTCGCGCGCCACGCCCGGACTCGCGAAGGTCAGCTCCAGGTGGAACTGGCGCAACTGGAATACATGCTGCCGCGGCTGACCGGGCGCGGCAAAGCGATGTCTCAGCTGGGCGGCGGCATCGGCACGCGCGGTCCCGGAGAAACGCAGCTGGAAACCGACCGTCGCCGCATTCAGCGCCGGGTGCTGCAGTTGCGGCATGAGCTGGAAGCGGTGCGCCGCACGCGCGCCCAGCAGCGCCAGCGCCGCGAATCCGTTCCGGTTCCTGCTGTGGCCCTCGTCGGATACACGAACGCGGGGAAGAGCACGCTCTTCAATGCGCTCACCGGAACCGGCGTGCTCGAGTCTGCGCGCATGTTTGCCACACTGGATCCCAAGCTGGCCGCGATCCAGCTGCCCAGCCGGAGAAAAGTCCTGCTCTCAGACACAGTGGGCTTCATTCGCGACCTGCCGCACACTCTGGTTACATCGTTCCGGGCCACGCTCGAAGAGGTGCGCAAGGCTGAGGTCCTGGTGCACGTGCGCGATGCCTCCAGCCCGCTGCGCGACGAGCATAAAGCTGAAGTGGAGAAGGTTCTTGGGGAACTGGAGGTCCTCGATAAGCCGCGCATCGAGGTGCTGAACAAGGTCGATCTGCTCAGCGACCAGGAGCGCGCGGACCTGGAGGCCGACGCTGGCCGCGTGGCAATTTCCGCCAGGGAACGCGTTGGGTTGGGAGCGCTGCTGGAGCGCATCGACGTAGAGCTGGTGCAGGACCCGATCCTGGAGCAGCGGCTGCGGATTCCGCAATCGGAAGGCGACGCGCTGGCGGCGCTGGAAGCGGGCGCGGTGATCCACGACCGAGTGTACGAAGGGAATCTGGTGTCGATGACGGTAGCGGGCCCAGCGTCGCTGCTGGGACGGTATCGGAGGTTTCGGGAGAAGGAGTGAACGGCGGGGCGGCGTGCTCGGTTCTACTGCGGGCGAAAGTTCCGGGTTGCCGGTGATCCGCTTGCGACGTTGAACCGGTGAGTGAGCTGGCGAATTCGCGCCGGCAGAGAATCAGGTCCAGCGATTCGATGAGGCTTGGGGATACTCTCGGCCATGGTCGCCGCCCCGGGC
>JASIAO010000428.1 GCA_030041955.1 Acidobacteriaceae bacterium | reverse complement strand
GCCGCCGCCGGTGTCGCCGTCCGCTTCTGGTCGCCCGCCGTGGCCCCCGCCGGACGAATCCCCGGAACCACAAGCCTTGCCCCCGGAAACCGCCGCCGCATCGCAGCCGTCTCCTCCGCGCTTGTAACGAATCCCTCGATGCCCGCAGCCGCAGCCACTTCAGCCAGCCGCAGCACCTGCTCTGCCGGCGAACCCACCACGCCCGTCGCTGCCAGTTGTGTCGCGTCCATGCTGGTCAGTACCGTTACCGCCAGCAGCTGTGGCCCGTGTTCGACAGATGCAGCCGATTCGGCCGCTGCCTGCAACATCGCCGGACCGCCGGCCGCGTGGACGGTCAGCATCTCGGCGCCCGTCTCAGCCACCGAGCGCACCGCCCGCGCCACCGTGTTGGGAATATCGTGCAGCTTCAGGTCCAGGAAGACCTGATACCCCCGGTTCCTCAGTTCATGGACGATGCGGTTCCCCTCGGCCAGATAGAGTTCCAGCCCCACCTTGTACCAGGAACAGAGTTCGTCCAGCCGCTCGGTCAGGTCGAGCGCCGCCGCTGCGTCCGGATAGTCGAGCGCCACAATCAGTCTCGAGTCCATGGCTCCATACTGGCACAATTCTGCTCATCATCCGAATTCGTTGGAAGAGCATTCGAGAATCCTGTCGATGTCGACCCCCGCCCCGCTGCCCCGGAAAAAATACGTCTCGCGCGCCGTGAGGCGCTTCCGGGGCCCTGGGATTTGGCAGATTAACGCTCGGCCGGGGCTGCCAGCTGGTCATTCAGCTGTGCCACTTCGGTCGGCGTAGAGCTGGAACTAAGCAGCTCAATTTTTACGGGTGCAAGACCCTTGTTCTGGAAGCCCAGCGCCTGTGCGGCAGCTCGGGAGAGGTCGATCACCCGGTCCTGAGGGACTGGACCGCGGTCGTTGACCCGCACCACGACGGACCGGTGGTTCTGAAGGTTGGTCACCTTCAGCACCGACCCAAGCGGCAGGCTCCGCTGCGCGCAGGTCAGGTCGTTCTCGTTATACGGTTCGCCGCTGGCGGTCGTACGCCCCTGGAAGAATCTCCCGTACCAGGATGCAATCCCGAACTCATACCAGTGGTGGCGATGGGCCGCGGTTCGCGGGCTTACGTGATCGGCTGGAGAAGCAGCCTGCGCACCGGCAACGCCCACCAAAATTGCGAGCAAAGCGCCGGCAAAAGTTAATCGTCGTCGAGGACGTTTCGCGTTATCGGATCGTCGGATAGCGTTCATGATCCTCCCTTCGGAAATTGTAGGAACCTGGATCGGGTAAGTCAAACATCCCGAAGAATTTATTTACCTGCTCCCGTTGCGAATCCGGGCATTTTGTGGTAGCCCTTCGGCGGCCGAAAGGGTTACCAGTTTCGAACAGGTCCCCCTCCTCAGCGAGGGCCGCCCAACGCGGAAAAGAGAACCTACAAGGTACGATGGGGCTATGGCCAGGGATGCTGCCCGTCCGGTAATAAAACCAGACCCCTTCGGAGAGTTGTCCGCTCGGAAAGGTTGCCCGGTTGTGCTCACCATCGCCGGATTCGATCCCTCGTCGGGAGCGGGCATCACGACCGACCTAAAAGTATTCTGGAATCATGGGCTTTACGGAGTCTCTGCGATTACCGCGCTCACCGTCCAATCTACCCAGGGAGTACGGGAGGTCGAGCCGGCTTCAGGCCGCCTGCTGCGCCAGACCCTCGACTGCCTCGCCGCCGACCTTCCCATCGTCGGAATCAAGATCGGAATGCTCGGCTCGGCGGAGATTGTCGAGACTCTCTCGGCGTTCCTTGCGGTGGCGGGTGTCGACCGAAGCCGCATCGTCCTCGACCCCATCCTTCGCTCCAGTTCGGGCGCCGAACTGCTCGACCAGGACGGGCTGCGCCGCCTTCGCGACGATCTCTTGCCCCAGGTCGGCTGGGTCACCCCCAACCTGGACGAGCTGACGGCTCTGACCGGAGTGGAGACCGGCGAGGATATTCGCCCCGACGTCATCTTCGACATAGCCCGCCGCCTGGCCGCGCTGGCTCCTGGGCTGAATGTCGTGGCGACGGGAGGTCATCTCGACCCTCCCGACGATTTCCTGCTGACGGCCGGTGGCCAAACCCACTGGTTTCCCGGCCGCCGAATTGAAACCACCTCAACTCACGGGACGGGCTGCGCTTTCTCCTCGGCTCTGCTCTGCCGGCTCGTGCTGGGCGACGCCCCGGCCAATGCTGTCGCCGAGGCCAAAGCCTGGGTCACGCACGCCCTCGAAACTGCTGTGCCGATCGGCAAGGGTCGGGGTCCGGTGGTGACCTAAATCTTCGTCCAGTCCAGGATCACTTTCCCGCACCGGCCGCCGATCATCGCCTCGAAGCCCTTTTCGAACTCCTTGTAGCCGAAGCGGTGGGTGATCACCGGAGTGATGTCGACGCCCGAGGTCACCAGTACCGACATCTTGTACCAGGTCTCGTACATCTCGCGGCCATAGATGCCGCGGATGGTCAGCATATTAAAGATGACCTTCCGCCAGTCGATTTCCATGGGTTTGGCGGGAATGCCGAGCATGGCGATGCGGCCGCCGTGGGCCATGTTGTCGATCATCTCCACGAAGGCAGCGCGGCTGCCGGACATTTCGAGGCCGACATCGAAACCCTCCTGCATCCCAAGCTGCTTCTGCACTTCGCTCACCGGGGTCTCTCGCGGATCGACGGCAACCGTCGCGCCCATCCTGCGGGCCAGGTCGAGCCGGAAGGGGTTCAGGTCGGTGACCGCGACATACCGCGCCCCGGCATGCTTCACGATGGGGATGGCCATCAGCCCAATCGGGCCGGCTCCGGCGATCAGCACGTCTTCGCCGAGGACGGGGAAGGCGAGCGCGGTGTGCACCGCGTTGCCGAAGGGATCGAAGATGGCTGCGATCTCTTCCGGCACGCCGCT
>JASIAO010000427.1 GCA_030041955.1 Acidobacteriaceae bacterium | reverse complement strand
CAATGGCGCTGGCCATAAGAAAGACCTGGGTCTTCAGGTTTCTGGCGACCTGCAGGACGCGCGTGCACAGCAGGCGATAGCGCTCGATGGAGAAATAGTGCTGCTTTTCCCATTCGGGTTCGGAGGCATGCGCGAGGATGACTTTGCGATGAACGCGAGAGGACGCGAGGGAGCGGATGGGCTCGATCTCCGCGCGGGTTGCGGGAGCGGATGGACGGGGGCGCTCCGGCAGACGCGCGATGCCGGGAGGCGGACCGGAACGCCCGGCTTCGCGCCTGCCTGCCTCCCGATGCAGCCAGGTTGTTTCGCTACCTAATCCCATGATTCTCCCTTTCGCGGTTAGGACTTCGCACGAGGCCGAGTTCGACGGTCAGGCATGCTTCCCTGCAGTCATGAAGCGGGGACACTTGCGGATCGCTTTGTCCCGGCTGCGCCTTTCTCGAAATTCGGAAGGCTGATGATCATGGGCAGCTCGACGTAGCGCTCGAGATCGGCGCAGTTGTGGATGGTCGCGTCGCTGAGATCCACGATGAGACCTATGAGGCAGCCGAGCAGAATGCCGCCGACAATGCCGGCCGAGTTGATGATGAGGAGATTAGGGCCGGAGGGCACGAGGGGCAGCGTGGCGGGGTCGACGATCTGGAAGCCGCCGCGATTATCGGTCTGCTGCAGTTCGGCCGCCATGCCCGCGGACTGTTGCTTTTCGAGAAGTGATTCATAGTTTTTTTGTAGCTCGGTAAAATCCTGGTTGAGCTGCTCGTACTGGCTCTGGACTTCAGGAACCACCTGGACCTGGCCCTGCAACGATTTGAGCTGGACCTGGAGCGCGGCCTGGCGTTCGGTGCGCTCTTCGATCTCCTGCTGGACTGCGAGTAACTGGCTTTGTAGCTGCTGGAGCATGGTGGGACCGGTTGACGCGGTCAGCTCGGATGATTTTTGCTTCGGCTCATTCTTTAACTGCTGCTCAAGCGAAGCAACCTGCTGGCGGAGGGCGACGACGTCGGGATAGGAATCGGTGTAGATCTGGCGGGCAGCAGCTAACTGGTCCTTCGCCTTCTGTAACTCGACCTGGAGCGGACTGGGGGCGGAGGCGACGCCGTGCGCCGATCCCTGACTGGCATCGAGAAGCGATTCGAGATAGACCTTCTGCTGACTGGCGCGGTCGATGGCCTCGCTGTTCGCCTGAAGAAGGTTCTGATACTGCCCAATGAGAGCCAGGTTAGAGGCTTCCTGTTCGGGAAGAGCGCCGAGGTGAGCGGCTTTGAACTCCTCGAGCTTCTCCTGCTGGGCATCGAGCTGGGCTTTGGCTTTGGCCAGCTGATCGGAGAGAAACTGGTGCGTACCGACGGCTTCCTGGCTGCTCCAGGACTGATTTTCCTCGACGAATAGATTGGCGATGCGGGCCGTAACGGCCTGGGCCACGGCAGGGCTTGATCCGGTGAAGGTGATCTTATAGCCGGTGATGGGGCTGTCGTCGCCGCCGGCCTTGAGGACCTCGACATCCATGTTCTTGCGGATGGAATTCGCGGCCCGCTCTGCCCCGACGCGGCCGGCCAGGCCGAGTTCCATCGCGATGGCCTCAAGGCGCGGCTGGCTGACCACCTCTTCCTGGATCACTTCCAGACGCTCAGTGGTGTCACTGCCGGGTCGGACGAACTCGGTGGGAATCTTCTGCGGATCGACC
This sequence comes from Acidobacteriaceae bacterium, assembly GCA_030041955.1. Lineage (GTDB taxonomy): Bacteria > Acidobacteriota > Terriglobia > Terriglobales > Acidobacteriaceae > Palsa-343. The sequence continues at coordinate 3,720 of JASIAO010000427.1, read as the reverse complement.
ATGACGACGGCGTTCGACTCATACTGCCGGGGGAGCCGGGTGCCGATCCAGATGACGAGAGCGGGGACAAGGACGGCGGGGATGGCGATCCACCACTTGCGACGGACGGCGATCTCCCACATTTCCTGCGGACTAGCCGGCGGCTTACGCGACATTATTGAACTCCCGTGCGAAGGAATGGATTGCCGATGGTCCAGGAAAGACCGCCGGTGACGGCATTGGCTCCAAGATCGGTATTGTTGGCTCCCTGGCGGAATACGTCGCCGTCGACGAACGCGGTGAGATGCGGCGTGAGGTACTTGCTCAGGCGGGCAGTTACTCCTAAGTCGGAATACTGCGGGCCGGTGGCGCTGATGAAGGGGTTGCTGGCTCGAATGTATTGCGCATCGGCGACTAAGTCGAGGGTTGGTGAGAGAGGATGGTCGAAACGAGCGAAGAACTGATGTGCGATGCTGGCCGGATCGAGATAGCCCAGCTCGAAGATGCGCTGATAGCCGAACGCCATACGCGCGAAGGAGATTTGCCAGTCGAAGGTGGCGTTCGCGGCGTAGCTGAAGTCGTCAACGGGGCTGTATAACGTGCTGGAGGCGTGGCTTAAGAGCGGACCGATGCCGGCCTGCAGTGAGCCGTGCGAAAAGAGCGATTGCTGGAATGTGACTTCGACATCAGCGAAGTTGCTTTCGCCGATGGGTGAAAGGCCCTTGATGTAAACGTCGGTCAGCTCAACACCGTATGCGGAACGGGGCGTAAACGCCCGCTGGAAATGGAGGTCGGCGCCACCGGTGGCTTCGCGGTTCCAGACGATCGAAGCCGCAGGACCTTCGGCAAAGGGTTCCTGGAGCCAGCCTGTGGTGGCAGAAGCGGTGAGCGTATTGCGGTCGCTGAGGCGATGGGTGAAGTCCAGCGAGGACGCGGCGTTGTACATGGGATCGAGACCGTTGGGCACCGAGGTTTGGGCGATGCCGGTGGTGCCCACGGAGATGATCGGGGTGAGATAGTCCTCGACGGCGATGACGCGGCCTCCAGCGAGCGACCAGTGCCAGGTGGTGAGGTCGGAGCTTTCGTGGACGAAGTCCTGGTTATAGATCTCCGAGGTGTGGTTGAGCTCGGAATTGCCGGGATAGCGGGCATAATCGCCACGGAAGAAGGTATCGAAGGTTGTTTGCTGGCTCTTGTAGTGGTAGCCGGCGGGAACAGCGAAATCGAGATACTGGCCGGACGATGTGTTGGTGTTGACAAAGTTATTGAAGATATTCGAGGTGTAAGTCCAGGTGGTTTCTTCGCCCATGCTGAAGGGGCCACTGTGGCGATCGCGCCAGGCCAGCGACGAGGCGTTCTGATCGAGGTTGGTGAGGGAAGGGGTCTCGACTTCAATTTCATCGACGATGGGCGGCGCGGGCACTGTGACGGGCGGAGGCAACGGCGGCACGACGCTGTGGGGCTGAAGGGGCGTGTAGATTCCGGACTGTGTGAGGATGTCGACGGGTTGCGAGGTAATGATGCCGCCGGTGGAATTCACCTGCTGGCCCTGCGGCTTTTGTGGAGGGGTGATCGGGATGGGCTGAAAAGGCTGGAAGCTGCCATCATCTGGCGGGTTGGGCGAAACGGGCGTGCCGGGTTGCGGCGGCGCGGGCTGCTGCGGAGGAGCGGGCTGCGAGGGGGTGTCGCTCTGGGCGCTCGCGGAGACGGCGAGAGCGAACGAGGCGGCCACGGCCAGCGCGAGGGCTGCGGCGCGTCGAATTGGTAAGCGGCGAGTCACGGGATCACCACGGTGTCGTTGGGCTGAAGAATGATGTCCTGCGCGCCGATTTTGCCGCGGAGCACGGCTTCATAGTTGTAATGAAGGCGAACGCGGTGGCCGTCGGAGGTTTCGCGGAGCACGTAGATCTGCTTCTTTTTGGCGAAATCGCTGAGGCCGCCGGCCATGGCAATCGCGTCGAGCACGCCCATGGAGTTGGTCATGGTGAAGGTCCCGGGATGCTGGACCTGGCCGATGATGTTCACGTGGCGGCTGCGGATTTGCGCGACCATGACAGTTAGTTCGGGGTCGCGAAGGTACTGGGTGAGCGAGGCGTGCAACTCGGCTTCCACCTCGGAAGCGGTCTTGCCGGCGGCGGGCACGGCTCCCACGAGCGGCAGGGAGATGGTGCCGTCAGGCAGAACGGGGACGGTGCGGGAGAGATCGGGCTGATGCCAGACGCTGACGGTGAGCAGGTCGTCGATGCCGATGCGGTAGTCGCCGGAAGGAGCGGGGACCGGGGCCGGCGCGGGGGCCGCGGCGGGAAGCGGATCGGCGGAGCGCGCGATCTGCGTGTTGCGCGCGGGTGCGGACTGCGCGCAGGCGGAAGCGCAGAAGAGGAGAGCAAGCGGAAGCAGGAGCCTGGAGTTATGCGGCGTTTTGGCTGCTGTCGCCATGGGAATCCTCCGTGAGCGGGATGGTTTCGGTTTTGGGGCGCGGCCTGACGGTGCGAACCGGAGGCAGGCCGGCTTCCTTGATCTTGTAGAGGAGGGCGCGATAGCTGATGTCGAGGGAGCGCGCGGCTTTGCGGCGGTTCCACTTATGGGCGCGGAGCACGTCGAGGATGATGCGGCGCTCGAGAGTCTGCACGGCGCGGCGAGTCTGGACGCGCAGGGGCGTGTTGAGATCTACGATGTCGGGGACGATGGTCTGGAGCTCGCCGGGATCGCGCAGCGCGGAGAGAACGTGGTCTTCGCCGCCGAGCACGACGTAGCGCTTGGCGAGGTTCTCGAGCTCGCGCATGTTACCGGGCCAGTGATAGTCCGCGAGGATGCACATAGCCGACGAGCTGATGGGATCGGGGCGGCGGCCGAACTGATTGCCGAAGAGATGCAGAAAGTGTTCGAAGAGGAGCGGCACGTCTTCGCGGCGATCGCGGAGCGGCGGCATCTCGATATGGATAACGTTGATGCGGTAATAGAGGTCGGAACGGAAGGCGCCGCGGCTGACCTCCTGCGCAAGATTGCGATTGGTGCCGCAGATGAGGCGCACGTCGACGGGCCGCTCGTCAACGCTGCCGAGGCGAACGACGCGGAAATCCTGGAGGACGCGAAGGAGCTTGGACTGAAGGGCGAGATCGAGTTCGCCGATTTCGTCGAGGAAGATGGATCCGCGATTGGCGAGCTCCAGCTTGCCGGGGCGCGCGGCGCGGGCGCCGGTGAAGGCGCCGGGCTCATGACCGAAGAGCTCGCTTTCGAAGAGCTGGCCGGGGATGGCAGGGCAGTTGACCTTGATCATGGGCGCGCGGCTGCGACGGCTGAGGTCGTGGAGCAGGCGCGCGGCGAGATCTTTGCCGGTGCCGCTTTCGCCGGTGATGAGCACTGGCACATCGATGGCAGCGGCATCCTGGATTTTCTGACGGGCGCGCTCGATGGCGGGGGAGCGGCCGAGCAGAGAGATCCCGTTCGCGGTGCGGTCAGTGTGCTGAAGAACGTCGAAGGCCACGGCGGAGGTGATAGCACGCGGCATACCAGAGGCTAACGGAGGTGCAGATCGGGAGCGCAAGGCAAAAGGAAAACCTACAGAATGGCTGATCGAATACGAGATTCGGCTGAGGAATCACAACGCGCAACGCCTGAAAGGCGCAGAGAGGAGCGCGGAGGGGCAGAAAGAGGGCGCGGAAACCGGAGATCAGGGTGGTTCGTCCGAGAAAGTTCCCAAGTTTGCCCGGAAATAGGAAAACTGTTTCACAGTCAGTTGCA
>JASIAO010000426.1 GCA_030041955.1 Acidobacteriaceae bacterium | reverse complement strand
CCGAGATGGTCACCGTCGCCGTGCGCCGCGTGAATCTCGACCGCTCGAAGGAATCCCTGCTCGACTTCATCGATCCGCGCCGCTACTTCCTGCTGCCCAACACCGCCGGCTGCTACACCGCCGACGAGGCCATCCGCGCGGCGCGCCTCGGCCGCGAAGTCGGCCTTTCCGACTGGGTCAAAATCGAGGTCATCGGCGACCAGGCGACCCTCTACCCGGACGTCCAGGCCACGCTCGAAGCCACTCGCACCCTGGTCCGCGAAGGCTTCACCGTCCTGCCCTACACCTCCGACGACATCGTCTTCGCCCATCGCCTCATCGACGCCGGGGCCGCAGCCGTCATGCCCCTCGCCGCGCCGATCGGCAGCGGACTCGGCATCCAGAACCGCGCCACGCTGCAGATTCTGCGCGAGAAAATCACCGAGGTCCCGCTGATCGTCGATGCCGGCGTGGGCACCGCCTCCGACGCGTCGCTGGCCATGGAAATGGGCGCCGACGCCGTGCTGATGAACACCGCCATTGCCGCCGCCGCCAATCCTATCCTCATGGCAGAAGCCATGCAGCACGCGGTGCTCGCCGGGCGCCAGGCGTACATCGCCGGCCGCATGCCCCGCAAGCTCTACGCGACGGCCAGCTCACCGCTGGAAGGGGTATCGAAGCTCGGCGTATAGCCCTGTACCGTTTCGAGAGGCCCCGCGGGCGGTCCCATCGCCGCCCGCCGTTCCGCCAGCGGCTTTTCCCCAAGCTGCCTCACCCCTGGCCGCTTTTTACCTGGCCGTTCCCCCTCTGAAGTGCGGTAAACTGACTGCGAATTCCCCCTTTTCGGTTCGTCGGCCCTGAGGTTGCTCCCATGCGCGTTTGCGGCATCGACTGCGGAACCGAAATCACCGGCTACGGCATCGTCGAGTTAGACGACCGCGGCCCTGATTCCAGGCATGCCCCACGCCTGGTCTCGCTCTGTTCCGGCGCCATCTGCCCGCCGAAGAAAACCCTGCTTCCGCAGCGTCTGTCGCTCGTCTACCGCGATCTGGTCGAGGTCCTCGAACGCTTCCGCCCCGATGTTGTCGCCATCGAAGAGGTGTTTTACTCGGTCAACGCCAAGTCCGCGCTCAAGCTGGGGCAGGTTCGCGGCGTGGCGCTTCTTGCCGCGGCTACCGCGGGCGTGGCGGTTGCCGAATACGCCCCGCTCACGATCAAGTCCACCGTCACCGGCTACGGCCTCGCGGCCAAAGAGCAGGTGCAGTTCATGGTCGCGCGTCTGCTCGCGCTGCCCGCGGCGCCTGAGCCCGCCGACGTCGCCGACGCCCTCGCCATCGCTATTTGCCACATCCATCACGCGCAAACGCTCACATTGCAGGAGGCTCGCGCTTAGCCATGCATGCATCCATCCGTTTTCTTCCGCTCATTCTTGCAGCCGGATCGATCGCCGCCGCGCAATCCCCGGCGCCCTCTGCCTTCGTCGCCCAGCAATCCGCAGCCGCCGCGCCCGCCCCGGGGCAAATTGTTGCAGCCATGCCCACAGCGCCGGCATCGGCGCGCATCGTTTACACCTTTGCGGAGCCGCAGCTACAGCCCGCGCGCTACACCATCACCATCGACGAAAACGGCTTCGGCCATTTCGTCTCCGAGGCCGGTCCGGTTCCGGCGGGCGACACGGACGATGTTTACCCGGCGCCCATGGATCGCGAGATTCACCTCGACGACGCTCTCCGCGCCGCCCTGTTCCAGTACGCCCGCGATCATCAGCTCTTCCAGCAGAACTGCAGCCGCAACGGACGTCTGGCCTTTACCGGCAACAAGACCATCGCCTACGCCGGCCCCGAAGGCCGCGGCTCGTGCGCGTTCATCTGGGCCTCCGATCCGGCGCTGCAGCGCCTCTCAGACCAGCTCAATGCCGTCGCCTTCACCCTCGAAATCGGCCGCCGGCTCGACGTCGAAGTCCGTCACGACCCCCTCGGCCTCGATTCCGAGCTGGAATCCCTGGAGGAAGCCATCAAGGACCAGCGCGCCTCCGACCTGCCTAACATCGCGCCGCAACTCCAGGCCATCGCTTCCGACGAAGACGTGATGGTTCGCGCCCGCCGTCGCGCCCAGGACCTGCTGAACCGCTGCGATTGCCAGCCGAAGGCCAACTAGCGCTCAAGACCGATCGCTGACTCGCGGTCCCTTTTCATGCGAAAATAAGTCGAAACTTCCCCCATTCTCATACGTTTAATAGAGTGCAGATGAGTTGTGGGTCCGCAGGAGGTGCTGCGATGAAGCACCGCAATCTTTTCCCGGTTCGTTCGCCGTTATCCCTTACCATATTTCCTGCCGCGCTTGCCCTTGCTTTAATAGCCGGTTCCGCCCTTGCGCAGGACACAGCTCCGCCCCCGCCACCCGACAGCGCCGTCGCTCAGAGCTCGGCTGCCGCGCCCAGCAACGTTCGCGCCGTCCGACTGAGCGACGTCGAGGGCCAGGTGCAGGTCTTTCAGGACGGCCAGGTCGCCTTCAACCAGGCGGAGCCCAACATGCCCGCCGTCGAAGGCATGCGCTTCGTTACCGGCGACGACGGCCGACTCGAGATTGAGTTCGAAGACGGCAGTGTCGTCCGCGTCGCGCCCAACAGCTCCATCCGCCTGACCCAGCTCTCGCGCGCCGCCGACGGAACCCCCGTCACGACCATCACTGCGCTCACCGGCCTCACCTACTACGAACTGAACGGCCGCGACGGCCAGGTCAGCGTCCGGTTTGGGCAGGACACCGCCACGCCCGACGCCAACGCCGTCTTCCGCATCGACCTCGACGCTGTGCCGAACGAGCTGGCCATCATGCAGGGCAACATCCACATCGGCGACGGCGGCGGAGTGTCGCTTAACCTGCGGCCCAACCAGACCTTCCAGACCGATCCGCAGCAGCCCGGCGAATTCACCGTCGCGCAGAGCGTGACCAGCAACTCCTGGGACGAGTGGAACTCCGACCGCGACCAGGCGCTCGCCGATCTCGAAGCCAGCGAAACCACCGCTCGCTCCTCGACGAACAATCCGAACGACGCCTCCTGGAACGACCTCGACTACTACGGGAGCTGGTACAACATCCCCGGCTACGGGCAGGCGTGGTCGCCCAACGGCGTAGACGCCAGCTGGGATCCCTTCGGCAGCGGCTACTGGGGTTACTACCCCTCGTTTGGATACACCTGGATCTCCGGCTATCCGTGGGGCTGGTGGCCCTATCACTGCGGCGCCTGGGATTACCTCACCGCCTGGGGCTGGGTCTGGATTCCCAATAACTGCGGCTACGGCTTCTACGGAGCGGGATGGTTCCCGTATGCCTCCGTTTGGCGGGTCCCGCCGGGCTATCTGATTCCGCCGCGCCCGCGCCGTCCCGGACCCACAGGCCCGAACCCGCGCCGCCTGATCGCGGTGAACCGCGGCCCGCAGTATGCCGCGCCGTTCCACTTCGATCCGGGAGCGCGCCCGCAGCCGCGCGCGCTCCAGTTCGGGGGCTCGACCATCCAGCCGCTCGATGCCGGCATTCACCCGCTTCAGCGCGGGCCGCTCGGTGAAACCTATACCACGGCTCTGGTCCGCGTGCATCCGGAGATGGCACCCGCGGTGTCGCGCTCGCTCGACGGCCGCTCGCCGTACAGCGCGCCCGTTCACACCTTCGGCCAGCCCTCGGGTTCACGCCCAGCGACGGGCTATCGCCCGGCGCCGCGGCCCAGCGAAGCTCCGGCTCCGCGGCCGGCGCCTGCAGTTCACTCGGCGCCACCGCCGGCCGCTCATCCCAGCGGAGGCTCTCCGCACCGCTGACGGCCTGCAGCCGAGATGGTCAGCAAGCAGGGCAATCAGCTGCTGCGTTGAGAGATGAAGATCCCGCGTTGGCTCCGGCCTTCACTACCTGACCCGCGCGGTCTTCCTGCGCAACTCTTCGCCTCTCTTCGATCCTGACAACGCCTTCCGGCTTATCGACGGGATGACACCCCCAATGGGGCGGTAATTCAGGGACCGAACGCTGGTGCGGGGAGTGAATGGTACCGTGAAAAGAGCGAGGAAACATGGCGAAAAAGAGGAAGAAAGGCGAGAAGAAGTCCGGGAAGAAGGAGCTTCACACGGTTCCGGTGAAGAAGAAGCTGAAGATCGATCCGGGCCATGCGGCGAAGGTGCTGGATTCGAAACTGGTGTACGACGGGAAGCTGTTTCGCGTGCTGGCGGAGGACATCCAGGAGCCGAATGGGAAGAAGGTGTTCCGCGAGGTGGTGCGGCACGGCGGGTCGGCGGTGATTCTGGCGATTGACAAGCGGAAGAACAAGAAGGATCCGCTGGTGCTGATCGAGCGGCAGTTCCGGCACGCGGCGCAGCAGTATCTCTATGAGGTGCCGGCGGGCAAGATGGAGCCGAATGAGGACCATCTGGAAGGGGCGAAGCGCGAACTGAGAGAAGAGACGGGCTACACGGCGAAGAAGTGGACGAGGCTGGTGAAGTACTTCGCGAGCCCGGGGTTTCTGGGCGAGTGGATGCAGGTGTATGTGGCGGAGGAGCTGACGGCGGGCGAGACGCAACCGGATGAGGACGAGTTCCTGGAGCTGCAATTTGTGCCGCTGTCGGAGCTGCTGCGGCTGATCGACGCGGGCAAGGTTCGGGACGGAAAGACGCTGATTTCGGCGATGTACTACGCGCGGAAGACGGGGCTGGGGCGGAAGTGACAGGCGGAATCGGCATGAGCGCAGCAAACCAAAGTTTTCAGCGCAGCGTCTCTATGAGACAGCGGTTGGCCAGCCCAACCCCAGAACGGGTCTGAACTACGGACCAGCGTCTCCCGCGAAGGCGTCAGGAGCTGGAAAGTATGAGACCGGTTCCAGTCCGCCTGAGAGGAAGGTTCGCGTTTGTGGCTCAGTACAAAGGGAAGGTGAAGTGGTTCAACAACGCTAAAGGATACGGATTCATCGGACGAGATGATGGTCCGGATGTGTTCGTCCATTACAGCGCGATCCAGGTGGACGGATACAAGAGCCTGAAAGAAGGCGACGAAGTGGAATTCGACATCATCCAGGGACAAAAGGGACCACAGGCAGACCAGGTCGTACGCGCACGCGAAGTGGCCTGACCGGGCCGCATCCGGACCCAACTCAATCCATAATTTTCCATCTCGAAATAGCTGTGTCCTGTGCAGGACGCGGAGAATTCCGCGTCCGCGCTTATCTGCGTCCGGCGTTACCTGCCAGCTTCGCGGTTTTGCGCCCGCGGGGCATGGATCGCCTGGATTCCGCTTCCCTGCCGTGGTCTAATCGAGACCGAGACGCGGACTGCGTCCAGCCACCATGGATAACCGGTCGATTGCGCAGTTGCTGGCGGATACGGCGGACCTGCTGGAGATCAGCGCGGGAGACCCGTTCCGCATCCGGTCGTACCGGCGCGCGGCGGAGGCGGTGGAATCGACGACGATCCAGCTAAGCACGATTGCCAACGATCCGAAAAAATTGCAGGAGATCCCCGGGATCGGCAAGGGGATGGCAGCGAACATCCAGGAAATCGAGCGGGCGGGCACGCTGCCGCTGCGCGAAGAGCTGTTGCTGAAGTACAAGCCGACGATGCTGGAGTTGCTGCGTCTGCCGGGGATGGGCCCGAAGACGGTGGCGCTCGTGTGGGACGCGCTCAAGGTGGGCAGCGTGGAAGAGCTGGAGGCGGCGATTGCGGCGGGACGGCTGGGGGGGCTGCCGCGCTTCGGCGGCAAGCTGGTTGAAAAGCTGCGCAAGGGCATCGAGGATTACAAGCAGAACAGCGGACGGTTCCTGATCGACGAGGCGGAGAATGCTGCGGAGAAGCTGATTGCGTATCTGCGGGAGCTTGCGGGGATCACGACGATTTTGCCGGCGGGGTCGCTGCGGCGCGGGCGCGATACGGTGGGGGACCTGGACATTCTGGCTACGGGTCCGGCGTGCGCGGAAGATTGCGTGAGCGCGGCGGTGGAGCACGCAGCGAGTTATCCGCCGGCGACAACGATGCTGGCCAAGGGACAGAACAAGGTGAGCTTCCGCCTGCGGTCGGGACTGCAGGTGGATGTGCGATTGCTGCCGGAGGGGTCGTATGGGGCGGCTCTGCAGTACTTCACGGGATCGAAGATGCACAACGTGAGCATCCGGCAGCGGGCGCTGAAACGCGGCTACACGCTGAGCGAGTATGCGCTGGCGCGGGTGGAGGATGGGTCGTTCGTGGCCGGAGCGACGGAAGAGGAGATTTACGCGGCGCTGGGTCTGGACTGGATTCCGCCGGAACTGCGCGAGAACAATGGCGAGATTGAGGCGGCGGAGGAGCATCGGCTGCCGGTACTGATCGAGGAGAAGGACATCCGCGGCGATGTGCACATGCATACGCACGCGACGGACGGGAAGAACTCAATTGGGGAGATGGCCGAGGCGGGCCTGGCGCGCGGGTACGAGTACATCGCCATCACGGACCACTCAAAGAATTTGGCGATGACGAACGGGCTCGACGACAAGCGGGCGCTGGAGCACGTGAAGCGGATTCGCGAGGTGGACGCGGAGATGGAGGGGAAGATCCGCGTCTTTCCGGGAATTGAAGTCGATATTCTGGGCGACGGGGCACTGGATTTGTCGGACGAGGTGCTGGCGCAGATGGATGTGGTGATCGCGAGCGTGCACTCGCTGTTCAACCAGCCGGAAGCGCAGATGACGGAACGGGTGCTGCGGGCGATGGAGAACAAGTATGTGCGGATTTTGGGGCATCCGACGGGGCGGCTGCTGCTGCGACGGGAGCCGTACCAGATGGATATTTCGGCGGTGCTGCGGCGCGCAGCGGAGCTGGGCGTAGCGGTGGAGCACAATTCGTATCCGGACCGGCTGGATTTGTGCGATCGCGATCTGCGCATGGCGAAGGAGATGGGCTGCCGGATTGCGATCAACACGGATTCGCATCATACGAGTCATTTGGCCAAGATGCGGTATGGAGTGCGGCAGCTGCGGCGCGCGTGGCTGACGAAGAAGGATGTGCTGAACACGCGTGGAGCGGGAGATTTTCTGAAAGGGTTGCGGCCGCGGCCCGATGCCGGTCGCACGGGCGGGAGCGCTTCGCGCACTCCGGCGTAAACAGATTCAGAGAGCGAGAAAACAATGGCCGAAAGAAGCGGAAACGGCGTGAACCCGGTGATTTCGATCCTGGGGGCGATCCTGCTGGTGATTGTGTGCGTGGGCGGATACATATGGGCGACCTGGATGGGGCCGGTGCACGCGGGGAAGGTGGTGTCGATGGCGGTGTATCCGATTCACCGGGAGCTGTCGACGGGTTCGGCGCTTGGCGGCGTGGATGGCGGGAAGAATGTGTACGACGAGTTGATTGTGGTGGCCAACGTGCACATTCAGAGCACGACGAAGAAGCTGCCGCTTTTCCTGCATGACATGTCGGCTACCGTGACGCTGCCGGATGGATCGACACAGCAGGATCTGGCGGCGAGCAGGGACGATTTCCAGAAAGTGTTTGTGGCGTATCCGGCACTGGCTCCGCAGCAGAAGGCGCCGCTGCAGCGGGACATCACGATGACGCCGGGGCAAACGGTGGATGGGCAGATGATTTTTCACTTTCCGATCACGAAGCAGCAGTGGGACCAGCGGAAGAGCTTCACGGTGACGGTGGAATTTCTGCATCAGGATCCGCTGGTGATGAAAACGGCGGGAGTTCCGACGGTGACGGTGCAGTAGAGAGCGGCAACGGCTCCGGTTTCCGCGGGGTTTATGATCATGAGCGCCGCAGAATGGAGGCGGCGCGGTGAACCGTACGTTGATCACGCGAACGCTTCGCCCCATGAGCCGGCGCACGATGCTGCGCACGGCAATGGGGGCTGCGGGATACGCGCTGCTCTCGGGATGCGGCAGCAGCGGCGGTTCTACGGAGACTTCGACTTCGACGTGGCCGCCGAGTCTGCCGGTGGGGACGTTTGCGCCGACGTCCGCGGATAATGCCTTCCTGGATGCGCTCCAACAACAGGGGTGCCTGTACTTCCGGGAGCAGGCAAACGCCGACAACGGGCAGGTGCTGGACCACGCGGCCAACGATCTGGGCGGCGCGATGGACACGAGCACGACGGAATCGAGCATCGCCGCGACGGGATTCGGACTGGCGGCGCTGTGCATCGCCGATAGCCGCGGCTACCAGGCGCACGCGGAGATCGTGACGCGGGTGCAGGCTACGCTGAGCTTTCATCTGAACAGCATGCCGGAGGAGAACGGCTTCCTCTATCACTTTAACGATGTGAATACCGGGCAGCCGCTGACGGGGTCGGAAGTGTCGTCGATGGACATGGCGATTTTTCTGTGCGGGGTGCTCACGGCGCGGGCGTACTTCCAGGATGCGACGATCACTTCGCTGGCGACGCAGCTTTACCAACGCGTGAACTGGCCGTGGATGCTGAACGGCGGAACGACGCTCGCGCAGGCGTGGTATCCGGACACTGGATTTGCGAACGGGCGCTACGACACTTACTGCGAGCTGATGATGCTGTACCTGCTGGCGATGGGGTCAACGACGAATCCGATTGCGGGGTCGAGCTGGAACGCCTTTGCGCGGCCGACCTTGTCGTATGAGGGATACACGTACATCAGCAGCGGGAGCGATCCGCTGTTCACGCATCAGTATTCGCACGCCTTTTTCGATTTCCGGAACAAGGCGGACGCGTACGCGAACTACTTCAACAATTCGATCGCGGCAACGCAGGCGCACGAGACGTTTTGCCTGGGCTATCCGTCGCCGGCGAATGCCTGGTACAACGAGGATTACTGGGGCATCACGTCGTCGGATTATGTGGGCGGTTACACGGCGTGGGGAGGGCCTCCGGCGCAGGGACCGATTGATGGAAGCGTGGTGCCGTGTGCGGGCGCCGGGTCGTTGGTCTTCTTGCCGAATGAGTGCCTGTCGATGCTGGAAGCGCTCAAGTCGAACTGGGGATCGGCAGGCGCGTGGGGGCGGTATGGATTTGTGGACGCCTTTCATCCCTCGGCGGGGTGGTATTGCACGGACGTGCTGGGGATCGACCAGGGAATCTCGGTGCTGATGGCGGAAAACCTGCGAACGGGGCTGGTGTGGACGACGTTTATGAGCAATCCGGAGTGCGCGCAGGCGATGGAGCTGGCCGGGTTCGTGAGCCAGAGCTAGAGCCTGTTATTAACTTTCCCACGGGTGGCGCTGGGAGCCAGTTTTTCTCAGTTCCAGGAGCGAGGAGCGACGAATATCGGGAATCTTCGAGCAACGAGCGACGCGGAAATGGGGAAAACTGGCCCCAGCCCTGCGGGTTGCGGTGAAAACTACGCCACACTTCGTTGTCGTCCTCGACAGTGGGGCCGCCACAGTCTTCGTCCTCCGCCTCGTCTGGCGCGGTTTTCTCTCGCAACGCCGCCTGCGCGAAAGTTAAGAACAGGCTCCAGAGACCGGATCGAGGCATGTTAGCTTCGATTGAGGGAGGCTCGAAAGACGTGCCTCAGGGGCTAAAGCCCGATTGAACCTGCAATCAAAAGCGCGCGCGCTAAAGCACGCGCCTACCAGCCGTGCCGCTTCAGGGTGG
>JASIAO010000425.1 GCA_030041955.1 Acidobacteriaceae bacterium | reverse complement strand
GGACCGGGTGCGCTGATGCTTTCAAGAAACGAGCCGTTCGGACGTTTCATGCGCACCAGGAAATCCGCGCCGAAAAGACCTTCGTCGAGCAGCCGGCGCTCAATCTCGCTGAAGTTGTCCTCGCCGCGGCTCTTTAATACCTCATAACTGGCCAACATGGCCCAGGCCACCAGCGGAACCTGCTGTGGATTGAAGTACGACGTTGGATTCTGGTGCGAGAGGTGAATGCCGTAATCGCCGGTGGCGTCGTACCAGCCGCCATGTGCATCGACGAAATGGCCCGGCTCGCCTGGAATTGCGAGGTGGCGATCGGCGCGATCGAAATTCCCGCTGGAGCGCTGGCCTTTGAAGTAATACAGGACGTTGGACAGGGTTCGGCGCTCGAGAAGATCATCGCCGATCTCGAAGGCGCAGGAACTAACGGCATCGGTAGTGCGCAGGCGATACTCTCCGGGAGTGTGCCAGGAAGAAAAGTCCGCCCTCCAGAAATGCCAGGGGACCCAGCGATCCACGGTACCCGCGGGCTCGAGCTTTCCCGTGAAGACGGTGTCGCCCGTCGTCTCATCGACTAGAGCATAGCCGCTCGGAGCGGCATCCGTCGTGCTTTCGATCAAAGCGACCTTCGGCCCGGCGGTCTCATAACCCACCTGATCGACGAGGACGCGCACCTGCGCGAAGGACAGCGAAGCCGCCAGCCCGCAGAAGCTCAAGATGGCTGCCGGCTTCAGGAAACGTAATGTCATGGCCCGGTATCCTGGTTGCGACTATATCGCAGAGTGGCGACCGGATAGCGAGCGCAGGAACTGGTGCGGCACAGGTTCGGTCGTGACATGATGGGTGTGGTTCGCCAGGGAGCACTGAGAACAATGTTGAGATGGCGCAGGAACGACACGCGAAGGATTCTGGCAACGGCGGCAATACTTGCAGCGGCGCTGCCGGCAGCGGGGCAGAGCAAACATGCGTTGCGCACTCCGGAGCGGCAAATTATCGCGTACATTTTTCCGCGCGATCACGTGATCCAGCCTGGGGAAGTGGCGGCGACGAAGCTGACGCGCATTAATTATGCCTTTGCGAATATCCAGGACGGCAGGATCGTGGCTGTCAGTCCCGTGGACGCGCCGAATTTCGCGACGCTGGTTGCGCTCAAGCAGCAGAATCCGTCGCTGCAGGTGCTGGTCTCGGTGGGCGGATGGCTGTGGTCGGGGAATTTCTCGGATATGGCGCTGACTCGCGCCAGCCGGGCGCGCTTCATCGACAGCGTGGCCGCCTTCATTCGGCAATACAAACTCGACGGTCTCGACATCGATTGGGAGTTTCCCGGGCAGCTCGGCGCGGGGAATCGCTTCCGGCCGCAGGACAAGCAGAATTACACGTTGCTGCTGCTGGAAATGCGGCGGCGCTTCGATCGCGAGCAGCGTGTGCTGGGGCGGCGGCTCTTCCTGAGTGTGGCAGCCGAAGCGGGCGACGATTTTCTGGAGCACACACAGATGGCCCGCGTTGCCAGGGAAGTCGATACTGTCAACCTGATGGCGTATGACTTTTACGAGCCGGGCAACGACAAGATCACCGGGAATCACGCGCCCCTGTACCACGATCCCGCCGATCCGAAACAGGGGTCGGCGGACGAGGCGGTTCGTGATTTCGAGCGTGCCGGCGTGCCCGCGTCCAGGATCGTGCTGGGCGTGCCGTTTTACGGACACGAGTGGGGCAACGTCGGACCGGCGAATCATGGGCTCTTCCAGCCGGGATCGCCCGTACCGCATGCCTTCGCGCACTATCAGGACATTACGTCGATGCTGCTGCAGCATGGATTCACGCGGTACTGGGACGCATCGGCGTCAGTTCCATATTTGTACAACGCGCAGACCAGGCAGTTCGTCTCGTACGAGGATCCGGTGTCCCTGGCCGTGAAGTGTGCCTACGTGCGGCGGGAGGGGCTGGGCGGCGTCATGTTCTGGGAGTACACCGCCGATCCCTCGGGCGCGCTGCTCGACACCATCGATCGCGCGTTCTCCCCGGAGAACAGTGCCTATGCCGGAGGCGGCCAATGAGCTCGACAGCCCCGGCCGTTTCCACCGGCATCACCGGCGCGACAACGTCGACGCGTGTTGTCTCGATCGACATCCTGCGCGGCATCACCATGGCGGTGATGATCTTCGTCAACGATCTGGACAGCGTGCACGGGTTGAGCAAATGGACGTATCACATGCCGGCGCGCGTCGACGCCATGACCTATGTCGACATGGTGTTCCCGGCGTTCCTCTTTATCGTCGGCATGTCGCTGCCGATCGCAGTGCGGAGCCGCCTGCGGCGCAACCCTTCACAGGGCAGGCTCTGGCTGCACATCGTTCTGCGGTCGCTGGCGCTGCTCGTGCTTGGGCTGATCCTGGCCAACGCGGATCGCGGCGATCCGGCGAGAATGCATTTCTCTCCGGATTTGTGGGCGCTGATCGGGCTCACCGGCGGCATCCTGCTGTGGAATGTTTACACTGGCCTGAGCCGCAAGTGGGTGCTGGGGCTGCGGCTGACGGGCGCGGCCCTCATCGTTTTCGACTTCGCAATTTACCGCCGCGCGACGCACGGGGGCGAAGCATGGATCCGGTTCTCCTATCCGGAGATTCTGGGCCTCATCGGGATTACGTATTTCGCGGTCTGCCTGCTCTACATTCCCACGCGCCGTTGGCGGTTTGCGCCGCTGGCGTGGCTGATACTTTTGGTCGCCTACAACGCGGCGTGCTGCGCGCGCTGGATTCCCATGGGCAAGTGGTCGCTTTACGCGTGGCCTTTCGGCAACGGAGCGATGCCCAGCCTGGTGATGGCGGGCATTGTGACCTCGCAAATTTTTGTCGAGGGCGGGGAAGCGGTGCGTCCGGCGCGCAGGATGCTGCTCGGAATGCTGTTCGCCATCGTCAGCTTCGCCGCCGGCTGGTTTCTGCGGCCGTTCGGGATCTCCAAGATTCGCGCTACGCCGACATGGGCGCTTTGGAGCGTGGCCGCCACCTGTGCGCTGTTCACGCTGCTCTACTGGCTCTGCGATGTGAAGAAGCAGACGCGCTGGGCGTGGCTGGTGCGGCCGGCCGGCTCCAACACGTTGCTCACTTATCTGATTCCGGACCTCTACTACTTCCTTGTCGCGCTCACCGGAACCGCATGGGTGCTGGGACACTGGGATAGCGGATGGCCGGGCATCGTGCGCGCCGTGGGATTCACGATCGGCATGTTGCTGGTGGCGCACGCGGCGACCAGGGCGCGCCTGCGGATGCAACTGTAGAGGCTGTTATTCAACGTCCCGCGGGTGGCGCAGCGGAACCCCGATAAGCGCGCCTGATCGCGCCCATCATGGAGAACTACAGCCAGGGGGGAACAGGCTCGCCCACGACGCATCGACGCAGAGCCACCTCTGGGTAGCGAACCACCCTCGGCCTTTCGCCCGACCGGCCGTATGAATGAC
>JASIAO010000424.1 GCA_030041955.1 Acidobacteriaceae bacterium | reverse complement strand
ATCGCTGGCGACGGGGATTTTCAATTCCGGGGCGAACGTGGGGGCGGTGCTGGCGCCGTTTTTGGTACCGTGGGTGGCCCTGCACTATAGCTGGCGCGCCGCGTTTCTGATTACGGGCACGTTCAGCCTGCTCTGGATTCTGTGGTGGTACCGGAATTACCGCAAGCCGGCGGATCATCCGACGCTCACTGGTGCGGAGCTGCGACACATTTACCAGGAAGCGGCGGCGCAGATGGGGCCGGGCGTACGATGGCTGCGGCTCCTGAGCTACCGGCAGACATGGGCGTTTGCAATTGGAAAGTTTCTCACTGATCCGATCTGGTGGTTCTTCCTGTTCTGGCTGCCCTCGTATTTCAGCAACCGGTTCCATCTGGACCTAGCGCATCTTGGACTGCCGCTGATCATCGTCTACACAATGTCGGCGGTGGGCAGCATTGGCGGAGGCTGGCTGCCGGCCCCGTTCCGCAGGCTGGGGATGACGCCAGAAAAAGCCCGGCTGGCGGCGATGTTTGTGTGCGCGTGCGCGGTGGTGCCGATCTTTACCGCGGGGCGCCTGCACTCGGAGGGAATTGCGATTGCGCTGCTCAGCCTGGCGACGGCAGCGCATCAGGGTTGGTCGGCGAATCTGTTCACCACATCGTCGGATATGTTTCCGAAGAGTACGGTTGGTTCGGTGGTGGGGATCGGGACCAGCGCGGGATCGGCGGGTGGGATTCTGCTGGCGACCAGCGCTGGATGGATCTTAAAGATCACCCACAGTTACGTAAGCCTGTTCATCCTGGCGTCGAGTGTATATCTGCTGGCGCTGCTGATTATCGTGATGCTGGCGCCGGGGCTGAAGAGAGTGGAGGTGAGCGCATGAGTTTGTATGCGGCGCGCGGCGGCGCGGACCTGGAGATCTCGCCCGCGGAGATGGAGTCGCTGCTCGGCGAGGCGCTCGGCAAGCTTGGCGAGCGGAAGCGCGTGCTGGTGGTGCCTCCCGATATAACGCGGCTGCACTCGCGCGCGGGCGAGCTGACGCAGTACGCGTCGAAATACGTCGGAGATCGGCTGAAAGCAGTGTTGCCGGCGCTGGGAACGCATGCGGCAATGTCTCCGGGGCAGCTAACGCGGATGTTCGGCGATATGTCACAGTCGCTGTTCCATATTCACAACTGGCGGACGGATATTGAGACGCTGGGCGAAGTGCCGGTGGAGTTTATCGAGCAGCAGTCGGAAGGGAAGCTGCACTTTGCATGGCCGGCGCAGGTGAACCGGATGGTCGCGCGCGGGAATTTCGACCTGATTCTCTCGGTGGGGCAGGTGGTGCCGCACGAAGTGATCGGGATGGCGAATTACAACAAGAACATTCTGGTGGGCACGGGCGGACGCGAGGGCATTAACCGGAGTCATTATCTGGGCGCGGTGTATGGCATGGAACGCATCATGGGGCGTGCGGATAATCCAGTGCGGCGAGTGCTGAATTACGCGGCCGATCGGTTTTTGAAGGATATGCCCATTGTCTACGTGCAGACGGTGGTGGCGCGCGCGGCGGATGGCGGGCTGGCAGTGCGCGGGTTGTTCATCGGAGACAATGCGGAGTGCTTCGAGCGTGCGGCGGAGCTGAGCCTCGAGGTAAATTTCGAGATGCTGGACGAGCCGCTGCAGAAGACGGTGGTCTATCTGGATCCGCATGAGTTTCACAGCACGTGGCTGGGCAACAAGGCGGTGTACAGGACGCGCATGGCGCTGGCGGATGGCGCGGAGCTGGTCGTGCTGGCTCCAGCGGTGAAGGAGTTCGGCGAGGACCGGACGATCGACGCTTTGATCAGGAAATACGGGTATCGCGGGACGCCGGCAACGCTGGAGGCAGTCGAGAAAAATGCGGATCTGGCGGCGGAATTGGGCGCGGCTGCGCATTTGATCCACGGCTCGTCGGAGGGGCGGTTCCGGATCACATGGTGCCCGGGACATCTGACGCGGGAAGAAGTGGAGAGCGTGGGCTTCGCGTACAGCGATCTGGACGAGATGCTGCGCCGGTACGATCCGGCGAAGCTGCACCAGGGGTTCAATCGCGTGGATGGCGAGGAGATCTTTTTTGTGGCGAATCCAGGGCTGGGGCTGTGGGCGCACCGCAACCGATTCAAAGACGGCTAAAGAGGCGGTCAGCAGCGAGCAAAAATTCTGAGGAGCATGATTACGGACGAAGTGAAACTGGATAAGTATTCCGTTGGGGTGGGCGACCGGTTTGCGCATCAGGCGAAGGCGCAACTGCAGGCGTGCGTGCTTGCCGGACGCGCGGGTGTGGACGTGATTCCGGTTTGGAACAAGTCGAATCGCGAGCACAACATCATCGGATCAGAACCGGCGGAGACGCGTGCGGCGGTGGATGCTGCGGTGAAGGTGCTGGGGTGGAAGAAACCGCACTTCTGCGATGCCGACCACATCAATCTGACGACGGTGGAGCGGTTTCTGGCGCCGTGCGACTTTTTCACAATCGATGTGGCGGATGCGATTGGGCAGTCGGCAACGAAGTCTTCGATTGACGCGTTTGTGAAGCAGCGCGCCGGGCTCGAGTGCAAGCTGCAACTGGAGGGCGTGGACGAGGCGTTCGAGATTACTCCGGAGCTGCTGCGCGGGACGGCGGCGAAATTTCTGTTCGCGGTGCAGGAGGCTGGGAAGGTCTATCGGCGGATCGAGAGCGCGAAAGGGAGGGGGCGGTTTATCGCCGAAGTGTCGATGGATGAGACAGACGCGGCGCAGACCCCGGCGGAGTTGCTGATTATTCTGGCGGCGATTGCGGATGAGGGCATTCCGGTGCAGACGATCGCGCCGAAATTCACGGGAAGGTTTAACAAGGGCGTCGATTATGTGGGGAATGTGGAGCAATTCCGGCGCGAGATCACTCTGGATGTGGCGGCGATTGCGTGGGCAGTGAAGAATTTCGGACTGCCGGAGAACCTGAAGCTGAGTGTCCACTCGGGAAGCGACAAGTTTTCGATTTACGCGGCAATTCATGAGGCGACCAAGCGGCAGGGCGTTCACCTGAAGACGGCGGGAACGACGTGGCTGGAGGAGATTATCGGGCTGGCGGAAGCGGGCGGCGACGGCTTGGCGCTGGCGAAGGAGATTTATGCCGAGGCGTACGCGCATCGCGAGGAACTGTGCGGGCCATATGCGACGGTGATCGATATCGATCCGGGGAAGCTGCCGGATCCGGCGGCGGTAGCGCGATGGACGTCGGAGCAGTACACGTCGGCGCTGCGGCACGATCCGCGTTCGAAGAAGTACAACAGCAGTTTCCGGCAGTTGCTGCACGTGGGATTCAAAATTGCGGCGAAGATGGGTCGGCGCTATCTGGAGCTGCTGGAGGTGAATGAAGCCGTAATCGCGAAGAACGTGACAGAGAATCTGTTCGATCGGCATATTGCGCCGGTTTTCCTGGGAAAGAAGACACGATGACGCTAAAGAGTCTGCAACTGGATGGAAAAACCGCGGTGGTGGTGGGCGGGACGTCGGGAATCGGGCGCGCGATTAGCCTGGGGTTGGCGGAGGCGGGCGCAGATGTGGTGGCGTCGGCGCGGCGGCAGCAGCAGGTGGAAGAGACCGCGGCCGAAATTGAGGCGCGGGGAAAGCAGACGCTGCGGCTGACCTGCGATATGCAGGATCGTGGGTCGTTGGAGCGGCTTTTACGTGAGGCTGTCGGGCGCTTCGGCAAGGTGGACATTCTGGTGAACTGCGCGGGGAAAATCAAGCGCGCGCCGACGCTCACGTTTCCGGAA
>JASIAO010000423.1 GCA_030041955.1 Acidobacteriaceae bacterium | reverse complement strand
GACGTCGACCACCGCCCGCAAACCACTCTCGACGGCCCCTGGCACTACCGCCCCGACCCCTTCCTCGACGGATGGGGCAGCAATCCCGACCACGCCTCGCTCAATGGCTACGCGAAGAATCCGCACTACGCCCCCGGCGGACCGCTCGTCCAGTTCGATTTCTCCCTCACGCCCACCCTCAACGTCCCCGGCGACTGGAACACCCAAAAAGATTCGCTCCTCTACTACGAAGGCCTGCTTTGGTACCAGCGCAATTTCACCTGGCATCTCAAGCCGCACACCCATCTCTTCGTCCACTTCGGCGCAGCCGACTACAAGGCCTCCATCTTCGTCAACGACGTGCACGTCTGCGACCACGAAGGTGGATTCACTCCCTTCGACTGCGAAATCACCAGCGCGGTGCACGACGGCGACAACTTCATCGTCGCCGCCGTCGACAACACCCGCACCGCCGATCGCGTCCCAGCCCTCAAATTCGACTGGTGGAATTACGGTGGACTCACTCGCCCCGTCTCGCTCGTCGAAGTCCCCGACACGTACATCGACGACTACTCGCTGCAGCTTCGCCGCGGCACGTCGAACCAACTCGACGGCTACGTCCACCTCGTTGGCGCTGCCCCCGGAACCACCGTCACTCTCCGCATCCCCGATCTGCACCTCGAAAAAAGCTCAGTCACGGATACAAATGGCCGCGCCACGTTTTCCTTCGCCGCGCCGGGCCTCGAGCTCTGGTCTCCTGACCACCCCCGCCTCTATCACATTGATCTCGCCGCCGCCTCCGACCGCCTCACCGACGACATCGGCTTCCGCACCATCGAGGTCCGGGGCGATCAGATCCTCCTCAACGGACAGCCCATCTTCCTCCGCGGCGTCAGCTTCCACGACGAAGCTCCCTACCGCGGCGGCCGCGCGTGGAGCGAGGAGGACGCGCAGACGCTGCTCGGCTGGGCGCACCAGCTCCACTGCAACTTCGTTCGCATGGCCCACTACCCGCACACCGAAAACGAATATCGCCTCGCCGACAAGCTCGGCATCATGGTCTGGGAGGAAATCCCCGTTTACTGGGGCATCGACTGGACCAACCCCGCGACGCTTGCCATCGCCGGGCAGCAGCTCCACGAGATGATCCGCCGCGACCACAACCACGCCGCCGTCATCCTCTGGTCGCTCTCCAACGAGACTCCGCAAAGCCCCGCGCGCGACGCCTTCCTCCACCAGCTCGCCATGCAGGCGCGCCGCGAAGATCCCACACGCCTCATCACCTCGGCCATCGTCACCCACTTCCACGGAACCAACGCGGTCCTCGACGACCCGCTCGGCCAGGATCTCGACGTCCTCGGCTACAACGAATATCTGGGCTGGTATGACGCGACCCCCCAAACCATCTCCGACTACACCTGGCAGGATCCGCTCGGCAAGCCAGTCATCGTCAGCGAATTCGGCGCCGGCGCCAAAGCCGGCCTCCACGGGCCTGACACAGAGCGATTCACCGAGGAATATCAGGACCTCGTCTTCCGCCAGCAATTCAAAATGCTCGCGAAGATGCCATTTCTGCGCGGCATGACGCCCTGGGTGCTGATGGATTTCCGTTCGCCCCTGCGTCCGCTCGTCGGCATCCAGGACGACTTCAACCGCAAAGGCCTTATCTCCAACCAGGGCCAGAAGAAAAAAGCGTTCTTCACCCTGCAGAGCTACTACGCCAACATGCAGAAGTGAGGGGCAGCAACAAAATCACCTCTGTGCTCTCTGTGGTAATAAAGTCTCTTTAGAGCCTGTTATTAACTTTCGCGCAGGCGGCGTTGCGAGAGAAAACCGCGCCAGACGAGGCGGAGGACGAAGACTGTGGCGGCCCCACTGTCGAGGACGACAACGAAGTATGGCGCGGTTTTCGCCGCAACCCGCAGGGCCCGTGGGAAAGTTAATAACAGGCTCTAAATTCCCACTCCCCTCAACCCCAACCCGATCACATACGTCGCCGCGCCTTCCAGCGCGCCCACCAGCGTCATCTCCAGTCCCGACGCCCACCAGCTTCGCACCGTGATCAGCGACTTCGCCGCGCCCACCGCAAAGTGCGCCGCCAGCGACACGATCGCCGACACAATCACCGCCGGATATCCCGTCATAAAAAAGAACGGCACGATGGGAATGAATGCCCCCACCGCCGTCGACAGCGCGCCCGACCACGCCGATACAAAGGGCTGGCTCAATCCCTCCTCCGTCATGTTCAGCCGCTCCGAAGCCAGCGCCCGCAAAAACTGCTCCGGATCCTGCGCCAGATGCTCCACCACATGGTCGGCATCGTCCCGCGGAATTCCCTTCACCTGGTAATACAGCGACAGCAGCTCGCGCGCCTCCGGCCCGTTCATCGCAATGGCCTCGCGCTCCCGCGACACCTCCGCCTGATAAATCTCGCGCTCGCTCTTCGCCGCCAGATACGCCCCCGACCCCATCGACAGCGCGCTCGCAATCATCCCCGCCATCCCCGACAACAGCACCCAGTGGCTGTTGCCCAGCGTTGCGCCCGACACGCCCGAAACGATCCCGAAGATCGCGCCCAGCCCGTCGTTCACGCCGTAAATCGCATCTCCGATCCATCCCGCCGCCTGCCGCCCCGCCCGGGTCCGCCGCGTCAGCAGATCGTCCAGCTCCTTGCGCGCCATCTCCGAGCTCACCGGCATCTTCGGGTACCGATGCCGGATCAGCTCCGTCAGCTCCCGGTAATGTTCCTGCTCTTCTACAATCACCCGCTCCAGGATCGCGACGCTCGGCTCGTCCCCCAGTTCCTTCAGTTGCCTCCCGTAGTCGGCAATGGCGCGGCTCTCGTCGATCTCCAGCCGCCGCAGCGCCATCTGCGGACCCCCCAGCCGGTTCACCAGCGTGTCCGCGTCCCCGGTCGGCTTGCCGTCATACTCCGGCAGCACCGCACCCAGCTCGCGAATGCGCTTCGCCCACAGCGCCGCGTGGTGCGCTTCCTGCTCGGCCATGTGCCGCAGGGTCTTCTTCCGCACCGGATCGTCGTCGCGCTCGGCCAGCGTGTTGTAGGTGTGGAAGCCGCGCATCTCCGCCTGCCAGTTCTCGCCCAGCGCCTCCACGACCTTCTGCTCTTTTTGCGACAGCGTCTGCGCCATCCCGTGCTCCCTCCCATCAACAACCTGGTGCCCCATCCTTGTCGCCCGGTCTTGGCGACAGGGTGAGCTCTCGGGTGCCCCACATCTGCCCGGTTTTGGCAGATGTGGGATGCGGCTCCCGGTTTCCCGTCCTTTACCCTCTGCCCTGCACCCGCCGCACCTGCACCTTTTCCGCCGCCGCCGGCCCAATCGTGAACTGCCCCGCCACCGTCTCAATTCCCACCGTCTTGTCGTAATTCCTCTGCAGCACGCGCACCGTGCCGCCCGGCTCAATTCCCGTACGGTGAAGAAACTTCAGCAGACCCGGATCGCGCTCGTACAAGCTGGTCACCGTGTACCGCGCGCCCTCCGCCGCTTCTGCCAGCGGCCGCACGCCGCGCTTCTTCCGCTTCTCCGGCGTCTCCGGCAGGACCGCGTTCCCGTGCGGACACGTCCCCTTTTCGCCCAGCCTCTTCATCAGCAGCGCCTCGAACGCCGGGGACACCGCATGCTCCAGCCGCTCCGCCTCGTCGTGGACCTCATACCACGGCATGCCGAACATTTCCGAGAGCATGCGCTCGATCAGGTGATGGCGCAGGGCGGTGCGATACGCGGCCTCGTGCCCCTTTGCCGTCAGCCGCACCACCCCATCGGCCTTCACCTCCACGTAGCCATCGCGCTTCAGCCGGCGCAGCGCCATCGATACCGCCGGCGCCGACACCGCCAGCCAGTGCGCCAGCGTCGCCGAGATCACCGTCTGCCCCTCGCTCTCGGCTTCCAGAATCGCCTTTAAATAATCCTCTTTGGATACGCTGATGTCCGCTTTCACCGTGAGGTTCCTGCCCCTTAGCTTAGCGCGGGCTACTGCGAGGCCGGAAAGTCAATCCCGATCCGGACGAATTCGACACTCTCAGACGCTCGTTCGCAAGTACATCCCCAAAGGCGTCAACCTGGCCGACGAACTGATTGCCGAGCGCCGCCGCGAGTCCCGTAAATCCTCCCGCTGACCCTCCCGTACAATAACCAGAGAAAATTCCCTCACGAAGGATTCCGTGTCCAACCCCGCTCCCGCACCCCAAAAGCGCGTCCTCTCCGGCATGCGCCCCACCGGCAAGCTCCACCTGGGCAACTACATGGGCGCGCTGCACAACTGGGTGCGCCTCCAGGATCAGTACGAGTGCTACTTCTTCATCGCCGACCTGCACGCGCTCACGACGGATTACGCCGACCCCTCCGCCATTGCGCCCAACACGCGCGAAGTGGCGCTCGACTTTCTCGCCGCGGGACTCGACCCGGAGCGGTGCACCGTCTTCATCCAGAGCCGCGTCAAGCCCCACTACGAGCTGCCTCTGCTGCTCGGCATGATCACGCCCCTCGGCTGGCTGGAGCGCGTCCCCAGCTACAAGGAAATGCAGGAGAACCTCTCCTCGAAGGACCTGACCACCTACGGATTCCTCGGCTACCCCGTCCTCATGGCGTCGGACATCCTCCTCTACAAGGCGGACTTCGTCCCCGTCGGCCAGGATCAGCAGGCGCACGTGGAGCTGACGCGGGAGATCGCGCGGCGATTCAATCAGTTCTACAAGAGGCCCCCAATCCGCAACGTCGGCGACATTCTGAGAAGACCCACGGCGGAAGAAGCCATGTACATCCTCCCCGAGCCCCAGGTCCTCCTCACCCCATCGCCCAAGCTCCCCGGCACCGACGGCCGCAAGATGTCCAAGAGCTACGGCAACACCATTCTGCTCTCGGATCCCGAGCGGGAGATTCGCGCCAAGCTGAAGCCGATGGTCACCGACCCGGCGCGCGTTCGCCGCAGCGACCCCGGCAATCCCGACAAATGCCCGGTCGGCGACCTGCACAAGATTTTTTCGAGCCAGGAAACGCTGGCGAAGGTCTACGACGGCTGCACCACCGCCGGCATCGGCTGCATCGAGTGCAAAACCTGGGCCGCCGACGCCATCGTCGCCCATCTCGCGCCCATCCAGGAGCGCCGCGCGCGCTTCGAGCAACAGCCCGCTCTGGTCGAAGAGATTCTTGCCGCCGGCGAGGAGCGCGCCCACGTTCGCGCCGAGCAAACGATGGTCGATGTCCGCGCCGCCATGGGCCTCGCCCAATCCGCACAGGGAGTGGTTGCTCAGTGACGGAAGAAAACCCAACACCTTCCGGCCAGCCCGAAATGCCGCAACCCTCTGACGCCGCCACACCCGCGTCTGACGCGGCCGCTGCGTCCGCCGCCGCGGCTCCGAAGCCGAAGAAACCGGCCGGCGAAGAGTCCCAGTTCCCCTTCTCCGTCACCGTCGGCCAGGTCTACGACGGGCCGCTCGATCTGCTCCTCGACCTCGTCCGCAAGCAGAACATCGACATCTACGACATCCCCATCGCCAAAATCACCGCCCAGTTCCTCGCCTACGTCGAGCACCTCAAGGCCTCCGACGTCGACACCGCCGGCGAATTCATCTACATGTCGGCGCTGCTCATCCACATCAAGAGCAAGATGCTGCTGCCGCGCTCGCCCGCCGAAACCGCGGAGGGCGAAGCCGAAGATCCCCGCCGCGAGCTGGTCGAGCGGCTTCTGGAGCACGAGCGTTTCCGCAACGCTGCCCAGATGCTGCAGCAGAAGCGGCAGCTGGAAGAAGCCACCTGGACCAATCCCGGCATGCGCGATTTCCGCAAGATCGCCGAGGACGATCAGGAGATCGCCGCCGACACCCTCGACCTCGTTCGCGTCTTCCGCGAGGTAATCGAACGCGCCAAGAGCCGCCCCATCCTCGACGTATCAGAAGACGCCGTCACCGTCCGCCAGATGATCGACTTCGTCCGCCGCCGGCTCATGATGGAAGACCGCCCGGTCGCGCTTTCCAAACTCCTCTCGAACACCCGTTCCGTCAATGCCGTCATCGCCATGTTCCTCGCGCTTCTCGAGTTGGTCCGCCTGCAGGCCATCCTGCTCCGCCAGGACCGCACCTTCAGCGAGATCTACGTCAAGAAGCACGAGAACTTCGAACAGGCCATCCAGGACCGCCTCAGCGTCCGCGATGACTGGAGTTAGGCCCGCGACGACTGGATCCGGTTATCATCCCGGAGCGAGCGCGCAGCGCGAGTCGAGGGACCTGAGGTTCGCTTCGTCTTGTCGCTCCGTCTGAGCCTCCGCTCCCAACAAATCGCGACTCCTTCTGTAAGATCAGAAAAGCGCCATTTTTCTTTTGCGCCACAGCGATCCCCCGTTCGAACCCATGAGTCTGAAGGCCCGCATCGAAGCCGTCATCTACGCTGCCGAAGAGCCCGTCACCCTCGCGCAGCTCGCCTACCTTTTCCGCGAAGAAGCCGCCGCATCCCGCGCCGCTCGCCTCGCCGCAGCCACCGCCGCCCCAACCGAAGCCGCTCCGGAATCTGCTGTCGAACAGCGCGAAATCCTTGCCACCGAGGCCCTGGAAGCCGAGGTCCCGCCCGTCCCCCAA
>JASIAO010000422.1 GCA_030041955.1 Acidobacteriaceae bacterium | reverse complement strand
CCGCCTCGCGGCTCAGATTCCGGATGCCGTCAAAGCTCCCGCCTGCGGCTTCATCCTCGATAACTCCGGCACGCTCGAGTCGGCGCGCTCCCAGGCGCAGAGCATCGCCGCGGAACTCCACCGCCTGGCCGGGGTCTGATCCCGTTGTCGCTACAATGAAAGGCAGCGACCGCCATGACCTTCCGCCGAGTCTGCCTCATCCTCCTCATCGTGGGAGGATTCTGGTACATCACCAGTCACCCTGTCTTCCGCAACGCCGGCTTCAGCGGCGGCGGCAATTCGCCCATTACCCTGACCGAGGCCGATGCTGCTCCCCAATTCAATGCCACGGAACAGAACAATATCGAGGTCTATAAGCGCGTCGTCCCGTCCGTCGTCAACATCACTGCGGGCACCGTCACGCTCGACTTCTTCTACGGTTTCGTTCCCCAGGAAGATCAGGGCTCAGGCTTCATCCTCGACAAGCAGGGCCACATCCTCACCAACTATCACGTCATCGCCAACGCCCGCAGCATCGACGTGCAGACGCATGACAAGCACCGCTACACGGCGCGCCTGATCGGCGGCGACCGCCTGCACGACCTGGCGCTGCTGCAGATCAACGCGCCCAACCTGGTGCCCGCGGTGTTGGCCAGTTCCCGCGATCTGCAGGTGGGCCAGCAGGTCTACGCCATCGGCAATCCCTTTGGCCTTTCCGGCACCATGACCTCCGGCATCATCAGCGCCATCCGTTCTGTCCGCGGACCCGAAGGCGCGCCCATTGAGAATGCCATCCAGACGGACGCTGCCATCAATCCCGGCAATTCCGGCGGACCGCTGCTCAATTCCCGCGGCGAAGTCATCGGCATCAACGCCATGATCGCGCAGAATGGCGCAGAGCAAAATGCCGGCATCGGCTTCGCCATTCCCATCGATACTGCGAAAGCTGTCCTCGGCGACTTCCAGAAGTATGGCCATGCTCGCCGTCCCTCGCTGGGCATTCGCACGCTCGCCATCGGCCCCGATCTTGCCCAGCAGATGGGCCTTCCCGCTGGCTACGGACTGCTCATCGAGAGCATCGTGCCTGGCGGCGCAGCCGAACGCGCCGGCCTTCGCGGCGGCAATCAAATGGCCTACCTCGGCAATATGCAGATCTCCATCGGCGGCGATCTCATCGTGGCCATCGACGGCCATCAGGTCACCGACTCCGAGGATCTCTCCGAAATCATGAATGCGCATCAGCCCGGCGACGCCATCACCGTGACCTTTTTCCGCGGACGCCGCAAAATGACCGCGCGCGTGGTGCTGGGCGAAGCCAGCGAACAGGCAAGCTGATGAGTCGCGCCTCGCACAAGTGGACAGCCGCCGACATTCCCCGCCAGGATGGCAAGCTCGCGCTCATCACCGGCGGAAACAGCGGCATCGGCTTCCACGCCGCGCTGGAACTGGCCCGCGCCGGATGCGCCGTCATCCTCGCCTGCCGCGACCACATCAGGGCCGACTCAGCCCGCGGACGCATTCTCGCGGCCGTGCCGAACGCGCAGGTGGAAGTCCTCATTCTCGATCTGGCCAGCCTCGAGTCAGTGCGTGCCGCGGCCGCCGCGTTTCTCTCCACCGGCCGGGCGCTCGATCTGCTTATCAACAACGCCGGCGTGATGGCGCTGCCGGAACGGCGGCTCACACGCGACGGCTTCGAGATGCAGCTCGGCACGAATCACTTCGGCCATTTCGCGCTCACCGGACTTCTGCTACCGCAGTTGCTGCATGCAGGCGCGCGCATCGTCACCGTCAGTTCCAAAGCACATCGCGGCGCCACCATGGATTTCGGGGACCTCCAGTGGGAACACGGCTATCGTCCGTGGCCGGCGTACCGCCGCTCCAAGCTGGCGAACCTGCTCTTTGGATTTGAGCTGCAGCGTCGCCTGGAGCGCGCTCACGCACCCGCCATCAGCATCGTGGTGCATCCCGGCGTCTCCAACACGAACCTCTTCGCTGCCGGACCGGGCCAGGGCGGCGGCCTCATCGCGAAAATCATTCCTCTGTTCATTGCGCTCATCGGGCAGTCCGACGCGCAGGGTGCGCTGCCCACGCTCTACGCGGCCACCGCGCCGCAGGCGCAGGGTGGCCGCTACTACGGCTGCGACGGACTCGGCGAGATGCGTGGATATCCGGTGGAAGTGCGCGCCGAGACCCAGGCTTACGACGAAGCGCTGGCGGCGCGGCTCTGGCAAATTTCGGAAGAGCTCACCGGCGTAAGCTACTCGATCGACGCGACCGCTTCTTCGTAATGCTCGCCCACCTTTGCCCATGACCATCAGGATCTGCGCAGCCACGACAAATCCCGGCAAACTCCGCGACTTCTCCGTCGCGGCAGAGGACGGCGGATTCATTGTCGAGCCGCTGCCCGGCCTGCGCGAGGTCCCCGCTCCCGATGAGAACGCCTCATCCTTCGAAGGCAACGCCCGCCTGAAAGCCGAGCATTACAGCAGGCTCGCAGCCAGTCCCTCCGCGCTGATCCTCGCGGACGACTCCGGACTCGAAGTGGATGCGCTCGGCGGTGCGCCTGGGGTTCGCTCCGCGCGCTACGCGCAGGACGCCAACTATGTGCCGGCCCCATCTTCCGGCGCCTCTCTCGGCTGGCTCGGCAACCATGCTGTCGACATCCGCAACAATCTGTATCTTCTCGATCAAATGCGCGGACTTACGAACCGCAGCGCCCGCTACCATTGCGTGCTCGCGGTAGCGCGCGCTGGGGTGACGATCCTGACTGCCGACGGCGCCATCGAGGGAGAAATTCTCTCCGCGCCGCGCGGCCACGGGGGATTTGGCTACGATCCTCTATTCTGGCTGCCGGAGTTGCACTGCACCATGGCGGAGATTTCGCTCGAAGAAAAGCACACGCTCAGCCATCGCGGGCGCGCTTTTCGCAACCTGCTGCCAAAGCTTCGCTCGATCCTGCGATGAACGCTCCAGCTACAGCATCAGCACCGATACCAGGTCGCCCCCATTCAGCTGCTCGGCGGT
The DNA here is from genome assembly GCA_030041955.1 of Acidobacteriaceae bacterium. Taxonomy (GTDB): domain Bacteria; phylum Acidobacteriota; class Terriglobia; order Terriglobales; family Acidobacteriaceae; genus Palsa-343. The sequence continues at coordinate 6,570 of JASIAO010000422.1, read as the reverse complement.
CTCCGGCACCACCAGGAACGTGTTCGCCATTGCCGCGGCGGCAAGATCGCCCGACCCATGCCACGCAACTGTCCGCACCCGCGCGCTGCTTACGTCGCTCACAAGCCGCGCCGGCAGAAACCGCGTGAGGCCGGCCTTCACGCGAACTTCTCCATCGAGCCGCGCCAGCACAAACTGCGGCCCGCGCTCGCTCTCGCCGCCCATCGCGCGCAACAGCGGCGCAGCAAACAGCGCAAGGGTCACCATCGTCGAAATCGGATTCCCGGGCAGGCCGAAAAAATAAGCATTCGACAATTTCCCGAAAACGATCGGCTTGCCAGGCTGGATACGCGCGCCGGTGAAGAAAAACTCTGCGCCCTGCGCCAGCAGTGCCTGCTCCACAAAGTCGAACTTGCCCATGGAGACGCCGCCGGCCAGCAGAATCAGGTCGGCGAGGCTCGCCTCCGCGATCGCGCGCTCCGTCGCACTCGGATCGTCGCGCACCACCGGAAAAATCCTCGGCATGCCGCCCGCAGCCGCTGCCTGCACGGCCAGACTGTAACTGTTGGAGTTGCGAATTTCGTGCGGCTTAGGTGTTTCAGAAGGATCCACCAACTCGTCACCAGTCGCGAGGATGGCCACGCGCGGCCTGCCATAGACCGCCGGCCTCACATACCCGCACGTCGCGGCCGCAGCCATCTCCGTCACCCCGATGCGGCGCCCCGCCGGAACCACGACGTCTCCTGCACGCGCCTCCGCGCCAGCCGCAACGATGTTCTCGCCCGGCGCCGGCGCTCGCGACGCAGTCAGCCGCACCTGCCCTGCGTTCACCTCGACATGCTCGACCATCGCCACGCAATCGGAGCCTTCCGGCGCGGCCGCGCCGGTCATGATTTCGACAGCGTCCCCGGCCCGCAGCGCGCCACCCGTCCACGCCTCACCCGCCCGCAGCAATCCGGCAATCCGCAGTGGTCCTGCCGCAAGCTCCGCCGCGCGGCAGGCAAAGCCGTCGCGCGTCGACCGCGGAAATGGCGGCTGGTCGCGATCGGCCTTGACCGGTTCAGCAAGCACGCGCCCCGCCGCTTCGAGCAGCGCAATCCGCTCCACCGCAGGCCCCCTGACGCGCTCCGCATGACTTTGCACCATCGCCGCTGCTTCGTCATAACTGAGAACGACGGATGGAGATGCGCTCGCCATGCTTCGCATTGTCGCAAAAACAAAAGAGCGCCGTCTCCGGCGCTCCTTTGGCAAGCGCGTCCCGGTTCAGTGCTTCTTGCCCGCTTTGTAGCTGGTCGACTGCGTCTGATTCAGCTCCTGGAGCACCTGCTTGGCGTCGGGGGCAAACGGGCCATTCGGCGCCAGATCCAGATATTTCTGGTAGGCCTCCGCGCAGCCCGGCGGCGCGATAATCTTCTGCGTCTTGGGATCGACGGTCGCTTTATTGATCAGCGCCTTCCCCTTCAGGTAGTAAGGGATGGGGTTGTTCGGGTTGGCAGCAATGGCCTTGTCCGCCGCTGCCACCGTGGCATCGACCTGACCGAAGCGGTCCATCATAATCGCTTCATTCGTGTAGTACATTCCGGCAGCCGACGGGTCGTCCTTCGCAGCCTGATCGTACGTCGTCTGCGATTCAGGATATTTCCCCTCATTGGCGAGAACCTCGCCCAGCGTATTCTCCGCCGCGCCATCGAGGGCCGGATCCGGTTTCTTCGATGCCTTGTCGAGCCCCAGTCCCTTGGTCAGAGATGTCTCGGCGTCCGCCCACTGCTTCATCCCCTTCTGCGCAATGCCAAGTTCCACCCATAGCACTCCGGCGTCGGGCTTGATATTCGCATCTCTCTGCATCAGCGCCTCGGCCGCCGCGAAGTTCTGCTGCTTGTCGTCTTCGCGCGCCGTCTTCAGGTCCGCGTTCAGATTCTTGATCTGCGCGTTCTCCTTCATGATCGAGGCGTTCTTTGCCTTCGTCTCCTCAATCTCCTTGCGCTCCGCTTCCGGCAGTTTCGCGAGATACTCGGGACGGCTCATGTCGAAATTCTGCTCGGTATCGCCGCCCGCAGCGATTTTCACCCCGTCAAACTGGTCGACCACCTTGTCTTTGGGGGTATTGGGCGCGCGGTAGACCACCGTATATGTATCCGGCGCGATGTTGTCGCCGTGATAGTTGCCGCTTTCATCCACCGGGAAGTTATACTTCGCCTCCTGTGTCGGCGAGGTCATGCCTCCTGCATAGAGTGAAACCGTGCCGTTCTTCACCGGAGCGCCGGTGGGGTCGGTCACCGTGCCGTGGATCTTGCCGGTAGCGGCCTGCGCCACGGCGCGCGGCGCGGCAAACGGCAGCGTGAGGACAAGGAAAGCGGCCAGCGCCAGGCTGAACCGGAAATTCTTACTGTGCATAGTCATTCCTCTCTGATGGACGGCGCAGTCTGCGCTCGGGCTCCTCATCGAACCGGTTTCCGGCCCGCTGAGGCGTTCAACCCGATTGCTGCCGCGGGTTCCTGATGCGTTGCTCCGGCTGCGCGTCCGCTCTCGCGGCGCGCGGCATACCGGATTGGGTCCCGGACCCCGGCCTGCTCGAAGGCGCGGAGACGCAGCACGCAACTGTCGCACACCCCGCAGGCCTCCTCCTGGCCGGAATAGCAAGACCACGTTAAATCCAGGGGCGCGGCGAGTTCAAGGCCGAGCGCCACGATCTCTTTCTTCTGCATATGGATGAGCGGCGTGCGCACGGCGATGTCACCCTCGCGCGTGCCCATCCGGATTAATTGCTGAAACGCCTCGTAATACGCCAGCCGGCAGTCGGGATAGCCGGAGCTGTCCTGCTCCACAGCTCCAATAAAGACGCTCTTCGCGCCCAGCACCTCGGCCCAGCTCACCGCCGCCGAGAGAAAATGCGCGTTGCGAAAGGGGACGTAAGTCACGGGGATCTCCGCGCCGATCGCTTCGGCCGGCGGAGCTTCGGGGACGTCGATGCTGGTGTCGGTCAGCGCCGAGCCGCCGATGCGACGGAAGAGATCCAGCCTGACGTGCAGGAAGTCGCGAAAGGCCAGCGCCTCGGCCACGCCGCGCGCCGCGCGCAGCTCGCGCTCCTCGGTGCGCTGGCCGTATCCGCAATGAAGCGCGTATGCATCGTAATCCCGTGCTGCCAGCGCTGCGCAGACGCACGAATCCATGCCCCCGGAGAGACAGACCACAGCTCGCTCGCGCCCAGGCTGCATCACTCTCTATCGTAACGCGATACATCGCTTCCCGGCCCGGCGCCAGGGTCACGGGAGGCTAGTGCGCGAACAGCCCCGGCGGCACCGCGTCGGCCATCGCCTTGTAGCCCGCGGGGTTCGGGTGCAGATGATCTCCGCAGTCCAACGACGGTCGCAGCCGGTCCGGCTGTTGCGGATCGCGCAGCGCTCGATCGAAGTCGATCACCGCGTCGAAGTGTCCCGGCGCTCGAATCCACCCATTCACCGCCTGCCGGTCCGCCTCATCCGCCGCATCAGGGTGGTAGTAGTCCGAGCTCATATACGGCGTGATGGTCCCACCAATGACCTCAATTCCATGGGCGTGCGCGCGCTCCACGATCTGCTGGTACGCGGCCTCGATCCGCTCCACCAACGCTGCGTGGGCCGCGGCCGGTACCGGGCCCTCCCGCGTCAGCCCGCCCAGATCGTTCACGCCCTCCAGCACGATCACCCACCGCACGCCCGCCTGCGCCAGCACATCGCGGTTGAAGCGCGCCAGAGCATTCGGACCCAGGCCGTCGATCAGCAAATGATTCCCGCCGATGCCCTCATTCAGCACGCTGATCTCGCGCGTCGCTGGCGAACTCTGCAGCCGCGCCGCCAGAAAATCCGTCCAGCGATCATTGCCGTTCGTCGTCGATGCGTGGCCGTCGGTGATGGAATCGCCCAGCGCCACAATCGCCGCAGCCTGCGGCGGCGCTTCCACGTCAATGCCGGAAACCTGGTACCAGTGGTCGATAGTCTGCGCGCCAGGCAGGTCTGCTGCGCCAGCTAGATCGCCGGGGACGTAATACGTCGTCTCGCGCGATCCCGGATGTCCCGTCTCGACCGCCGGAGCCTCATCCAGATGAAAGCTGACCGCCACGCTCGAGAGCGGCGCCAGCGGGAAGGGAATCGGGTCGGACAGATATTCAGTGCCGGCAGGCACAATCACGTCCGGTTTGCCGAAGAAGGTCACCACGCGATCGCTCGCCGGATCGATCTCCGCCCCAGGCGGACCCAGGGCCCGCGCAATGTGCACCGACGTAAAGTGCAGCGGCTGCGTTCCAAATGCGTTCGAGAGCCGCACGCGCAGCACGCTGCCGCCAATCGATACGTGAAAAATCTGCCGGATAGTCGCGTCGTGCATTGCATCGGGCGCGAGCGTGTTCGCTGGCTCAGGAATCTGCTGCGACGCCGCCCATGTGCCCACCCAGCTCGTCTGTGCCTGCGCCGATCCAGCGCCCAGCAGCGCGGTCGCGAGCGCAAATCCCAATGCGCATCTGCATTTCATGCCTTCAGCCTACGCGTTTCGCGAGCTGTCCCGACGCGCGGTCAGCCGATCATGCAATTCAGTGCTGCGTCACCGGAACCGAGAAGTGCCCCCCACGGATCGACGCCAGTTCCGGATGGCCCTTTTCCCCCGGCAGGGTCGGCGCCGAAATCGGCCTGGGCGCGGCTGGATTCGACCACACCGCTCCCACCTCGACCTGCTTCTGATTCTGCGCGACGAGGTTGTCGTGCAGGCGCCGCTGCTTGTCCACGTAAGCCTCGATCACCCGCGCAGCGATCGGAGCAGCGGCCTCCGCGCCCCATCCGCCGTGTTCATTCAGCACCACCACAGCAATGTCAGGATTGCGCCGTGGCGCGATGCCCACAAACCAGGCGTTCGCGCGCTCGTTGCCGGTGCCCAGGCTCTTGACCCCGGCGCTGTGGTTCACTACCTCCGCCGTCCCCGTCTTGCCCGCGAAATCGATGCCCTGCAGGTGGCTCGCATACGCCGTGCCGCCCGGGCCGTTCACCGTGTTGAACATGCCATCGGTGATGATCTCCCAGTTCGCCGGTGTGATGGGCACGGTCGCGTTGCCCGACCCCGGATAGTTATCCAGAATCGCCTGCTGCTCCTCAGCAGTCAGCTCACTCGGAAAAACCACATGCGGCCGTTTAAGAACTCCTCCTGAAGCGATGCCGGCAATCGCCCGCAACAACTGGATTGGCGTCACCGCGACAGCGCCCTGTCCAATGCCCACCGACACCGTCTCGCCCGCGTACCACTTCTCGTGGAACGTCCGCATCTTCCATTCTGTCGATGGCATGGTCCCGGTGGCTTCATCCGGCAAATCGACGCCGGTTTTTTCGCCGATCCCCACCGAATGCGCGTATTTCGCGATCGTATCGATGCCCAGCTTGGTCGCCAGCACATAGAAGTAGCTGTCGCACGACCACGGGATGGCGTTCTCGATGTCCACCTCGCCATGGTGCTTGTCGCACGCGAAGAAGTGTCCGTACAGCGTTACGCCTCCCTGGCAGTCGACGTCGAGGTTTTGCGCAATGTTCTCCTGCAAGCCCGCCAGCGACATAATGATCTTGAACGTCGAGCCCGGCGCCAGCTGCGCCTGGATTGCTTTGTCCATCAGCGGATGCGCCGGATCGGTAATCAGCTTGTCCCAGTCGTTGCGGCTGATGCGCACCGCAAAGTCGTTGGGATCGAAGACCGGCCGGCTCACCAGCGCCAAAATCTCGCCCGTATGCGGATCCATCGCAATCACCGCGCCGTCGCGGTCGCCCAGCGCATTCTCCGCCGCGCGCTGGATGTCCAGGTCGATGGTCAGCCGCAGGCTGTGTCCCGGCTGCGCCGGCTCAATCCCCAGCCGCCCTACTTCGCGGCCGTGGCTGTCCACGGCAATGTCCTGGGAGCCGTCCACGCCGCGCAGCACGCTGTCGTACGAAGCCTCTACGCCCGACTCGCCCACCACGTCGCCAGGCTGGTAAAAGGCGTAGCGCGGATCGTTGTCGAGCATCTGCTCGCTCACCTCGCCCACGTAACCGATGAGCTGCGCAGCAAATCCACCGCCCGGATAGAGCCGCCGCTCTTCCTGGATCGTGTCCAGCTCCGGCAGCTCGTCCTTGTGCGCCTCGATGAATTCCTGCTCGTCCGGCGTAATGTCCTGCTTCAGCGGCAGCGGCTGGTAATGCGGCGCGTAGCGATACCTTCTCAGGATCGTCTGGATCTGATCGACCGTCATGTCCAGCCCGCGCGCAATCAGCGGCAGATCCGGCGTGATGTCGTGCCCCTGCTCGCGCACCAGGAAGCAGGACACCGAGGGGTAATTGTCGACCAGCAGCCGCCCATAGCGGTCGAAGATTTTCCCGCGCGGCGCGAGGATCGGCACCTTGCGGATGCGGTTCGCCTCCGCCATCGCGTGATAGTTTTGTCCGCCGACAACCTGGAGGCGCCACAGTCCGAAAACAAGCGTGACCAGCACCGCCGCAATCACATACTGGATGACGGTGAGCCGTGCAGCGGGCAGTTTTTCTTCGCGGTTCAGCACGAGAGCTTCCAGCTCCCCGGGCGCACCAGCATCGCACGAACCGGGCC
>JASIAO010000421.1 GCA_030041955.1 Acidobacteriaceae bacterium | reverse complement strand
GGGCGGAAGCAGGCGACGCAGGTCCCGCCGTGGCGCCGGACACTGGGATAGACGATCCCGTTAGCGCCTTCCCGCAACAACGTCACCGCGAGCGCCTGCGGCTCCTGGTAGCACTCCGGAACCGGATCGGGTTTGAGCCACGCCGCCAATTCCTTGCCCGCGCTCAGCACCACAAACTCCGCGCTGAAGTCGGCGAGGTAATCGTCATAAGTTGCCACCTCTTCTTCGTCCCACGCGACCTCTTCCAGTTGCCGCAGCTTGTGCCAGGCCACTTCCGCCATCGACGTTTCCAGCTCAAGCCCCGCGTACCACGCTCCGCGCTCGCTCGAGTTGAAACGGCCGCCATAGGGCGCGGCATGCGTAAAGGCAGCGTTCACGATGCGGTAATAAGTGACTCCGTAAACCAGCTCATGCACGCTGATGCCTGGTAACAGACCCTGGTCGGCCTGCAGCCGCGTGTTGGTCGCTGCATCGATCTCGACCAGATCGCGCACAAGCCCGGCGTCGCCATCGGCCAGCACGGCCAGCACGGTTCCGCCCTCGGAGTATTTCGAAGGGATGAGCCGGTGCGTGCCCTGGAGTGCAAACTCCCGGTGTGGCGGACTCGAAAGGGTCACTGTCCGCCCCGGCGGGCGTCGAGCAGTTGCCGGACGTGGATCATGCCGGGCTGCCCGAGCCGCAGGATGTATGTGAGCGGCGCCGCCCCGCGAAACATCGGATTCTGATTCGGCAGCGTCATCCATGCGTCGGCGAGGCGCGGGCTATAGAGAATCTGGAGCGCCTTGAAGATTCCCACCAGCAGGGAAATGCGCGTCAGCGTGTCCTGGTCGAGCGCGCGCTGTCCCGGGCTGCGCTTGAGCGCATAAAACGATCCGGACGAGAGGCCTCCCAGCAGGACTCGCGCGTCCTCATCCCGGACCCTCCATTTCGCCATAATGCGGAAAAATCCCTTTGCCGCGGAAGCGCTGAGCCGTTTGCGTGTTCCCAGGTCAGTCAGGTCCGGAGCAGCGTCAAAGTCGTAGCCGGCGACAATCTGCGGCAGCTGGAGCGTGGCAGCCATCTGGCTTCCCTCCAATACTGAAAGAATACGCCTCCAAAGTTGGAGATGCAATGGCAACAAACAAGCCACATAGTAAATTGGAGTCCAAACGCCGTCTGCTCGCATCGATATAAGAGCAATATGTGCGCTGCCGTCCTTTCTGAGCCGGACCTGACTTCGATTCCCGCTGTGCCCGAACACTTTCGCGACGGCCGGTTCTTCAATCCCGGCGTGCCCGATCACAATTTTCTTCAGGCGATCAAGTGGGCGCGCACGCGACAGCCCGGCCCCTGGCGCGCGTGGATTTCCTCGACGCCCGGCCCCAAACCACCGGAGCGCGTGCACGGCACCACTCTGCGCGTCACCTTCGTCAACCACGCGACGGTCCTGCTGCAGACGCAGAGCCTGAATATCCTCACCGATCCGGTGTGGTCGCACCGCGTCAGCCCGGTCAGCTTCACGGGGCCGCAGCGCCATCGCGATCCAGGCCTGGGCTTCGACGATCTGCCGCGAATCGACGCGCTCCTCATCAGCCATAACCATTACGACCATCTTGATCTGCCCACGCTGCGGCGTATCGCGGGGACACACGCGCCTGTGGTCTTCTGTCCGCTCGGCGTGGCAAAGCTGGTGCGCCGCGCAGGCCTGCGCGAGGTGCACGAGCTCGACTGGGGACAGTCGCAGCCGTGGCAGCAGATGCGGGTTCACAGCGTGCAGGCGCAACACTTCGCGGCGCGCACACCCTTTAACCGCAACCGCTCGCTGTGGTGCGGCTGGGTGCTCGAGTCGGAATCCGAGGCCGCCGGCAACATTTATTTCGCCGGTGACACCGGCTTCGGCGATTTCTTTTCCTCGATCGGCGAGCGCTTCGCGCCCTTGCGTCTGGCGCTGCTGCCCATTGGCGCGTATGAGCCGGAGTGGTTCATGGGCCCGGTGCACATGACCCCGGAGCAGGCCGTCGAAGCGCGCGCTATCCTGGACGCTTCCATCGCCATCGGCATTCACTACGGAACCTTCGCGCTCGCCGACGATGGGGAAACCGCCCCGGTGGAGCGTCTGCAGCGCACCCTGCGCGGGCGCAGCGACGCCGGACGCTTTTGGATCCTCGAGGAAGGGCACGGCCGCGAGATCCCCTGATCTTTCCGGGAAACGCCTGAGCCTTCCCATCGCGCTTCCGCAACCGTTACTCTGTCCTCCATGGCTTTGGATCGCCGGACCTTCCTCGCCGTCAGCGGCCGCTTCGGCCTCGCCGCCACATTGTTTCCCGGCGCACTCTATACTCTGGCCGCGCAGGCACAGCAGCAGGCCGCGCCCACAGCGAAGCTGCCGCCTGTCACTCCAGAGATGATCGACCAGGCGGCCACGCTCGCCGGCGTCGCCATCGCGCCGGAGTATCGCCAGGCGATGCTCGACGGCCTCAGTCAGCAGCGATCCGGCTACGCGGAAATTCGCGCGCTGGACATGCCCAACAGCGTGGCGCCCGCACACGTTTTCGATCCGCTGCCGCCCGGGCAGACCATCAACAGCAAGCGCGAGAAGCCCGTCTACAGCGTGGCGCCGGCGGCGATCACCGTGCCTGCGAACTTCGAAGACCTGGCTTTTGCCTCCGCCATGGAGCTTGGCGATCTGGTGCGCCGCCGCAAGGTTTCCTCGGTCGCGCTCACTGAGATGTATCTGACGCGGCTCAAGCGTTACGATCCGCTGCTGCACTTCGTCATCACGCTGACCACTGATCGGGCGATGGCCCAGGCGCGCGAAGCCGACGTCGACCTCGCCCGCGGACACTATCGCGGGCCGCTGCACGGCCTGCCCTGGGGCGCTAAGGACCTGCTCGCGGTAAAGGGTTATCCCACCACGTGGGGCGCGGGCGGATTCGAGCACCAGGTGATCGACGAGGACGCTACGGTGGTGAAGCGTCTCGACGCTGCCGGGGCGGTGCTTATCGCGAAACTTACGCTCGGGGCGCTGGCCATGGGCGATTTTTGGTTCGGCGGACGCACGCGCAATCCGTGGAATCCGAAGCAGGGCTCCAGCGGCTCCTCGGCCGGCCCAGCCTCGGCCACATCGGCGGGGTGTGTCGCATTCTCGGTCGGCTCGGAAACGCTCGGATCCATCTCCTCGCCCTCCACGCGCTGCGGCTGCACCGGCCTGCGCCCCACCTTCGGCTTCGTGCCGCGCACCGGCGCCATGGCGCTGAGCTGGACCATGGACAAGCTCGGCCCCATCTGCCGCGCGGTGGAAGATTGCGCCGCGGTGCTCGAAGCGATTTACGGTCCCGACGGCGAGGAT
>JASIAO010000420.1 GCA_030041955.1 Acidobacteriaceae bacterium | reverse complement strand
AGAAAGAAGCGGGTAAGCCAATCCGGAAAATTGCAGCCCACCAGAAGCAGATTGCGCTGCTGCAGTTCTCCCAGAAAGGCGGTAGGCACCTGGCTCCCATGAGAGATCACATTGTGCGCGTATTCCAGCACGTCCTCATCGTGGATCGCGAACATCGGCGCGGAACGCGACTTCCCGAACAAATACAGAAGCTGAACTTCGCCGGGGCGCGATTGCCAGTCCACGGGAAGATCTTTCCCCTCGCTCGTGGGCAGGTTGGGAGAGTGAACGATCTCGTTCACCGCACACCGCTGCTTCAGACACTCCAGCAGCAGATCGTCGGGAGTCAGCGTCACATACAACCGGAATCCTGTGATCTGTGCCAGTTGCCGGATCGGCTCCGGCACCGAAACCGGCTGGGCGGGCGGAGGGGGATGGAGGATCGTGCCGATGGCGTCGTGAACCTGGTCGTAAAGATCCTGCGGGTCGCAGCAGTCATGGAGCAGCGCAACCGCGGCATTGAGCTCGCGGAATGCGGGCAGAGGCACATCTGCCGGCTGATTGCAGTCGGCCAGCAGGCGCCGCGCTACGGTCTCCTGCAGGGAGCTCTTGCCATCCGGACCTACCAGAAGGCGAGATCCGACGATCGGCACCACATTGCTTTCGTGGATCTTATCGACCAGCCGTTTCCACGCGGCGGCAGTCATCGCCTCTGCGCCCGGAGACGCGATGCCTGGAACTACCGTTGGGGCAGGGGGAACGCCCATACCACTTCTCCTCGGAACCCATATCGACTGCGAAGGTCATCGCACAACATTGGGCAAAAACACCAGCGTGAGCCGACCTCCGGAGCGAGCAAAAAACCATTGATCGGCGCACGGAAAGGCCTCGTCCCTCCCGGGAATCACGCCGGAGGAAATGGGCTGCGTGGTTCCACCACGATTTCCAAATTAGGAGGGGCCCTTTGGAAAATGGCTTATTGTACACCTGCCGCTTCGCAGGTCAAGGAAGTTTTCACACTCGATTGAGCGCCGCCCTTTGCTGGCCACGGAGTCTCTTCCCGTCCGGATCAAAGAGTAGATACTTCGACAACGCCAAACTGCCTTGCCAGCGCCGCCTTTCCGAACAACTCCGTGAAATCGGCTTGTCCCTTCGACATGCCGTCCCACACCAGCACCGCGGTTACTCGGTCCTGCAACACCCTCGCCAGCGTTCGGGACTCCTCAAGAATGAATTCATTGGTGCGGACGTAAGATTCGTTTGCTGCTGGCAGATCAAGATTCACGAGGTCGTTCGCGGCCGATGCTGCGAGTAAGCAGCGGTCGAAGGCAGGGCCCCAGTTGCCCGGCCTGTCGGTCACGGAAGTTTCGCGAAACAGGCGCGGCTCGAAGGGCAGAACGATCCTTCGTCGCGCTCCCACCGATTCCGCGGCTTCGAGAGCCAGCAGGTCGGCCCCGCAGGCCGCTGAGCAGACGAGCACGGTCGCGCGGAGTTCGCGAAAAAGCTCCACGATGCGCATCCGCACTGCCTCGGCGTTCTCAATCGGAAATGCGGCGCGCGAAGCGTCCGGCGAATCGATGCGCCGCCCCGAAAGGGCAACAACCATTTCAACCTCCATCGGATGATGAGTCGATGGGAACCTCGAAACCAGCATGAATAAAATCCAGGGCTCCCGGGAGTTCGTGCTAACCTTGTCCGCATTGATCAGCCAGGGGAGTAACTCGATGTTGATCGATATTCCCGCATCCGACACTCCCGAAGATGCAGCCGCTAAGTCGACCCAGCTGCCGGAGGTAATTATCCTCCTCTTCGGTTCCTTTGATGCCACGCTGGCGCCTCTGGTGCGATCTGTCTTCGCGCGGGCCCTGGTCCCGGTCGCGCTGTTGGCGAAGGCAATGATCGTCGATAACGGCTCGAGCGAAGGCATCGCCGCCCTGATGGGCCAGGCCGCTCAACAGGTCGACCATTCGCCCATGCTGCTGGGCATCCTTTCGCCAGGCATGCCCGGGCCCGATCCGAATCATACCGAGGTGCTGCGACTGCCCCCGGAGTGGCCGGATCCGGCCAAAGCCGGTTTCCTGATCACTGCTGCGTTTGCCAGGGACATGACCAATGAACAGAAGCCGGTGATCGGCCTCCTGGCCGGCGGAGGAGACGCCGAGAAGCTCATCGCGCTGCGCTGCGCGCGCAGGGAGTGGCCGCTCCTGATCATGCAGGGCGCCCAGGGCATCGGAGATGTTCTGCTGGCAGCCACTAGTCCTCCGGCGGGTACGCAACCGACGCCCCTGGCCGATCCTGACCTGCAGGAGATTGTCGACACCGCAAGCATTCTCCCCTTCTCTCTCACCGGCAATACCGATGACATCAAGCGCGCATTGCTTGGGCCCATCCAGAAGCCAAGGGATGTCCTCGCCGATGCATGGAGCCGCTACGACGATCTGGACCGCGCCGCGATCGACAAACAACGGCTGTTTCGTTACACCCAGGGGTCGATCCTCATCCTCACGGTGATTGCAACTTTGCTGGCGATCGTGATCACGAGGAACTGGGCGACGAAGCCTGTCAGCCTTCC
>JASIAO010000419.1 GCA_030041955.1 Acidobacteriaceae bacterium | reverse complement strand
CTCCGATCGGAATCGGGGAAGCCTGAGTGTATCAGCCGGAAGCGGCTTTCAATAGGTTCCCGAGCAAACTCAGGTAATGGGGTTTGGGCCAGGGTGCTGAGTGTGAAGTTCGCATCATGAGTTGAAGTCCCGAACCGCAGGTCCTTCGACTCCGTTTGGCCGAAAAACCGGCCAAACTCCGCTCAGGATGACAAAGTGTTTATGCCGTGAACTTCGGATTCACCAACCTAGACAGGGAGGGGGGATTCGGTCTGATCGGGCTGGGGCGCGGAGACGGCGTGCATGAGGCCGCCGCGGGAGAGGCGATAGCGGGTTCCGCGCCACAGGATGGTGCTGCCGGCATAGCTGGCCACCCAGCAGGCGAATCCGATGAGGTCGCGAAGCGGATAGAGAAGCATGGCGCGCAGAGGATGATGGTCGTCCACGGCGGCGACGCCGAGGAGCGCGGCGAGAATCATGCGCTGCAGTACGCTTGCGGCCAGCAAAGCGAAGCCGAGGATGGGGCGATGCAGCCCGAGGGCAGCGAAGCAGGCCAGCAGGCCGAAGGGCACGCTGAACGTGAGCGCGGTGCCGAGGTGCCCGAGGGGGCGCGAGAAGCGGGTAGATTTCATCCAGCGCGCCTGGTGCTGCACGGAGGCGGCGAAGGTGAGATTGAGGATGATGTGGTCGATGACGTGGGGCGAGAGCACGACGGTTTCGCCCTGCGCGGCGACGTTGGCGCCGAGTAGAAAGTCGTCGGAGCAATAGGGTCCGAGGACGCCGAAGCCGCCCATTTTGCGGACGCAGCGGCGGCGCACGGCCATGGTGGGGCCGAGAGCGAACTTCATGCCTTCGAGCAGATTGGCGGTGAGGACGCCGGCGGTCATCTCGACGGACATGCCGGCGGCTTCGAGCTTCGACCAGAGGCTGCCATCGGCGACTCCGCGATAGAGGCAGGTGACGGCGCCGACGCTGTCGTCGGCGAAGGGCGCGACCACTTCGCGGATGTAGTTCGGAGTCACGCGGACGTCGCTGTCGCTGATGATGAAGATATCGGTGCGGGCGGCGGCCTCCATGCGCTCCATGGAGGAGACCTTGGCGTTGATGTACGTGTTGTCACCGGTGGTAAGGAAGCGCGCGGGGATCTGCGGATGACGGGCGGCGACGCGACGCGCGATCTCGAGGCCGGGGTCGGTGGGCTGGCGGGCGCAGAAGAGGATCTCGAAGTTGGGATAGTCCTGGAGGAAGAAGGATTCCAGGTGGACTTCAAGGTTCGGCTCGAAGCCATGCACCGGCTTGAAGAGGCTGACGGGGGGGAGGTGGGGTGATGCAGCAGAGCGGGCAGCGATTCGGCGCGCGCGGAGAAAGCGCGCGAGTCCGGCGAGGGCGAGGAGAGAAAAGATCGTGGAGGTGATGAGGCCGAAGAGGCCGAGGTCGAGGAGAATGTGGAGCATAAGTGGGCGCGGGACGTTCCCGCCGGGGAGACGTGACGTTGCGGCTGCCCTGTATCAGATTATCGTATGCGGGGGACGGGGCGAAGGATGAATCGGCGGGATTTTGCGGTCCGGGGTGCGCTGGCGGCGGGGTGGGCGGCGGCCGCGAGGCCGGGATTATTCGCCGAGGAGGAGCGCACGGAGCGGCATTTCAGGACGGACGATGGCAGGCTGATGGGCGTGTATCAGGCGGCGGTGGCGGCGGTGCGCGGGAATGTGCTGCGTTTGCCGCCGTGGCCGCAGCCAGTGCTGGCGGAAGGCAGCGTTTATAAGGGGGTGTGGCTGGAAAGCGGTCCGCAGGAGGGCGAGGTGTACGCGGCGGTGGGGCCGGAAGCAGCGCGCAGCGCAGCTCGTAACAATCACCTGATCTTTTTCGCGCTGCAAAGGCCGGATGGGCAGCTTCCGTACAGCGTCAAGAGCACGGGGCCGGGGTATGGGCAGATCCAGATGGTGGTGCCGATTGCGGCGACTGCCTGGGAACTGGCGCAGAGATGGGGCGACGAGGAGTTGCTGACGAAGGCGTACGCGGCCTGCGGGCGGTGGGATGCGTGGCTGATGCGGTACCGCAATACGCGCGGGACGGGATTGTGCGAGGGGTTCTGCACGTTCGACACGGGGATGGACAACAGCCCGCGGTGGAGAGGGGTGCCGAACCAGTGTCCCGATGGCGATGCGCGGCGGTGTCCAGAGGGAGCGGGGCTGCCGCGGTTGTGTCCCGATCTTTCGGCGACGGTGTACGGCGGACGCGTGGCATTGGCGGCGATGGCGCAGGCGCTGGGCAAGCCGGGTGAGGCGGATCGCTGGACGGAGGCGGCGGAGAGGATACGGAAGCTGATTATGGAGCGGCTGTACGATGCGCGCGACGGCGCGTTCTACGATCTGGATGCGGAGAACCGGTTTGTGCGGGTGCGCAGTACCGCGACGCTGCGGGTGCTGGGCGAACATGTGGCGGATGCGGAATTGTTCGAGGCGGTGTGGGAGAAGCAGGTTCACAATCCGAAGGCGTTCTGGGCGCCGTATCCGTTTCCGTCCGAGGCGCTCGACGATCCGAGCTTCGTGCGGCCGATCCCGCGGAACTCGTGGGGCGGGGCGGCGCAGGCGCTGACGGCGCTGCGCGCGCCGCGATGGATGGAGCGCTACGGGAAGCCGGCGGAGCTGGCGCGGCTGATGCAGCGATGGGTGGAGGCGGTGTCTCGAGAGGGAGCGTTCCGGCAGCAGATGGATCCGGTGAGCGGCGCGTTTACGCGGGATGATCCGGGAGGGTATTCGCCGGCGGCGCTGGCGATGTGCGAGTTTGTGTGGAGGCTGTCGGGAGTTCGGGAGAGCGGGGATTTGGTGGAGTGGAACGTGCGTCCGCCTGGACCGGGGCGGTCGGAGTTTGCGGCGACGGTGCGGGGAGTGGGGGCTGAGTTGCGGTACGGCGGGGCTTCTGCGGAGTTGCGGGTTGCGGGCAGGCGGGTAGCGCAGGTGGGTGGAGTGGTGCGGCTGCGGACGACGCGAGACGGCGAGATGCGCGAGGCGGTGGGGATTGCTGAGGAGCCGTCGCGGGTGGTGCTGCGAGCTGGGGGAAAGGCGGAACGGGCGTTCATGATCGCGGCGAACGAGCGCGTCCCGCTGGGCGCGGCGAAGTCCTGATGCGGGCTGATCAGGCGGCCTTCGCGTGGATCGCTTCCTTCACGGCCTTAAGCGTGTGCGTGACTTTTTTCGCCGGAGATGTGTGGTGGAAGCGCTGCCACGCGAATCCGACAAGGCCGACGCTGAGGGCGGCTGCTCCGGCAAGCCAGGCGATGTGCGATTCCGCCCAGAACTCCCAGCTTTCGGGTTTGGCGCGCTTATCGAAAGCGCCGTGCGCGCCGTGGTCGCCAGAAACCGGTTCGTAAAGATTGTCGGGGCGGTTGGGATCTTCGTGGCCGTCGTATTGCTGAGCGTTATAGCCGTTGCGGGCCAGGTACCAATCCCCGAGCCAGGGCGCGACTTTGTTGCCGAAGATGGCCTTGACGGTCGATCCGCCGACGAAGTATTCGCGACGCCAGGGATGGTGCGCCGCGTAGTAAATGGCGCGGGCGGCGACCTCGGGCTGGAAGATGGGCGGGACGGGCTGGGCTTTGCGCGGCAGCTTGCTGCGGCACCAGCCGAATTGGGGCGTATTGAGAGCGGGCATCTGCACCATGACGGTTTTTACGTGACTTTTGTCGTGGAGCAGCTCGGTGCGGAGAGCGGAAAAGAAGCCCAGGGTCGCGTGTTTGGCGCCGCAATAGGCGGCCTGGAGCGGAATGCTGCGGTAGGCGAGCGCGGAACCGACATGCACGATGACGCCGCGATCGCGCGGGAGCATGTATTGGAGGGCGGCCAGGCTGCCATTGACGAAGCCGAGGTAGGTGACTTCGGTGACGCGGCGAAATTCCTCGCCGGTGGTTTCTTTGATGGGCGCAAAGACGGAGGTCATCGCGTCGTTGACCCAGATGTCGATGGGGCCGAGATCGCGCTCGACCTGGGCGGCAGCATCGTTTACCCGGTCGGGATCGGAGACGTCGACAGGCAGGACGAGCGCCTTGCCGCCGAGGGCTTCCACTTCACGCTTTGCGCCTTCGAGACCATCCATGCCGCGGGCGATGAGGCCGATGGATGCGCCGTGGCGCGCGAATTCCCGAACCGTAGCGCGGCCTACGCCGGCCGAGGCCCCGGTGATGACGACGACTTCATGTTTTCCCACGTTGCTCCCCTCGTGTTCCAGTTGGTTTGGATGCGTGCAGGACACGAGGCTTTGCCGCGGAGCGGAAAGGGCGCGGCTGTGGCCGGCGTCGAGCGGCTGGCGGCGAGGGTGCAGCGCGGCATCGTTGCTACTGCATAGCGGAGGGATAACCGCGCTGCGCCGCGGCACATCGTACCTTCTGGGAATCGCGGAGAGCTGCGCCTTGCTATTCAATAAACCTCGGACCGTTGCGAACCCTCGGAGCATCACGCGGAGAAGCACGGAGAGCGCGGGCATCGACGCTCTGACGGTGGAGAGCTACACGGTGCCCACGGATGGGCCAGAGTCTGACGGAACCCTGGAGTGGGACCGGACGAGCATTGTGCTCGCCACCGCGAGCGCGGGCGGCGAGCAAGGGATGGGGTACACGTATGCGGACTCCGCGACAGCCACGCTGATCCATGAGGTGCTGGCGGGGGTGGTGCGGGGCATGGATGTGCTGTCGCCGACGGCGGCCTACATGGCGATGTGGCAGCGGATTCGCAATCTGGGCCGGCCCGGCGTGGCCTCGATGGCGATCTCCGCGGTGGACTGCGCGCTGTGGGACCTGAAGGCGCGACTGCTGAAGGTTCCGCTGGTGACGCTGCTGGGGCAGGTGCGCGCGGGCGCAGCGGTGTACGGCAGCGGCGGATTCACGTCGTACACGGACCGGCAGCTTGCGAAGCAGCTGGGAGGATGGGCGAACGAGGGCATGGCCGCGGTGAAGATGAAGATCGGGCGCGATCCGCAGCGCGACGAGGAGCGGGTGCGCGTGGCGCGAGAGGCGATTGGGCCGAAGACGCGATTGTATGTCGATGCGAACGGCGCGTATTCGCCGCGACAGGCGCTGGAGCAGACGAGCATGCTGGCGGACTTCGACGTGCGCTGGTTCGAGGAACCGGTGACGTCGGACAATCTGGACGGGCTGCGCTTTGTGCGGGATCGCGCGCCGGCGCGGATGGAAATTGCCGCGGGCGAATACGGCTACCGGGCCGTCGATTTCCAGAGGATGCTGGCGGCGAGCGCCGTGGACGTGCTGCAGGCGGATATGACGCGGTGCGGCGGCGTGACCGGATTTATGCAGGTGGCCGCGCTGTGCGAGGCCAATAACGTTCCGCTGTCGTCGCACACGGCGCCGGCTCTGCACGCACATGCAGCGTGCGCGGCAATTCCCTTCACCGAGATGGAATATTTCCACGACCACGTGCGCATCGAGCGAATGTTATTCGACGGGCTGCCGCAACTGACGAAGGGCGAGCTGCAACCGGACCTGTCGCGGCCGGGCAACGGGCTGGTTCTGCGCCGCTCCGACGCAAAGAAGTTTGCCGCGTAACTTCCCACACCCTGCCAAGGAGGCCTCAATGTCTGCCAAGCCAGCTCCCCTGATCGCTCCCGAAGAACTCACACGGCCGCTGAGCGTGCGACACGGCGCGGGAGGCGTGGATGTGGAGGGGCTGCGACGCGAGCTGGAGAAATCGGTCGAGGGCGAAGTGCGCTTCGATGCGGGCACGAAGGCGATGTATGCGGTGGACGCCTCGAATTACCGGCAGGTGCCGATCGGGGTGGTGATTCCGAAATCGAAGGAAGATGTGGTGCAGGCGGTTGCCGCGTGCAGGAAATTCGGCGCGCCGCTGCTGTCGCGCGCGGGGGGGACGAGCCTGGCCGGACAGACGTGCAACACCGCCGTCGTGATCGACTGGTCAAAATACATGAGCAAGGTGCTGGAGGTGAACGCGCAGGAGCGCTGGGCGCGGGTGCTGCCGGGAACGGTGTGCGACGAGCTGCGGAACGCGGCGATGCGGCTGACGGGGAATCAGCTCACGTGGGGGCCTGATCCGGCGACGCACAATCACTGCTGCTTCGGCGGAATGATCGGGAACAATTCGTGCGGCGCGCACGCGCAAATGGCCGGCAAGGTGGAGAACAACCTGGAGGAGCTGGAGATCCTGCTCTACGACGGCACGCGCATGAATGTGGGCTGGATGACGGATGCGGATCTGGAGCGGCGGATCGCGGAGGGCGGACGGATTGGCGGGATCTATGCGGGGCTGAAGCTGCTGCGCGAACGCTATGCGGAGAAGATTCGCGAGAAATATCCGCCCATACCGCGGCGCGTCTCGGGCTACAACCTGAACGATCTGATCCCGGGAGAGGACGGGCGGTTCAACATCGCGCGGGCGCTGGTGGGCAGCGAAGGGACGCTGGTGACGATTCTCGAAGCCAAGTGCCGGCTGGTCGACGCGAAGGCGGAGCGCGCGATTGTGCTGATCGGGTATCCGGATATTTACGAAGCCGCGGATCACGTGATGGAGATCGACGCGCTGCACCCGGTGGCGCTGGAGGGCATCGATCACCGGCTGCGCGACAACATGAAGAAGAAGGGCGACCGGCATAACAAGTATCTGCACCTGCTGCCGGAGGGCAATGGATGGCTGCTGGTGGAATTCGGGGCGGACCGGAAGCAGGATGCGATCGACCAGGCGCAGCAGGCGATCGGGAAGCTGGGGAAGGGATCGAAAGCGCCGCACATGAAGCTGCTGACGGATTCCGACGAGATGCACCACATCTGGGAGGTGCGCGAATCGGGGCTGGGCGCGACGGCGTTTGTGCCGGGCGAGCCGGACACGTGGCCGGGATGGGAGGATTCCGCGGTTGCGCCGGAGAAGCTGGGCTCGTATCTGCGCGAGCTGCGCGCGCTCTACAACAAATATGAGTACAACCCGTCGCTCTACGGGCACTTTGGGCAGGCGTGCGTGCATTGCCGCGTGGATTTCGACGTGACGAGCAGCGAGGGAATTCGGAAGTGGCGCTCGTTTATGGAAGAGGCGACGGATCTGTGCCTGAAGCACGAGGGTAGCTGGAGCGGCGAGCATGGCGACGGGCAGGCGCGGGCGGAATTTCTGGGCAAGATGTTCGGGCCGGAGCTGATCCGCGCGTTCGCGGAATACAAGACGATCTGGGATCCGGACTGGAAGATGAATCCGGGGAAGATTGTCGAGCCGAACCGCATGGACGAGGATCTGCGGCTGGGCGCGAACTACGATCCATGGCAGCCGAAGACGCATTTCCAGTTTCCTGACGATGGGGGAAGCTTTGCGCATGCGGCGCTGCGCTGCGTGGGCATCGGAAAATGCCGGCGCAAGGAAGGCACGAAGGCCGAAGACGACACCATGTGCCCGAGCTTTATGGTGACGCATGAAGAGCGGCACACGACGCGCGGGCGCGCTCACCATTTGTGGGAGATGCTGCACGGCGGCGTGATCGAAGACCGCTGGCGCGATGAGAACGTGAAGGAGGCGCTGGACCTGTGCCTCTCCTGCAAAGGGTGCAAGGGCGATTGCCCGGTGAACGTGGACATGGCGACGTATAAGGCGGAGTTCCTGTCGCACTACTGGGAGGGGCGATTCCGGCCGCGCTATGCGTACGCGTTCGGACTGATCGATCAGTGGTCGCGGCTGGCGTCGCTGTGGCCTGGCCTCGTCAATCTGGTGACGCAGACGCCGGGGTTGAGCGCGATGGCGAAGTCCATGGCCGGCATGCCGCAGGGGCGAAGCATTCCGGAGTTTGCGCCGGAGACGTTCCAGAGCTGGTTCCGGGCACGGGGGAAGAAGAAGGGCGGCACGCGCGGGAAAGTGATCCTGTGGCCGGATACATTCAACAACTATTTCTTCCCGGAGACGGCGCAGTCGGCAGCGGAGGTGCTGGAAAGCGCGGGCTTCGAGGTGAAGGTGCCGAAGAAGCATCTGTGCTGCGGACGGCCGCTTTACGATTACGGATTCCTCGACCTGGCGAAGCAGTATCTGGAGCGGATCATGCGCACGCTGCGGAAGGACATCGAAGCGGGAGTGCCGGTGGTGGTGCTGGAGCCGAGCTGCGCGACGGTGTTTCGCGATGAGCTGCACAATCTGTTCCCGAACGACAAGCTGGCCGACAAGCTGCGCGCGCAGACGGTGGTGCTGAGCGAGCTGCTGGAGAAGAAAGCGCCGGATTTCAAGATGCCGAGGATGGCGCGCAAGGCGCTGGTGCAGGGGCACTGCCATCACAAATCGGTGATCCGCTTCGACGACGAGAAGAAGGTGATGGAGAGGATGGGCCTCGATGCGAACCTGCTGGCGTCAGGCTGCTGCGGGATGGCCGGGTCGTTCGGATTCGAGGCGGACAAGTACGATATCTCGCGCGAGATCGGGGAGCGCGCGTTGCTGCCAGCGGTGCGCGAAGCGCCGGAGACGACGCTGATCGTGGCGGACGGTTTTAGCTGCCGGACGCAAATCGCGCAGGAGACGAATCGGCAGGGGCTGCACCTGGCGGAGGTGATCCGGATGGCGCAGAAAGAGGCGGACAGCGCGAGCCCGATTCCGCCGGAGGGTCTGCCGGAAGCGGGGCTGGTGGCGGAGCGGAGACATGCGCGGCGCATGGCGCGGATCAACGCGGCGGTGAGCCTGGTGGCGCTGGGCGCCATTGGCGTGGTGGCCGTGCAGACGTGGAAGAAAGCGTCCTGAGCGGAGCGAGCGCGGTCATTTGGGCAGGGCTTTCTGACTGGTGACGGTGAATTGCCCGGTGAGCACGGATGCGGAGTCGCCGGGCTGCGAGCCGCCGAGCGAGACAGTGTAATGGCCGGGCAGGATGATACGCATGCCCTGCGCGTCGACCTGGCCGAGCGAGCGCGGATCGATGGTGAGGGCGACGTGCGCGGATTGTCCCGGCTCGAGATGGACGCGGCGGAAACCGGCGAGTGAGCGAATGGGCGTCTGGAAGGCTTTGGGCTGGGTGAGGTAGAGCTCGACCGCTTCGTCGCCGGCAACGGCGCCGGTGTTCTTCACGTCGCCTTCGACGGTGACAGGCTCGCCGGCGGGAACATTGGCCGGAAGCTTCAGTCCGCTGTAGGAGAAGGTGGTGTAACTGAGGCCATAACCGAATGCGTAGAGCGGCGTGCCGGTGAAATAGCGGTAGGTGCGGTCCTTCATCGAGTAATCGGTGAAGGGCGGAAGCTGGTTGAGCGAGGAATAGAAGGTCAGCGGCAGGCGGCCGGCAGGATTGTTGTCGCCGGCGAGCGTTTCGGCGATGGCCGTGCCGCCCTCTTCGCCGGGATACCACGCTTCGAGGATGGCGGCGGCATGCTGGGCTGCCCAGTTGACGGCGAGCGCCGAACCATTTTGAAGAACGACGATGAGGGGCTTGCCGGTGGCGGCGAGGGCCTTGAGGAGGTCTTCCTGAACGGCGGGCAGATCGATGGAGGTGCGGTCGCCGCCCTG
>JASIAO010000050.1 GCA_030041955.1 Acidobacteriaceae bacterium | reverse complement strand
GATGGAAATGGGCGCCCTAAACGACGGCTGTATCGCTGCGACAATCGGCACATTTCTCCAGAAAAGATTCGGCGCGTACACCACCGTTCCCGTCGCCGAATCGGCTGTGCCGGGAACTCCCAGTCCGATGCTGGTCACGTCCTCAGGGGGCACGCCTGCATCGCTGAGCATGGCCTGAATGCCACCCACTATCGACTCAGCAATGGCTTCGCTGCCCCGGTCCGGTTCGGTGTCGGCTTTCCGGCGCAGCAGAATCTTCCCGCTCTCATCCACCACGCCGAACTTAATATTCGTCCCGCCGATATCGACGCCGACACTCAGGCGCAGGCCGCTCATAAGCCGCTCCGAAGCGCATCCGCCTGCGCGACCCGGCTCCCGCTCTTAGTGCGCATTCTCGTAATCCGCAATCTTGTTAATTCTGTCGAGGTGCCGCCCACCCTCAAACTTTGCGCTCATCCACTCGTCAACAATCATCTTGGCCAGCTCAATACCGACCACGCGGGCCCCCAGCGCAAGAATATTCGTGTCGTTATGCTCGCGGGAGAGCTTCGCGGAATAAGGCTCGCTGCAAACCACTGCGCGAATCCCCTTAACCTTGTTCGCGCTGATGGAAATCCCCACACCCGTGCCGCAGCACACGATGCCCTTTTCACACTCGCCGCCGGCAACCGCCTCGCCGACGCGGAATCCGAAGTCGCAATAGTCCACCCGCTCCGTCCCGCAAGTGCCGAAGTCCTTCACTTCATAGCCGCGAGCGATCAGGTACGCTTTGATCGCTTCCTTGAACTCGAATGCGGCGTGATCTGAGCCGATTGCAATCATAGAAAGATACTGCTCTCCGGTTCTTGCTGTCTTCAGCGCAGCATTGAGGTCACAAGCAGGCTCAATCCGGCCAGGAAGAAGACGAACATGGCCGCGATCATCACGTTCACCGACTTCGACGAGCCCTTCAGTTCCTTCCACACGCACACGCCCCAGATCGCAGCAATCATCGTGCCGCCCTGGCCGAGTCCGTACGCGATCGCCGGGCTGGCTGCCTTGGACGCTACAAAGTTAGAAGTAACCCCGATGCCGTTGATCACACCGCCGAGCATGCCAATGGCATGGAACTTAAAGGTACCGCTGCGGAAATAATCTGCGTAGGTCGCGCGTGGCCCCTTCACCGGCTTCGCCATCAGATAGCTGTTGAAGGCGAAGTTCGAAATGAACGATCCCGCCGAATACACGAGCACTGCCGCGTACGGGCCGAACTTGCCGCGAGTCAGATGGACGTAGTCGATCGAGATGGAGCGCTGCACCAGGAAATAGAACAGCCCCATCAGAATGCCGCCGCCCAGCGCCAGTGAGATCCCCTGGCGAAGCCTCCCCGGCTCGCTGTTATCGTTCTGGCAACTGCGATAGGCCATCGCGTCCAGCATGATCGCCAGCGTAATGAACGCGACCCCGCTGAAAATCAGCACCGGCGAGCCTTTGGGCTGCGCGATGTAATTGATCAGCACGCCTTCCACCAGCGCAATGCCAATCGCAATCGGATACGCGACAGCCATCCCGGCCAAATCCAGAGCGGCCATGAAGAGAATGTTCGCCAGATTGAAGACGACGCCGCCCAGCAGCGCCCATGCGTATGTGGCTACGCTCCCTTGTCGCAGATCGGCGAACAGGCTTCTTCCTTCGCTGCCAAAGGAACCGAAGGTCAGTCCGATGATGAGCGGCAGCAGCAGGTAACCGACCGCCTGATCCCAATAAAACAGCGAAAAGGGATAGGTCTTCGGCTCCATTTTGAGCGTGTTCGCCCACGACCCCCAGCAGAACATCGTCAGGACGCACAGCACAACCGCAAGTGGATAGGAATGGACTGTCAGCATTGGGCCTGCTCGATTCCGTTCACGAGATCTCGGATCGCCTTGATGGCTTCGGGGATGGAATAGTCTTTGTGAAATATGCTGGAGGAGCCGCCCACCAGGACGTTGGCGCCTGATTGCACCATCGCGGGAATGTGCGTGAAGCTCACATTGCCGTCCACTTCAAGATCGACGCCATCATGTCCGGTGCGCTCCAGCATCTCCCGGACGTCGCGGATCTTTTTCAGCATTGCGGGGATCAGCCTTTGGCCCGCTGCCCCCGGATTCACGGTCATCACCGTCACCAATTCCAGGTCGTCCAGAACGTACTCCAGACAATGGACCGGCGTGGCGGGATTCAGCGCGATGCCGGGCCGCGCGCCTGCGTCCCGAATCTGCTGCAGAGCCTTCTGCACCTGGTGCGTCGCTTCGTAGTGGATCGTGATCGTGTCGGCTCCGAGAGCGGCCACTCTGTCGATATACCGTTCCGGATCCTCGATCATCAGGTGGCAGTCCATCGGCGTATCTGTAATCTGCCGGATGGTGGGCATCAGCCCAGGGTCCAGCCCAAAGTTATGGACGAATCGGCCATCCATGAAATCGAGATGGAGATAGTCCACGCCGCCGGCTTTCAGTTGTCTCAGATCGGTTTCCAGATGGGCGAAGTTGGCGCAGGCTACCGACGCCGCGATTCTGATTGGCTTCTTCATGCCCTCATCCTCAGATGGAACTGCGCCAGCGCCCGTTTGAACTGTCGATCTGCTCCGCCGCACTGCGCCTCCAATCCGCGTTGGGCGCGTCGAAGTGAAAGCTTTCAAATCGGATTCCACTGAAGTCTAGTGGTCGCCCGAAAGCCTTGTCAAGCAACAATCCAAAGCAGCCCCAGGTGCGGCAAAATCGCTCTGCTACAATTCGGTGAAAGCATTTACAAGCCATAGAACTGGCGAATTCTTCGCCTTGATGAAATCGGCGACGCGACCGGGAGGATTGTCCGGGCAACCGGCATAGGACATTTCAGGCTATGGCCAACATGAAGCAAATCGCCGAGCTTGCGGGCGTTTCCCTGGGAACCGTCTCTCATGTCCTGAATGACACCGCCAGGGTCCGCGAGCCCCTGCGCAAACGCGTCCTGGAAGCTGTTCGGACCACCGGATATCAGCCCAGCCAGCTCGCCCGCGGCCTGCGCCGCGACAAAACAAACATCCTGGCGATGATCATCCCGGATATCCTGAATCCCTTTTTCCCGGGCGTCGTGCGCGGCGCTGAAGACGTCGCCTTCTCCAACGGCTACCGTCTGGTTCTGTGCAACACCGATAACGACCACGGCAAGGAAGTCATGCACCTCAATGCGCTGCGGACTTACCTTCCTTCCGGCCTCATCGTCATCCCCTCTGACTTCAGCGACCTTACCGCGCAGACGGAATCCTATCGCCGCGCGGGATCCGCGGTGGTTTGCATCGACCGTCTCCCACGTAACTGGGATGGAGACAGCGTCACCATCAACAACGCCGACGGCGCCGCGAGTGCCACTTCCTATCTCATTGGCCTCGGCCACCGCCATCTGGCTGTTATTACCGGTCCATTGCACCTCACCAACTCTCAGGACCGTCTCAAGGGATTTAAGCGCGCCGCGCGCCAGGCCGGTCTCGAAGTCCCCCCGAATTACCTCCAGGAGACCACCTTCGATCGCGCCGGCGGCTATGCCAAGGCCAGGATCCTGCTCAAGATGATCCCGCGCCCCACCGCCATCCTCGCCTGCAACGACATGATCGCGCTGGGTGCTCTGCTGGCCATCCGCGAGGCTGGCCTGCACTGTCCCGAGGATATCTCCCTCATCGGATTTGACGGCCTCGATCTAACTGAGACCACTACCCCGCAGTTATCCTCTGTCTATCAGTCTTCCTATCAGCTCGGCGCCACAGCAGCGCAACTCGCGCTCGATCGGGTCGAGAAAAAGAACACCCCGGTTCGGCACATCATCCTCAAAACGGAGCTCCGCATCCGCGATTCGGTCGCGGCCCCGCCGTCCAACGTCGAAGTAGTGGCTGCTGCGACGCCGAAGAAGCTCCGCAAGGTAGCTTCCTGAGCTGATCGGCGCTCTTCAGCGCTTGTCCGGAACAACCTGAATGTGCACCGGCGTTGTCGCTTGTCTTGCCATCCAGATCACCAGATCCGCCCCCTCCAGCCTCTGAATATGTCCAACGCGGACGTCCGTACCCTCAGCCACGGGTCTTCCATCCACGCGCAGAGAGGCGCCGCCCTCGCCCCAGTCTTTAATTACCAGCACCGGGTCGAACACCGGCGAAGCATCGCTGGCATCCAGTGTGAGCCGAAGGCGCGTCATTGCACTGCTGCCTTGAGCCTTCGTCAGCACATAGGCCCGCTGGGATGCGTCGTAGCCTTCGCTGTTCCACCCGGCGCCCTCGATCTCTAATTTCGGTGGCGATATCCACGACCTCGCCAGCGGCAAAAGCTCGCCGATGGACAGAGTCGTCAGCCCGTCCATCAGAATCTTGGCCTCGGTATTCGCGCCCCGCGCGTAATCGCCCCAGTACAGGTGCCCCAGCGAACTGTGCGAAGCGCGATCGTCGGAGACGCAAGGCCGGTCGCTCGAGGGGATCTGCGCGACCGGCCAGTGATTCCAGCACAGAAAGCTGTAGTAGGTGTCTTCGTTGCTGTAGATATTCGCGCTGGTTCCACCTGGCGGAACAATCTGGAACGGCTTCCACTCCGACTTAATGTTGACGACTTGTATGTTCGGATCCGGTGGTCCGGTTACTTCCCCTGGTCCGGTCGGCCTGCCGAATTCCCCCGCCGGCTTCGGCCGCCACGTGTAAGTCTTCGTAGCCCCCTGCATGTTACCCAGTGTCATCGCGTCCCAGTTAATGTCATCTTCCGGACGACTGCCCGGCTGATGCAGAATAATCGTCTCCTGCCATTCGTGGGTCTTCTCTAAATCTGAGCTGTGCAGCACCTGCTCGCGGATCGCAATGCCATCCGGATAAACGGTCCAGTACTCGTCGGCCCAGTCAAACCAGCCGGTTTCGGGATCCCGCCACGCCCCCAGATACTTCTCCACTTCGGCCAGCGCATAGCGCCAGTGAACGACCACCCGCGCATCGTTGCTTTCGAGGATGTTCACGCGCGAGTAGCGGCCTTGCTTGTCCGACATCGGCTCACAATCGCCCCCAGCCGGGCATCCCGAACCCCAGGTTTCCAGAAACTCATCGGTATACCACTTATCGTTGCCGGTAACCCACGCCGGAATGTAGTTAGTGCCCTGCCAGAACACCAGGCGATTGGGCGAGCGGTCGAACCGCACAATTACGTCGGTGTCAGGTCCAATTCGCCGCAGATTGTCCCAGCTCTTCTCGTAGTGCAGCGTCGTGTAATAAGCTCCAAACCGCCCCCGCCCCGGCGGTCCGGACGGCATTTTCTGCCATGGCAGCACGTCACCCTGCGGCGCCTTCACTGCCGCGTATTCCGTCGCAATTTCCCCCGGATTCAGGCTGCGCCCGTAGATCGCCACATCGCTCAGGATTCCGTCGAGCGAGTACCACACCGGATACTGCGGCTTCATCGCAGCCTCAGGGAAGGGAATCGTCGCCTCCCGCACGTGTCCGATCAGCATATCCGTCTGCGCCGGCGAAAGCGTGCCGGTGACCTTCACCTGGCCGGCCGGCTCACCATCCACGCAAATCGCCAGCACGCCATGTCCGTCGCCCGGCGCATACGTTCCGGCAACCTGCACCCACTTCTTCAGCGGCAGCGTCCTCTGCGACGTCACCGTCTGCCATTGCCCGTTGATTGAAGCCTGCAGGCTGATGTGCCCGAAGGCGTCGATCCCAAAGAAGAAGCCCTCCTGCCGATCCTCCTCCTGGTCGACAATCGGCACCCAATTCCATGGATAGGTATTCAGCGCAACCCAGGCCTCAACCGTGAATCCATTGCGAACCGCCGCATCGGCTTCCTTCCATGGCACCGTCATGCTTGTCGTGTAGCCATCGAACCGAACACCTTCGCCATCGATCCCTGGGACATACGCATATGAGCCGCCCAGAGTGGCTTTCTCGCCGTGGATACTGTCCACGGCAACCGCTCCCTGATTTGCCGCGAACGACCACCGCGCATCCATCGGCGATCTCTGACTGTATAAGGCGCACGCAGAGAGACTGCAAAGCAAGAATCCGAAACCTGGCCGCAACATACAAAACCTCGTTGGTTGAAAGAATGGTGGTCGGTTCGTGACAGTGGTATCGGCTCATGGCACAGATATCGCAGCCGCGCAGGAGCACGGCGGCCGGTCCATGCTGATGAACCGCATGTCCAGCTTGCATGAAACGATTCATATGCCGGCGAAGCCAAAGCTAAACGGCGTCTGCCGAGTTGTCAAACGGCCTCGCCGAGCCTTGCGTCAGCCGTAATGCGGCGCTGTTTGGTGTGTCCGAATTCCACGCCTGCCGCCCTGCCGGCAAATCACCCGCGCATTATTTCAAGACGCAGATTGACAGAATCATCGGCGGCGCATTAAGGTCTTTCCAGCAGTTTTGAAACCATTCAACCGCGGGATCGGCCTCGCCAACGTCCGGCCCACGGCTCTACTCTGACGCTGCTCATGCTGGTGAGGATTGTGACGCTATGTTGAAAACACTGTCGGTTTTGCACACGCCGGAGCTTCTGCACGCTCTGGCCTCCATGGGCCACGGCGATGAGATTGCCATTGTGGATGCCAACTTTCCGGCAGTCTCCATGGCGCAACGCCTCGTGCGCCTCGACGGCGCCGACCTGGCCGCGGCTCTGACCGCTTGTCTGCACCTGATGCCGCTCGATAACTTCGTCAAGGAGCCCGCCTTCCGCATGCAGCAGGTCCATGCTCCCGACGAAATTCCTGAAGTCCAGAAGAGCTGCCAGAAAATCATCGATC
Organism: Acidobacteriaceae bacterium; assembly: GCA_030041955.1. Taxonomy (GTDB): domain Bacteria; phylum Acidobacteriota; class Terriglobia; order Terriglobales; family Acidobacteriaceae; genus Palsa-343. The sequence continues at coordinate 2,457 of JASIAO010000050.1, read as the reverse complement.
AGGCAGAGGGAAAGCACGTCGCTCTGAGCGGAATCTCTCGCGAGGCATTTTACGAGCGGACCCGCAAGGCCTTCGTCGTGCTGGTCACCAGCGAGCAGCGCCCCTATGGCTGCATTCTGCTGAAGAAGGGAGTCGTTTTCCCTCCCGGCACTAACTAAGGATTCCGCTGCGGATTCGGCAAGACTCCTGATTCTCCCTGTGCGGCATTACAGCCTGGAATCCATACCGGCGCGAGCAGAGCGACGATCGCTCCGAGGAAAGCAGACAACATGATGCGAACTGAAAAAAGTATCCTCTTCCCGCTTCTCGCGGCCGTGTTAGCCACACCCGCCTTGGCGGCTGCTCCGCCTGCCGACGCAGGCTCCGCGACGGTGAGCGCCGACTGGGCGCAGGTTCAGAGAGTTTCGGATACCGTTCCGACCACGCAGATCCTCGCCCATGCTTTCACCCTCCGCACCAGTCCGTCGCACGATCCGCTCTTCCGCGCCCTGCGGAAACTGCACACCAACGACACTCGCCTTCAGTTCTGGTTCTCCGTAACCCGCGCCGCGCTGCCTGAGCTCAAGCCGCCCACCGCTACGCAGACCTTTTGGGATTTCCAGTACATGGATCCTCTCGTCGCGGATTACTACGCAAACACCACCGGCAAGCACCACATCAATATGGGCAGCATCCCGCGCTGGATGTTCAATGTTCCGCCGGCGAATGTTCCCGAGGATCCCGCCGCGTCGTTCTACGCCTACACCGACGGCACCGCCGGCGACCTGCTGAAGGACCCGACCGGCAAGCAGTTCGCGGATTATCAGGTGCGTCTCTACGAGTGGTACACCAAAGGCGGCTTTACGGATGAGCTGGGCCACTATCACCACTCAGGCCATCACTACAAAATCGACTACTGGGGCGTGCTCAACGAGCCGGACTTCGAGAACCACATCAACGTGGAGCAGTACACCCGGATTTACGATGCGGTGACGACGGCGATCCATCAGATCGATCCCAATGTGCAGTTCTTCGGACCTGAGGTTTCCGGCGCAGAGATTTCGTGGGCTAAGTACTTCCTGAACCCGAAGAACCACGCTCCCAATGCGCTGCTGCCGCTCGAGTACTTCAGCTTCCATAACTATGTGAACGCGCCCAACGATCCCTCCGCCTGGCACGCGGATTACTTCACCAACCCGGACACCGGTCCCGCCGACGGCGCCTCGGCCGATGCCTTCGAGGGCAGGATCCGCGAGGTGATGAAGATTCGCGATGAGCTTTCGCCAAAGACGAAAGTGATCGTGGATGAGATGGGCACCTTCGATGTCGTCAAGCCCGGCGAGGAAGCATGCCGCGCGAATGAGCCGTACACCGCCTTCAATCCGCTCTACTGGAACGCGAATGGCGCCAACTATGCCGTCAACTTCATCAACGCGGAAAACCTCGGCCTGCCCCTCATCAGCATGTCGCAAATGGTGGGCTATCCAACGCAATGCCCGTCCATCGCGATGTTCGATTACGATACCGCGAAGCCCAATGCGCACTACTGGGCACTGTGGCTGATCAACAAGAACTTTGGGCCCGGCGATAAGTTGATAGCCACGCAATCCTCTGATTCCGATCTTCGCGCCCAGGCCGCCATCACGCCTGCGGGCCGCAAGATCTTGCTGGTGAACACCACCGATCGCCCTATCGATGTCGATCTGGGAGGCGCATACAAAGGTGCCGGCCTCAATCTCGAAGTCGTAGACCAGAATTCCGGTGAAAACCAGCCCGAAGTGCAGCCCGTTACCGGAGACAACGTGACTCTGGCGCCGTTCGCTGTCGCCGTGGTTTCGGGGCATGCCAGGTAAGTCCGGCTTCTGGCCCCTGAACCGTTTTGTGGCGAGTTTTCCTCCCGCCACTGTCTCCTTACTCCGCCGACCCGGGATGGCCTCTCGTTATGGATGTTATGCAGAAATCGCCGCTATGCCCTTCCCGCGATGGCCGCGTCCTTCCGGCTTCTGAAGCACGCAAACCAATTCACGAACCTGCTCTGGCCCTGACCCCCTTCCGCTGCGTCGTCATCGCGCTCCTGCTCTGCATTCTCTGCACGGGTACATCCTTTTCGCAGAACATGAACTTCGGACAGATGGATGCACGTCCGGTTCCTGCGTGGCTGTATAAGTCCACTATCTACGAGTTATGGCTCGACGCCTTCAGCAAAGAGGGGAATCTGCGCGGGGCGATCCCCGGCCTGAAGCATATTGCCGACCTCGGCGCAGACATCGTTTATCTCGGACCCATCGCAAAGCGCACTGCCAATCCCGACGGCTCTCCCTACAGCATCGCCGACTACAACGAGATCGATCCCCAGGCGGGCAGCGCGCAGGACCTGCACGACTTTGTCGCCGCAGCGCACAGGCTTCATCTCAAAGTAATGCTTGACATCGTCTACTACCACACCGCACCGGACAACATCATGATGAAAGAAAATCC
>JASIAO010000418.1 GCA_030041955.1 Acidobacteriaceae bacterium | reverse complement strand
GACCTCAGTTCGGCTGGCACGCGCCCGCGATCATCGCGCTGTTCGCCGTCGCAGCGGTCGCGTTCGCGGTGTTCGTGATCTTCGAGGCGCGCCGCCAGGAACCTGTGCTCGATCCGAGGTTATTCCGCAGCGCCCCGTTCGCGGGCGCGGTGCTGACCGCGATCGCCGCCTTCGCCGCGCTGGGCGGCTTCCTGTTCCTCACCACCTTGTACCTGCAGGACGTGCGTCGCCTGTCGCCGCTGGACGCAGGGCTGCACCTAGCGCCCATGGCGGCGGTGATGGCGGTGGGCGCGGTAGCCTCCAGCCGGATCCTGGCCCGCTGGGGCGGCCGGATTCCGATGATCGTTTCCGGCGCGGCCATGGCGCTAGGCGGGTTGCTGCTGTCCGGGCTCACGTTGTCGTGGTCCACCCCGCACCTGATCGGCGTGTTCGCCATCTTCGGGCTCGGGGCCGGCGCGGTGAACGCCCCGATCACGCAGGCCGCGGTCTCCGGCATGCCGGCCGCCCAAGCGGGCGTGGCCTCCGGCATAGCCTCCACCAGCCGTCAGGTCGGGACATCGCTGGGCGTCGCCATCACCGGCTCGATCCTTGCCGCGAACCTGCACGGCCCGCTACCGGCCCGGTTCGTGCCCGCCAGCCACGCCGACTGGTTCCTCCTTGCCGCCTGCGGCATCGCGGTCCTCGTGCTCGGCCTGGTCAGCACGAGCCGGTGGGCGCTGAACACGGCCAACCATACCGCGGCCAGGTATGAGGCGACCGAACCGAAGACGCCAGCCATGACCCACTGACCGGGACGCGATGGCGTCCAGCAGTCTGCTGCCCTGGTAGGGCAGACCATGCCGCGATACGCCAGGCCGGTTGTCCTGGATCAGCACCTCGCGGCCGGAGCGAGCCTGGGCCAGCAACCGGCGCCCGGTGGCGAAGACCTGCCGACGCCCCGGTTCGTATGTATGCACGGCATTCCTGAGGTCAAGGTTAGTCAGCGCTTGGCCGACAGAACCGGCCTGACGGACATCGGACAGACGGGTCCGCCATGCGTCGAGGAGGTCGAGCCAGTTGCGCATGAACAACACGAACTCCGCTGGCGATAGATCGCCGCAGCGCTCTCTAGCCGCTTGCACAGATTGCCGTGGCTTGGTTCCGGCATTATGCCCGCGTATCAGTTCTTCGTTCTTGGTTAGCTCATCGAGCAATGCGGTGCGCTCGCGTAGCATTTCTACCCAGAATTTCGTTTCCAACGCCGGGTGCCAATAGTTGCGTTCGCTTATGCTGGGTCTCTCGCCACCGGCAGTCGATTGCAGGGCCAGCCACAGCAACCCGGCCGCGAGGATCTCGCCGAACTCCTCAAACTGGGCACGCCTGGCTGTGGTAAATGGTCGGTACGGCAATTGACCGACCTGACCGCCGACCGCCACTTGGCCGAGCCTGAGGTGATTGATCACGCAAAGCCAGTCTTCATGGTAGGCCGGAGGGAAAAAGCCGGTAATCAGCTGCGGGTTGAGAAGCAACGAGCCACCAGATATGAATGGTTCCTGTCTGCGCCCGGTTAGGCGGCGCGCATGTCCGACCACTGACGCGTCCGGATATTTGTTTACCTGGAATCCCACTGCTGGATATTGATCTAGCAAGGCCGCAGCCGGACTAAGTTTCGGAACACTCAGTTTGCGAATATCGTCATCGAGGAAGAGCATGCGCGTCCATCCGCAGGCCCGGCCAATCATCAAACCCAGGTTTCGCTTCCTGCTGATATCGCGAGCGGCGAACGAAACCATAGTCTGTTGTATAGACGCTCCGATGTCGACCAGGCGGTTCCTGGCGTCGGATCTGAGCGCGAGCGGTGTGGCCTTGTCTCGGTCAAGCTGGTCAAGCACCGTCGCAAGCCCCGGCGGGAAAGAGTCGGTGTAGAGGGCGACGAGCTGGCATCTCACCCGCGAGGCAAGTTCCGCTGCGTACCTGATCTGTTCCGCCGAGCGAATAGTCGGAACGACAATCGCATCGATGACGGGAATACTGATATCCCGATTGCCTGACGGTGCGTCTTTCTTCTCGGCCGGGATTCTCGGAAATTGTAGCAGCTTGGAATACGATTGTACTTGGAAGGGGCTTAGCGGTTCTGTGACCCCCTCCTTATCGGAGATCCGGGAGCTGTCTGCGACTGTCATGGTCACCAGCGAGCCCCCGTCAATGGCGACCATTCGTATAGGCGAATGTAGGGATCTGTTAGATTAGGCGGCAAGGCTGCATCGTTTCGGACCGGAATGCGCATGAGGATGCAGAACGCGTCGGTGTTTCTGAACGTGTCAACGAGATACTGCTCATTGATGTCTCTGATATGTGAATCGGCGAAGCAAAGAGCTGCGCCGTGGACGCCACGACTAGTGATGCCACCAAGCACGGTAACGGTTCGGTGCGGAATATTTGGATGAGGGCCCCGCGCGACCAGTCCAACATCTTGGAACAATGATCCGTCGCCATCGCGTTCGGACGCGAATTCGTGCTCTTCGTCTCCCACCTTACAGATGAAGACGTGAGTATCTGTATCCGGTACGGGCTCGGCCTTGGGCAGGTTGATATCCTTAGCGAACCACGGCGTGGTATCACGTCCCGCGGCGCCGCCGATGATGACTAGATGATTGAGCGCGAAGTCGTACTCAAGGGACTCAGTAGGCAGAATTCGTACCATGCTGCCCGGATTATCGGCCTTCACCTGCCCGTATACCTCGATCAGCGCATCAAGGTCGGCGTATCTGGC
>JASIAO010000417.1 GCA_030041955.1 Acidobacteriaceae bacterium | reverse complement strand
GCAGATCGTGGAGACGCGGCAGGGGGACGTGGCGATGCTGGTCTCAGTGAACGGGGCGCCGCTGCCGCCGCTCGCCCGCCAAAGGGAGCTGAACCGGCTGAACACACTCGCCGCGAATCCGGCGATGCAGCAGCACCGGCAAAGCCGCGAACAGGCGGATCAGGCGCGCATCGACATGCTGCTGCGCATGCTGCCCGACGCGTTCCTGTACCACTACGACGAGACGGTTCCCTGCAATGTGAGTGCTCTGCCGTCGATTCCGCTGACGGGGCCAATACCGGCGGGGACGCAGCCGGCACCCGCTCCCGACGCGCAGTGTTACCACCTGACCTTTACGCCTAATCCGAACTGGGACCCGCCGGATCTGGAATCGAAAGTACTGCGGGGGATGGCGGGCGACGTGCTGATCGAGGTATCGGACGAGCGGCTGCACCAACTGAATGCTCACCTGATCACCGACGTGGATTTTGGGTGGGGCATTGTGGGGCGGCTGGACAAGGGGGGAACGATTTTTCTGGAGCAGGACCGCATCGGCCCCAATGACTGGGAGCTGACGCACATGCGCCTGAACCTGACGGGTAAGGCGCTGATGGTGAAGTCGCTGATCTTCCGGATGAACGAGGAGGAGTCGCGGTTTAAGCAGGTGCCGCCGATGGCGTACACGGAGGCGATCAGGATGCTGGAGTCGCAGGCTGAGGGGGCGAAGTAGAAGCCGGAGTCAGCGCTGATATTTCCAGTTGCGCTGCTTCCCTTCTCCAATCCACTCGACGGCTGTGGCGATGCGGCGGGCGCGCGTTTCGTCGCGTTTGGCCTCAACGATCCAGTCGATATATTCGCGGCGACAGCCGGGGCTGAAGGCGGCAAAGGCCACGGACGCCTGCTTGTTCTTCCTGAGAGCAGCGGCGAAAGCTGCCGGCACCTCCGCTTCCGGCTTCGCTTTACGGCTGCGCGTCGCCATCGGGCTCTGGTATTCGCCACGGTCGACATTACCGGCTGTCTGCCGGATCCACGCGAGCATCTGCTTATCCGGGGGCAGGTCCCTGGGGCTGGTGATGTGCCGCAGCGGCCCCGATCCTCCGTTGCGCATCTCCGCGCTCATCCCTTTATCCCAGAAGCCGAAGCTGCAGTGTTCTTTGAAGCCGGCCATGTTGCCCAGGATCGTCCCCTTGTACTCGAAAAACGGCATGTTCCACTTGATCGACTCTTCCACTTCCGGGCAGGCCTTGTGCATCAGGTCGCGCAGATGCTCGAGGATGGGCTGAGCGAATGGTTTTGCCTTTGCGATGTATGCGTCGACTTTCGGGTTGAGGTTGGGGCTGGGCCTGGCCATGGTCGCGCTCCGAGTCGCGGACATTCGTATGCCGGAATGTACCGCGTTCGGTTGCGCCGCACAAGGCCTCCGCCAGTATCCTGTCCTTTCGTCCCGGGAAGGCACTGGATGTCCCGCATTTCCGATGTCATCGTTCTCGGACTCGGCGCCATGGGAAGCGCCGTCGCCGGCGCCATCGCCGAGCAGGGTTGCCGCGTCACCGCCTTTGACGCTTTCACGCCCCCGCATGCGCACGGTTCCTCCCACGGGCACTCCCGAATCTACCGGCAGGCGTACTGGGAAGATTCCCGCTACGTAGGCCTGCTGCTCTGCGTGCGCGAACTGTGGGAAAAGCTGGAGCGCGACAGCGGGCAGAAGCTTCTGCACCTGACCGGGGGGCTCAGTCTCGGGCCGAGCGCGGGCGAGCTGGTGCGGCGCAGTGCGGAGAGCGCACGGCAGTTCGACTTGCCCCATGAGATCTTCTCCGCCGCCGAGCTTCTACGCCGCTGGCCGGTCTTCCGGATCGACGACGACACCATTGGGCTGCTGGAGCAGAATGCCGGCTATCTCGATCCCGAGTTGTGCATCAGGCAGCAAATCCTGAAAGCTGCCAGGCTCGGCGCCGAGCTGCACTGCGATGAGGCCGTCCTCGATTTTGAGACCTCGCCTGAGTCGGTCACTGTGCGCACCGCGCGCGCCACGTACTCGGCCGGACATCTGGTGGTCGCCGCGGGTCCATGGGCGAATCAGCTACTTGCGGATCTCAAGGTCCATCTCCGCGTCACGCGGCAGGTCGTCTTCTGGTTTGAGCCCACGGCGTCAATCGAAGCGTTTCGCCGCCTGCCTGTTTATCTTTTCGAAACAGCGACTGATGAGCGGATGCTCTACGGATTTCCGCTCACCGGCTCTGACGTGGAAGGCGTGAAAGTGGCCATTCACGGCAGCGACGAGCTCTGCACGCCGGAGACGGTTGACCGCGAGATCCGGCCATCCGATGAAGCGCTGATCCGGCGACGTCTTGCCGCGTCGTTGCCCGCGCTCAACGGCCGCCTGGTCCACGCGGAGACCTGTCTCTACACGATGACGCCGGATGAGCACTTCATTCTCGGAGCGCATCCGCACGATGCGGCCATCACGCTGGCGCTGGGATTCTCCGGCCACGGATTCAAATTCGCCCCGGTTGTCGGTGAAGCCATCGCGGAACTGGTCGCGCACGGACGAACTCGCCACGATCTGGCGATGTTTTCGCCTGGCCGCTTCTTACAGTGAATCAGCCGCGCGCGCGAAGAGTCCTCCTGACTGGCCAGGTTCCACCAGTGTCTCCCTTTGCCTGCCCGCTCTGCCGCCTGGTCGTCGCGCTCACTGGTTCCGGCATGGATCCCCGATCCTGCAACTGTAACGGGTGATCCTCCCCATCCCAAAACAAAAGCGCCCGGCTCACGCCGAGCGCTTCGATGGTTGACGGAGGGTGGTTAGCTCGCGGTAAGCTCCGCGGCGACCTTCTCGGTCACGAAGGCCTCGATGGTATCGCCAATCTTCAGGTCGTTGAAGTTGGAGATGCCGACGCCGCACTCCATGCCGTGGGTGACTTCGCGCGCGTCATCTTTGAAGCGCTTAAGCGAGGTCAGCTTGCCCTTGTAAACCTGAACCCCGTCGCGCATGAGCCGGATTTCGGCGTCGCGGCGAAGGACGCCATCGGTCACGCGGCAGCCGGCAATGGTGCCCACCTTCGGAATGCGGAAGACGTTGAGGATTTCCGCGCGTCCGAGGTAGTTTTCCTTGAAGACCGGCTCGAGCAGGCCCAGCATGGCTTTGTGAATCTCGTCCTGCAGCTCGTAGATGATGGAGTGCAGACGGATCTCGACCTCTTCCTGCTCGGCCAGATCGGCGACCTTGCGCTCCGGCCGCACGTTGAAGCCGATGATGATGGCGTTGGAGGCCGAGGCCAGAAGCACGTCGCTCTCGGTGATGGCGCCCACGCCGGAGTGGATGACCTTGATGCGCACCTTCTCGGTGGACATCTTCTGCAGCGAGTCGGCGAGCACTTCTTCGGAGCCGGTGACGTCGGCCTTGAGGATCAGCGGCAGTTCCTTGACGCCGGCCTGCTTGATCTGATCGGCCAGACCTTCGAGGGTGACGCGGGAGGACTTGGCGAGCTGCGCTTCGCGCTCGCGCATCTTGCGATACTGCCCGATGCCGCGGGCCTTGTCGCGGTCGCTGACGACGAGGAAGGTGTCGCCCGCGTCGGGCATGGCTTCGAGACCGAGGATTTCGACGGGCGTGGAGGGCCCTGCCTCTTCGACCGAGCGCCCGCGATCGTCGAACATAGCGCGGATTTTGCCGAAGGTGTTGCCGACGACAAAGTTGTCCTGGTTCTTCAGCGTGCCGTTCTGGACGAGAACGGTGGCTACAGCGCCGCGTCCGCGATCGAGCTTGGCTTCGAGGACGGTGCCGACGGCCGAGCGGTTCGGCGTGGCCTTGAGCGCCTGCAGATCGGCAACGAGGCACACCATTTCGAGGAGCAGATCGAGGTTCATCCGCTTCTTCGCCGAGACATCGACGAAGACAGTGCTGCCGCCCCAGTCTTCCGGAACCAGGCCGCGATCGGCGAGCTGTTTTTTCACGCGATCGGGCTGGGCCTCGGGCTTGTCGATCTTGTTCACGGCCACGATCATGGGCACGTTGGCCGCTTTGGCGTGGTCGATGGCCTCGAGGGTCTGCGGCATCACGCCGTCATCGGCGGCAACAACGATCACGACGATATCCGTGACTTTGGCGCCGCGAGCACGCATGCGCGTGAAGGCCTCGTGGCCCGGCGTATCGAGGAAGACGATCTCGCGTCCGAAGGCCGGCGAGTCCGCCTTGTTGATCTTCACCTTGTAGGCGCCGATGTGCTGGGTGATCCCGCCCGCTTCGCCTCCGGCAACGTCGGTCTCGCGAATGGCGTCGAGCAGCGAGGTCTTGCCGTGGTCGACGTGCCCCATGACGGTGACCACCGGCGGGCGAACGACTTCCAGCTCGTCGGGGTTCTCCGTGGAGAGGATGCTCTCCATGGCCTCGTTGGCCATCTGGTCTTCGAAGCTGATGACCTGGACGTCGGCGCCGAACTGCGCGGCCACATCCTTGACCAGTTCAGCGTCGAGGGTCTGGTTCACGGTGACGAAGACGCCGCGGACGAGCAGGGTCGCAATGAGGTCCTTGGCACGGACTTCGAGCTTTTCGGCCAGATCCTTGACGCTGATGCCTTCGGTCACGGTGATGGTGCGGGTGATGGGCACCGGGCCAGTGGGAATCTGCGCGGTCGCACGCGACGGCGGCGCAAAGCCCTTCATCGGGCCTTCTTTGGTCTTCTCGTAATGCGGACGGCCGCGGCCACGCGGACCGGGACGAGCCGGGCGCGGAGCTTCACCGGGAGGCGGCGGCGCGAGGCCGGGTCCGCCCATCCCGGGACGCTGGCCGAAACCGGGACGCTGTCCGAATCCAGGGCGAGCACCCATGCCAGGACGCTGCCCTGGTCCAGCGGGACCGCCGGGCTGCGAACGCGTGGGGTGCATGGGCCGGCGTCCGCCGGGCTGCTGGCCAGGCGCGCCCATTCCGGGACGCGGGCCTCCGGGGCCAGCGGCAGGGCGGCGATCGAAAATAGGACGGCCGCGCTGAATGCCTCCACCCTGAGCCGCAGGAGCAATGGGAGCGGGCGGCGGCGCACTGTACACAGGTCGCGGACCAGTCTGCGGCATGATGACTCGGCGCGGCGGCGGCACGGCTGTCGCAGCGGGTGGAGGAGCGGCTGCAACTTCCTCGGCAGGCTGAGGCGCGGGTTCAGAAATCGGAGGAGCGGCGGCGCTGACGGCCGGAGGCGGCGCCGAGGCAGCCACGGGCTGCACAGCCACGACGGGAGGCTTAGCGCCGACAACCGGGGCTGATGCAGCGGCCGGTCGAGGCTCAGCAGCGGAAACGGGAGGCCTGGCGACCACCGGACCTGCCGGTGGTTTGGCGGCAATCGCCGGCGTTTGCGGCGGAGCGGTGGCCACGGCCGCGGAGGGGCGCGTGGCGGACGGCGGCGCGACAACCACATTCGGCGCCTGGCGCGGCTGCGGAACAATCCTTCTCGGAGCGGGCTTCGGCTCTTCGATCGAGGGCGCAGCGGCTGCGGGAGCCGGGGGTGCGGGCGTCTTCGCCACGGCGGGCGCGCTGGGCGCAGCGGCAACTGCTGCCGGGCGTGCCGGCGCTGCGGCGACTGCCGGCTTAGGTGCGGCCGGGCGCGGCGGTGGGGCCAATTCCTGCTGACGTTTCTCCAGAATGGCCCGCGCGACATCGCCCACTTTGTGGACCTGCGACCAGTCGATTCTCGGCCTGGCCTCGGCTTCGGCCTTCGGCGCGGAGCTGCCACCTCGCCCGCGATGGATATACGCGCGCACACGCTCGGCTTCGTCCGCCTCGAGCGAACTGGAGTGAGTCTTCTTCTCGGTCACGCCAACCTGGACCAGAGCGTCCAAAATCTCTTTGCTCTTGACTTCCAGCTCGCGCGCTAATTCATTGATTCGAACTGTGCTCATCCGTCCCCGTGTCTTCTCGACTTCCCACCGGTCCTTAGTTCTTCATACGGACAACTCCTGACTTGTGGGTTCTGCTCTGTCCTGCTCTGTCCCTGGATCTGCTGACTTTCTTATTATCTCTGAAAAGGCAGCCGCCGCGCGGCTCTTCCCGGCACAAAGCTGGCGAAAAGCGCGGGAATCCGCACTTTCCGGCCGCTGCCGCCTCCGCAGGCACGAAATTCCATCTGGAACTCAGCGCCCCGGATCCTTCCCCGTTATGCGCCCGTACCCTCGTCGACCTTTTTCTCGCCGAATTCTTCCTCGCGCACTTCCTCGACGTTTCCTTCGACGACGGCCTCGTCCCGAGCAACCTCGGGTTTGGTCGCGTGCTCGGCCAGGCGTTCGCTGGTATCTGCCCGCCCGGGAACTACCGCTTCAGCGCCTTCGCTGTCGAGCGCCGGGCCGACCTCGGTGATCTCCGCCAGCCGCTCCTCGGCGACCTCGTCGTTGATGCGCCCTGAACCGTCATCGCTCGCCGGCTCTGTATCGCTCTGCGCCAAATCCTGACGCAACGCGTCCACCTGCTCCTCGGCCGAAGCGTCTTCCGCACGCTGCTTCGCCGACTCGAGTTCCGGGGGGCGCTCCTCGCCAGGCTGGTACTCGCCGAAATAATGCCGCACGGCCACGCTGATCTTCTCCAGAGTTTTCTCCCCGATGCCCGGGATCTCCTCGAGCTGTTCGGGGGTCATGTCCGCCAGAGCTTCCACCGTGGTGATGCCGGCGGCCACGAGCTTTTGGATGATGGAATCGCCCAGCTCGCTCACCTGCTCGATCGGCGTTGC
>JASIAO010000416.1 GCA_030041955.1 Acidobacteriaceae bacterium | reverse complement strand
GTCTTCCCGTTATCGCTGGTCGTAATGTGGACTTGGCTCGTGAGGATCAGCACGCCCGTCTTCGAGTTGTAGTCGGCCCCCACCGACGTTCCCGAAGCTCGCGGCAGCTGGAATCGAACCAGCTGCGCCGTGGAGGCCTCACCCGTCCTCTGCACAAAAGTCAGGCCGGAAGTCTGCACCCGGATCGTATTTGCCGGCGAAGATGCGGCCTTGCCGGCAGTGCTTCCCGCCGCCGGCGCCGCGCCGCCCATCCCCTCCAGCTCGATGTTCACTTCGCCGTGGCTGATCGCAACCCCGGCGGTCTGGTCGTAATCGAAATCGCTTCCGGAAATGCGATCTGTCCGGTTCGACCCCGGAGGCCCGTACAGCGTGATGTCCACGTTGTGCAGCAGCACGTGCCCCGACTTGAGCTGGAATTCCTTCGAAGCCTTCAGCGTGAACAGCGTGTGTCCCTGGCTCGATTGCGAGTAACTGAAGCCGGTTGCCGTCTGCTGGATATTCACGCCCAGCCGCCCCGGAAGATCCCGCGCGATGTGCCTGAAACGGTTCCGGCCGTAGAAAAAGAAGCCAGCCACCACCACCAGCAACAGGGCCGCCGCTCCGACGATCCACTGGCGCAGCCCCTTAATCGTTACACGCATACCTGATTCATCTTCTCATCCTGCCGCCGACAGCCCCGGGCCCCGTTCAGCTTCCACTCGCAGCACGATCTTCCCCATGTGCCGGCTCGATTCCATCCACCGGTGCGCCTCACCAGCCTCGGCCAGCGGAAAAACACGGTCGACCATAGGCCGAATTTGGCCCGCTTCGATCAGCGGCCACAAGTGCTGCTCCACGCCGTCGCGCAGCCGCGTCTTTTCTTCCACCGAACGCGACCGCAGCGTCGACCCGGTAATCGTCAGCCGTTTCCCCATCACCTTGCGCAGATCCAGCGTGACCTCGCTGCCGTGCCCCGTCGCAATATGGATCAGACGTCCATCACGCCCCAGAAGCTCCACATGTTTGGCGAAATAATCGCCCGCCACCATATCGACGATCACATCCACGCCGCGATGAGCCTGCGCCTTCCCGTCTTCGCCGCCCGCGGCCCACGCTCGCGCGCCCGCAGCCCAGTCCTCCTCGCGGTAATTCCACGCCTCCTCGCAGCCCAGTTTGCGCAAAAAGCCGCATTTCTCTTCCGATCCCGCAGTGGCCGCAACGTGCGCGCCAAACGAGCGTCCCGCCTGGATGGCAAACACGCCAATCCCGCTCGTCCCGCCCTGCATCAGGAACCGTTCACCCGCAAACAGCCGCCGCGGATCGAACAGATTTGCCCACACCGTCATCGCTGCTTCCGGCAGCGACGCCGCCTGCTCCATCGTCAGCCCTTTCGGAATGGGCAGACAGCACCCGCTGTGCGCCACGCAGAACTCTGCGTAACCACCTCCCGGCACGAGCGCGCAGACCTCCGTTCCCACCGCCCACCGCGCATCGGCCCCCGGCCCGCGTTCCACCACCGTGCCCGCCACTTCCAGTCCGAGAATCTCCGACGCTCCCACCGGAGGCGGATAGTTCCCCTGCCGCTGATGTATGTCCGCCCGGTTCAGCCCGGCCGCCGCAACTTGTATCAGCACTTCCCCCGCGCCAGGAACCGGCTGCGGCGCTTCAGCCAGGCGCAATGCCTCAGGACCGCCAAACTGCTCGATCTCGATGTATCTCATGCCATCAGAATACGGCGGCTCACTGCGCAGGAAAAAAAGGCGGCAAAGCGCTTCTCGTCGCCCTGCCGCCTGGAGGAGCTGTGTTGATTCACCTCGGCTCTTCTTCTCAACTACCGGCCGTTAATCTCACAAACCTGCTGTACGCTGCACGCTGTCTTCACTCCGCGCGCAGCGTTTCCGCCGGGTCGATCCTCGCAATCCGCAGCGCTGGCAGCATGCTCGCCGCAGCCGCAATCGCCACCAGCAGCAGCGGCACCGTCACCAGCGTCACCGGGTCGTAAACTCCCACTCCATAGATGGCGCTCTTCATCAAACGGAGCGCAAAAAAGCTTCCCGCCAGTCCCGCCGCGACACCCCCGACCGCCGCCAGCACGCCGCTCGAAGCCATTTGCCGCATCGCTTGTCCCAGTGTGGACCCCAGCGCGATCCGAATCCCGATCTCTCGCGTCCGTTGCACCACCAGGTTCGACACCAGCGCGTAAATCCCCACCGCCGACAGCAGCAGCGCAAGCCCCGCCAGCGTTCCCAGCAGCAGGACTTCGATCCGCTGCATTTGCAACTGGCGGTCCAGCAAATCCTGCATCGAATAAAACCCCGAGAACGGCAGCCCCGGATCGGCGTCGGCGAGTGCCCGCTGCATCTGTTCCGTCAGCCCCGCCACCGGCCCGCTCGTCCGTACAATCCACGAAGGCTGCACCCACATGTGCACAATGCCCAGCAACCTCATCGACGCCTGCGTGTAGGGGATGTAGTAAATCGGATCCACCCCAATGGGCGCATCGCGCTGCACATTCGACTGGTCGAGCACATCGGGCACGACGCCGACTATGGTCCAGGTCTGTTTGTCGTTGCCGAAGTGGCGACCGATGGGGTGTGGATCGTCGAAGAAGCGCTTACCGAAGGCAGCGTTCACAATGGCAACGGGCTGCGACTTCGCTGTGTCGCTGTCGCTGAACGCGCGTCCGGCAAGAATCGGGATGCGCAGCGCGGAGAAAAACTCCGGCGTGATGTAGTCGAAGCTGCTTGCGTAGCCGGTTCCGGCGAGTTTGCCGTCGCGGGCCTCGACGTAGTCGTTGATGAACGTCTCATACGGCGCGCTCAACGCGACTGCCGCATACTTCACGCCCGGAATACGCTGCATCGCCGCCGTGCTCTCGCGCAGCAATTGCTGGAACGCCGCCGCTTCGTGATACC
>JASIAO010000415.1 GCA_030041955.1 Acidobacteriaceae bacterium | reverse complement strand
TGTTCTACTTCTTCAACTATGAAGGCAACCGGGTGGGCACGCACGCGGTGGTGGGCGCGACGGTTCCGACGCCGACCTTCATGTCGGGTGGGCTGGCGTATCAGGATGTGAACGGCAACCCGCAGATGCTTTCGGCTACGCAGGTGGCGAAACTGGACCAGCCGTGCGCCTCGCAGATGTTTAACGGGCAGCCGGTATGCCCGAACGGGCCGGGAGCGAACGCGGCGGTTCTGTCGTACTTCAAGAACGTTCCGACGGCTACGGGGACCGCGCTTGGAGACGGCGGATATAACAGCGGGTCGTACTTCTTCACCTCGCCGGCGCCGTCGACGCTGAACACGAGCATTGGGAAGATCGACTACGAGATGAACGCGAGGAACCATTTCTTCGTACGCGGGAATTTGCAGAAGGACACGATCTCCGGGGCGGAACCGCTGCCGGGGCAGCCGGCGGGCAGCTTCACGGACGACAACACCAAGGGCCTAGCGGCCGGATATACCTGGATGCCGACGGGGAACATCGTGAACGATCTGCGCTACGGCTATATCCGCCAGGGATACCAGGTCAACGGTCCGGGGCAGGCGAGCTTCGTGTACATCTACGGTCTGACGCAGCCGACTGAATTCTGCGACTGCGGCACGCTGCGGCATGTTCCGGTAAACGAGATCAACGACACCCTGAACTGGACGCGAGGATCGCACAACTTCGCGTTTGGCGTGGATTGGCGGTTGGTCACGGATTATTTCGGAACGGATTTGGACTCCTTTTCCGGGGCGGAGACGAATCCTCTCTACGCCAATGAGAAAGATCTGCCGGCGCCCGGGCCGGCGAACGGCAATCCAGCGATCAGCAGCAGTTTCTATACCGGATCATGGGCGACCGCTTACGGCGATTTGATGGGATCCATCCCGGAGCTGACCGATGTCTACAACTTTCATATCTCGTCGCCGACCACGGGGACGGCGCTGCCGAACGGAGCGTTCGTGACGAGGAACTACCGCTCGAACGAATTCGAAGGGTTCGTGCAGGACACGTGGCATGTTCGGAAAAATGTCAACCTGATCCTCGGGGTTCGTTACACCAATCTGCAGACACCCTACGAGACCAACGGGCAGGAGGTCGCGCCCACCATCAACATGGACAAGTGGTACCGGCAGCGGGAGATTTCGGCGTTGCAGAGCCAGATTTACGAGCCGACGCTCTCGCTGGCGCCCGCAGGGAAAGCCAACGGCCGGCCGGGATACTACCCCAAGCAGAAAGACAATTTCGCGCCGCGCATCGGAGTGGTGTGGGCGCCGCGTCCGGATACATCGGTGCGGGCGAGTGCGGGAATCTACTTCGACCACTACGGCGAAGCGCTGGTGAACGACTTCGACGAGACCGGGTCGGCAGGACTTGCGACGGCGATTACGAACCCGGCGGATGAGCTCGGCTTTGAGAACGCGCCACGTTTTACCGGCGCGACCACTCTGCCCGACATCCCTCTGCCCGCCTCGACACCGACGCAGACGTTCCCGTACACGCCGCCTCTCACCGGGTTTGGCATCTACTGGGGCATCGACAACGTAATGAAGACCCCCTACGCGGAGGCGTTCAATCTATCGTTCCAGCACCAGTTCCCAGGAGGGTTTGTCTTCGAGCAGGCTTATGTTGGCCGGCTGGGACGGCACCTGCTGCAGCAGCTGGATCTGGCGGAGCCGGTGGACTACGTGGACCCGCAGGGCGGCGGGGACTATTTCAGCGCGGCCAGGATCCTGTCGAAGGCGGTGGATGCTGCGCCGACCGGACCAAACGGGAAATTCAACAATAATGTGCCGGCGATCCCCTACTTCGAGCACGTCTTTCCCTATATGAAAAACACTGACTACGCGGGAGAGAGCGCGACGCAGGCGATCTTCAACGACGCGTGGTTGGGGACGCGGTACTACGGTGGCGAGACCCTGGCGCTGGCGATCCTCGATGCATTCGGGATCTTTCCGGGCAGCCCGTTCAATGGCGGCCCGAACCAGTCGACGTTCTGGACGGATCAGTACTCCTCGCTGTATGCGCTATCCACGATCGGCAACAGCTCGTACAACGCGCTGCAATTCACGCTGCGGCATCCGATGACGCACGGGCTCTCAGTGGACTTCGGGTACACGTTCTCGAAGTCGCTGGACCTGGGATCGGAGACGGAGCGCGGCGACGTCTTCACCAATGGAGATGATGGCTATGTGGACTTCGGCATCCAGAACACCTGGAATCCGAAGCTGAACAAGGCGGTCTCGGACTTCGACACGCACAGCCTGTTTACCGGCGACTGGATTTATGCGCTGCCGGTGGGACGGGGCAAGGCGGCGCTGGGCGGGATCAACCGCGTGGCGGATGCGTTTGTGGGCGGATGGCAGTGGGCGGGGCTGACGCGCGTGACCAGCGGGCTGCCGTTCACGCTGCTGTCGCAGGGCTATCCCACCAACTACGAAAATCCGGGCTGGGGCATCGCGCAGCAGCCGATCAAGATGAAGAAGAACTTCGTGGGCGGAGAGCCGTACGTGATGCCGCAGGCGACCATCGCCGCCATCAACAACGGCGTCTTCACCACCAACGGCCCTATCCGGTACCCGTATGCCGGAGAGGCCGGGGAGCGGAACTACTTCCGCGGCGACGGCTACTTCGATCTCGATTCGTCGCTGACCAAGTCGTGGAACATCACCGAGCGGGCGGAGCTGAAGTTCGCGGCGGAGGTGTACAACATCACCAACTCCAACAAATTCGACGTCAGCCCGGCGGGTCTGAATCCGCAACTGACCGGCGGCGCGATGGGCGCGTACAGCACTACGCTGGACACCTACCGCCGCATGCAGTTCGGGCTGCGGATGGACTTCTAAGCGCGCGTTTTCGAAGCAACGAGCCGGCCCTCGCAGACGGGGGCCGGTTTCTTTTTGGGGTGGGGAAAGTGATGCTGTGGCGGAAGCACATCGCGACGTGTCGGTGTGCAGGAGTGGCCGGAAAAGTCTAAGAAGAAGCCTGGTTTCTTGGAATCTTCACAACAAATTCGGTGTGCCCTGGCTCGGAGGTGAAGTCGATAGCGCCGTGGTATTGTGCCATGACGATGCGGCGGGCGATCTCGAGGCCGAGGCCGGTGCCGATGCCGGAGGGCTTGGTGGTGAAGAAGGGCTGGAAGATTTGCTCCCGATGCTCGGGAGCGATGCCGGGGCCCTGGTCGGCGATGCCAACACAAAGCAACTCGCCTTCAGTCCAGGTGCGAATACGAATCTTCGAGCCCTGCGGAGCAGCGTCGATGGCGTTGTCCAGCAGATTCGTCCAAACCTGGCTCAGTCCCGTGCCGCGCGTGGTCAGCCTGGGGAGATCGGGAGCGAAGTCTTTCTCGATGACGAGCTGTTTGTGGCGGAACTTGTGGCCGAGGATAGTGAGGGTGCTCTGGATGCTCTCGTGGATATCGGTGACGTGTTCGCCGCCTTTGTCCTCGTAAGCGTACTTTTTGACGGCGATGACGAGTTCGGTGACCCTGGAAAGGCTTTCTTCAATGGTGGAAAGCTGCTGCATGGCGGAGATGAGAGCTTCGAGCCAGTTGAGTGCGTCCTGCAGCGTGGCGGCGGGGAAGGCTTGCTGCGTGCAGACGATGTCCTCTCGGCGCCAGCCCGCAGCTACGAGGGTGGGCGCGAGCTTCCACGAATTGGCGACACCGAGACTCTCGAGCCAGGCACCAAGCTCTTCTTCGGCATCGGCTTCTTCGAGGCTGCCTACGGGTTTGGGCTTCTCGAGAGAGAGGACTTCCTGCTGCATGTCGCGCAGGCAGGTTCGCTGCTCCTGGGTCAGCGGCAAAACGCAAAAGCGCATGCTGATTTCCTGCAGGCGGGCCAGATTCTCGCGCAGCTGCGCGGCGGAGCGCCTGGCCGCGGCGCCGGGATTGTTCAGCTCGTGCATCAGGCCTGCGGCAAGGGTGCCGAGCGAGATCAGCTTTTCGCGGTGCAGGGTGTTGGCCTGGAAGGAGTGGATGCGCTGCGCCGCGTTGGCCAGCACTCCGCGGCGGACCGTGGGGCAGGTGGCCATCAGACCCCAGAAGCCTTCCGGGCTGACGCGCAGCATTTTTGTATCGGCGGCGGCCTCGCACTGTACGCCGCTGGTCGTGGCGCCCAGCAGAATCGGCGCTTCGCCGAAGCTGTCGCCGGCGCGGAAAGCAGCCAGCGGAGTCTCAATGCCGTTGGCTTCGCGGCGCGCGGCGCGAACTTCGCCCTCGATAATGATGCAGAACGCCGGCGTGCTCTCGCCCTGCCGAAAGAGGACCGCTCCAGCTGGAGCCTCTACCAGCTCGACCGTGCCGAGGCAGGGAAGCTCTTCTTTGCTGAGCCCGGCGAGAAGCGGCAGCCGGGGGACAAGTTGAGACAGTTCCTGTTGTGAAAGCTGCCTGCTCGTCGCTTCCTCCGACCTGATTGCCATTCGCTCCGATCCTAAAACTGCGCCAGATACTGATGCATGAACTGGACCGCGATGGAGCCTTCCCCAACGGCGGACGCAGCTCGCTTGATCGAACCGTGGCGCACGTCTCCGGCGACAAAGACTCCGGGCATGGAAGTCTCGAGCAGGTAGGGTTCGCGGTCTTCTTGCCAGGCGCGCGGCAGATTACCCTCGACCCGCAGGTCGCGCCCGGAAAGCACAAAACCGTTGGCATCGCGCATGATGCTCTCCGGAAGCCATTCAGTCTGCGGCGCTGCGCCGATGAAGAGAAAGACTGAGGACGCCGACCGTGTCTCCACGCTGTGGGGCGTTCGGATACGCAGACCTTCCAGGCGTTTCTCTCCCAGGGCTTCCACGATCTCGGTATTCGTCTCCACTTCTATATTCGATGTTCCAGCGATCTGATCGATGAGATATTTCGACATGCTCTTCTCGAGAGAGCCGGCGCGAACCAGCATGGTTACTTGCGACGCGACGTGGGACAGCTGCATCGCGGCCTGTCCGGCAGAATTGGCGCCCCCGACGACATAAACGGATTCGCCGCTACAGGCCCGGGCTTCGGCCAGGGAGGCTCCGTAATAGACACCGGCGCCGGTCAGGCGCTCAATGCCGGGCGCCTCAATGCGGCGATAGCAAACGCCCACGGCAATGAGGGCAACATGGCAGGCCAGCTCCGCGCCGCTGGCCAGGCGCACCTGGCGGTATTGGCCATCGCGGCGAATGCTGGCGGCGCGCTGGGTGATGAATTCCGCGCCGAATTTGCGGGCCTGGTCGTACGCATCGCGCGCGAGGCGCTCTCCGCTGACGCCGCGGGGGAAACCAAGGTAATTCTCGATGCGGGAGCTGCTTCCGGCTTGACCGCCGGGCGCTTCAGGCTCCAGGACCAGAGTCCTGAGCCCTTCGGATGCGCCGTAAACCGCAGCGGCCAGCCCTGCCATACCCGCTCCGGCGACGACCAGGTCGTAAAATTCCTGCTGTGCCTGAGTCCGCAGACCCACCTTCTCCGCCAGTTCGGCGTCCTGGGGCTGCACCAATGAACTGCCGTCGGGGAAAAGCACGGCGGGCAGCCGGCTGTCGTCGACGCCGAACCGGTGGAGCAACTCGACGGCCTGATCGTCGCGCTCCGGATCGAGCCAAACGTAAGGGACCTGGTTTCGTGAAAGAAAATTGCGAATTTGATAGTCGCGGAGCGACCATCTCGGTCCGACGACCCGAATGCCCTCAAAGGGCGGTTTGTAGTCATCCTTCCAGTCGGTCAGCAGGTCATCCAGGACGGGGTAGAGGCGCTCTTCCGGAGGATCCCAGGGTTTGGTGAGGTAATAGTGGATGCGGGCCGAGTTGATGGCCCGAATCGCCGCCTCAGTGTCCGCATAAGCGGTGAGGAGCACGCGCCGCGCTTTGGGGTAGACACCCTGCACCTGCTCCAGCAGCTCCACGCCGGGCATGCCAGGCATGCGCTGGTCGGAAACGACCAGCGCAACCGCGTCTCCGCGGTCTTTGAGCTGCGTGCAGGTGTCGAGGGCGGCCTGACCGGAGGCAGCACGCAGGACGCGGTAATCCTGTCCGTAGTGACGGCGCAGGTCCTGCACCACCGCTTCCAGCACGCTGGCATCGTCGTCGACGGCAAGGATGATGGGCCTGGCCATAGGAGAACTCCTGGGCGGGGTCTTCCTAATACGTTACAGGGCAATCGGGATTTGGCGAAGCGGGGCGGGGCGTCCGATGCAGGGTAACCAGCCGGACATAGCGAAGGCTGAGGCAATAGCGGCCGTAACGAGAAGAGTGACGTACGTCACAGGACCCTCGGGGGCCAGCGAGTTACTTTTGTCCTGGATGATGGCGAAAGAACGCAGGTCATCGTTGAAAGTCTTTCCGGGGCGGTTAAACCGGAAGGCTCCATCGTTCTCCCGGGGCCAGTCGTAAGTATCACAAGTGTCCGAACAAGAGACACGGGTAATCAGTTTGGGTCTGCCGGGCCGATGACTGTTGCAGCGCAGTGCGGAGCAGGGTAATGCGCGTTGACCCAATCTGTCGTCGGGAGATTCCTGACGACGAACCCACTGAGGAAGCGGACACATGAACAAACTGATTCTTGCTGACAATCAGGCTATTTTTCGTGCGGGCACGGCCAAGATTCTTGCCATGGAGGACGATTTCCGCATCATTGCACAGTGTGCTGAGGCAGAGCGGCTGTATGGAGCACTTGAAACTTTTCGTGGCGCCATTCTGATTTTTGCATCGGCGCTGAAGCTCGATCCCCAGGTTCTGCTTCCTCGGGTTCATGCCAACGGCAGCCGCAGCATCGTGGTGGCCGAAAACGGAGAACCGGTCCAGCCATGGTTCAATTTCGGCGTGCACGGCGCAATCCAGCGTAACGCGACCGGGCCGGCGCTGATTGAATGTGTACGTCATGTGGGATTGGGTGAACGGAACGTGCGGGCGATGGGGCTGGACGGTCCGATGGTCGACGAGGACGTGGTTGGGTCGAGAGTGCGCGACCGGCTGACGCCGAAAGAACTGAAAATCGTCGCGCTGATTGTGCAGGGATGTAAGAACAAGGAGATTGCGATCCGGCTGAACACGACGGAACAGGTGATCAAGAACTACCTGCGCAGCATTTACGACAAGACGGGAGTCTCGGATCGGCTGGAGCTGGCGCTGTTCACGATTCACCACCGCATTCTGGCAGAGGCAGCGCAGGCAATCGCCGAACAGATCCTGCAGGGTTTGTAATTCGGCGAATACGATGGGCGCGGATTTCTCACTCGAAGGAGCGTGAGCCTCGCCCTGAGCCACTCATGCGGGTCGAGCAGTTCATCCAGACAGCGGCGGGCGATCGATCGCCGCTGTCCTCCGGATCACGACAGTTTTTCCCCGACGGACTTGGCCTGGGTGAAAAGGTACAGGTAGTCGGGACCGCCCGCCTTTGAGTCCGTGCCCGACATGTTGAATCCGCCGAAGGGGTGCGCGCCGACCATTGCGCCCGTGCACTTGCGGTTGAAATACAGATTGCCGACGTGGAATTGCAGCCGGGCCCGGTCAAGCTTTTTCCGGTCCGTGGAGAACACGGCGCCGGTGAGTCCGAATTCGGTATTGTTGGCGATTTCCAGGGCCTCATCGAAATCGCGCGCGCGGATGACGGCGAGCACCGGCCCGAAAATCTCCTCCTGGGCGATTCGCGCTTTGGGAGCCACATCCACGATCACCGTTGGCTTAATGTAATAGCCCATTTCCGGTGTTTCGACCGCGGTGCCGCCGGCGACGACCCGGCCTTCCTTCCTGCCAACCTCTATGTAATCGAGAATGGTGCGCATCGCGCCTTCGTTGACGACGGGTCCCATGTTGCGGTTCTCAGTCGGATCGCCGACGGTCAACGCATCGGCGCGCTCGCGCAGCCGATCCACGAACTCGTTATAAATAGGCTCCTCGACGATCACACGCGAGCAGGCAGAGCACTTCTGACCACTGAAGCCAAAGGCTGAGGCGATGACGCCGTTCACGGCGGCGTCGAAGTCGGCATCGGCGCTGACGATGATCGAATCCTTACCGCCCATTTCGAGGATGGTGCGCTTGATCCAGGTCTGGCCCGGTTGCGTTTTTGCCGCCCGCCAGTGGATGTCGAGACCAACCTCTTTGGAGCCGGTGAAGGCAATGAAGCGGGTCTTCGGATGCTCGACGACGGCGTTGCCGAAGGTCGCACCCGAGCCCGGGCAGAAGTTCACCACGCCCGGCGGCAGGCCGGCCTCTTCGAGCACTTCCATAAAGCGCGCGGCGATGGTGGGCGAGTCGCTGGAGGGTTTGAGGACGACAGTGTTTCCGGTAACGATGGCGGCGGCGGTCATGCCGGCCATGATGGCGAAAGGGAAATTCCACGGGGAAATGACAGCACCGACGCCCAGCGAAATATACAGTAGCTCGTCGTGCTCACCGGGGAGCTGGATGGGCGGCTGAGCGGCGGCCAGCCGCAGCGCCTCGCGAGCATAGAACTCAAGGAAGTCGATGGTTTCGCCCACGTCCGCGTCCGCTTCGGCCCAGTTCTTGCCAACCTCGTAGGTCAGCCACGCGCAGAAATCGAATTTGCGGGAGCGAATCAGCTCGGCAGCGTGGAGCAGGAGAGACGCGCGCTCCTCGGCAGAAACGAAACGCCAGGTTTGGAAGGCTCGCAGTCCGGCCTGCACAGCCTGGTCGGCATGTTCGGTACCGGCTTTCTGGTGCACGCCGACAATCTGGGCAGGCCGGGCGGGATTGCGCGACTCGATTTTGCCGGTAGTGTGCACACGCTCGCCGCCAATGATCAGGGGGTACTCATGACCGAGCTGATCTCCGACGCGGGTGAGCGCTTCGCGCATGGCGTGGGCGTTTTCGTGGGTCGAGAAATCGGTGAACGGCTCGTTTCGGAAGTTGCCTTTCGGGGCGCGCGGCAGGATGACGGTGGGAGTTTCGATGATCGCCATAACCCATCAGTTTAGTCCAAACCGTACAGGGCTGAGATGAGAGCCAGACGATGGCCGGAACCGGGCCAGAGCGTCGTGTGACCGGCGCGGGATTTCCGGACCGGAAGCGCGCCCCTGACCCTCGAGCCGAGTTGTGTCGCTGCAGCGATGGCGCGCCAGTGACGAATAAAGTCAGCTCCTCGTCGGGCGGCGCAGCCACGAGCAAAATTTGGCAAATGTCTGCGCAACCTGCACTGATTAATCAGCTTCCTGAGCAACCTAAGGTGGCTCCAAGTTGATCTTTCAGTAACCAGGGGCCAGGAGTTCTCCTACTTATGCTGTCTCATCGTCTACTCTCTGCTGCAGTCCTCCTCGCGGCCGCAGCTACGCTCACGGCGCAGACACCCAGCTTCGAACTGAATCGCGACTCAGCCGCTGTCTACAACGACCTCACCGTCGCGCAGGGAGACTTCAACAATGACGGCAAGCCCGACGTCGTTCTCGGCGGCGGGAGCAACGACGGCGACAACGTTACGCTGCTGCTCGGAAACGGCGATGGCACCTTTCAGGCGCCGGCGAACGTAGGCCCGGTGAACAACACCATCTACGACCTGGCGGCGGCTGACATGAACCAGGACGGCAATCTGGACGTTGTAGCGCTGAGCATCGGAGGGGAGTTTGTCGTGTTCTATGGCAACGGCAACGGGACCTTCCAGGCGCCGGTGGATGTCGCCACCAGCACGGCGGCGGTATCGCTGGCTGTCGGCTCATTTTTCGGGGACGGCTATCCGGATGTGGCTGTCGGCGACCAGAACGGGGCCGTCGAGCTGTTCAAGAACGAGGGCGGCAAGAGCTTTGTGCTGGCCGATACGATTCAGGTCGGGAGCGGAACGTATCCGGCAATCCAGCGTATACGCGCCGGCAATATCGACGGCACGGGCGTCAGCGATCTGGCGGTTCTCACCGGGGACGCGGCCTACGTATTGTGGGGCGACAACAACGGCACATTCAAAACCGTCGAGCTGAAAAGCTATACAGCCCCGGCGGACCTGACGGTAGGCAATCTGAACCAGGACGGAGTCGACGACATCACCGTCTCGTACACCTGCAATCCAACGCCGACGGAGGCTCCGGAGGGGCCGCAATATCAGCCCTGCGCGGGATTTGACGCGTTCTTCGGCCAGGGTGACGAGACAGTTTTCGCTCAGACGCTGATTACCGATCCGGGCGTTGCGGCGGGGACGACGCCGATTGCTGTGGATGTGAATGGAGACGGAATCGGCGATATTGCCGCGGCCTCCAGTCCCAGCGGACAGGGCGGAGGCGGCCTGTACGTGTGGCTGGGGAAGGACAACGGAACATTCTCGCAGACGCCGGAAATGTGGATGGCCACGTCCGGTGGTCCCGGAGGGCTGGCTGCAGGCGACTGGAATCGGGACGGGATGATGGATTTTGCCATGGCCCTGCCGGGAGACGCGGAGACGGAATTCTTCATCAATGGCGGCCAGCGCGCAGCCTGCGGCACTTATCAGATCAGCCCATCGCTAACCGTATGTCAGCCGGTGAACTTCACCTACACGCCCAGTCCGGTACGCGTCGAGGCCAGCAGCTACGACACGACCACGATGACGGGGATACAGGAGTACGTCGATAACAACCTGGTCTATTCAGAAGACGTGAGCAGCTTCAACACTACATTCGCGGAGCCGCCAGGCACTCACTTTTTAGTGACCAAGGGTTGGGATGCAAGCGGGCGCAGCTTCCGGTCCGACCGCACTGTGACGGTATACAGCGGAACGCCGTATCCTGCGTGCCCGGCAGCGTATGAGAGGGCCAGCATCTGCCTGCCCTCGGGATCGACCAGCAGCTCGCCGGTGCATATTCTTGCCAACGGATGGGCGCCCACGCTCACGACTGCAGCCCAGATCTATATCGATGGGGACCTGGTAGTGCCCGGCACCAACTGCAACAGCGACGGAGCGTGCAGCGGCTCGTCGTCGTATGTGGATACAACGCAGGGCCTCTCCAGCGGAAGCCATACGCTGGTGTTCAAGCTGTGGGACGCGAACGGAGACGTCTATACCGCGCAGAAGACGATCACGGTGAACTGACAAACGGAGCGGCACGGGGAATGGTTTGCCAATTGGATAGGGTTCGCGTGCTGGTTAGTTCAGGCCAGGTCCGGCAGCCCCCCGTTTTTCGGCCTGGGCAATCAGTTGCTCGACTTCTGCCTTGCCCTCATAGCTCGGATTAGCTGCCAGGAGGTGCTTCCAGGCGGTGACGGCAGCGGGAGTGTCCATCTTGCCCTGCCATTCGACGATGCCGAGATTAAACAGGGTATTAGGATTGTCCGGCGCGTCAGCAAGAGCCTGGTTGAAGGCGGCAATCGCCGAGTCCGCATCGCCCATGTACCAGTAGGCAGTTCCCATGTCCGTGCGCACCGCGATGTCCGAGGGCTTTACTTTCAGCGCGCGCCCGTAGTAACCGACTGCGAGGGGGTACTGGCGCGCGTCGTAGTACAGATTGCCGAGGCTGGTCAGCAACTCCGCGTTGTTGGGATCCGATTGAAGTTTTGCCAGCAACGGTGCTGCCTTGTTGTCAGCTACTGTCTTCAGTTGCGCAGTCGTTGCCTCGGCGCCAGATGTTCCAGCGCTGGCAGGCTCCGCCGCCTGAGTTGCTCCCGTGACTGCCGGAGTCTGCCATACGCGAATCAGCCAGCCGCCGGCGGTTCCCGCAATCAGGCAGGCCCCCGCCAGGGTCATCGCCTGAAAAATCGTCCAGCGATTACTCGCTTTTTGGCCGGCTCTCTTCATGAGTTCGTGCTCCTTCCAGTGCATGCTGATCGTTCAGGGTCGTCATCACTCCCGCTATCAGCTGCAGCACCGCGGCCTTGCGATCCGCGCTGAGCTGCGGGTTAGACTGCAATAGCTTTTGCCAGGCCGCCAGCGCGCCTCGCGCATCGCCTTTGCCCTGCAGCCGGATCATCCCGAGGTTAAACAGAGAGTTTGCATCCTTCGGGTCGTAGCGCAATGCCTGATTCAACTGCGCAATCGCGCCGTCGACGTCTCCGTTGCGATACAGGCTTGTAGCGAGCTTGGTACGAACCGGAACATTGCGCGGCTGGATCTGTAACGCCTTGCCGTACCATTCGGCGGCCTCTTTGTATTGGTGGCTGACATGGTAGACGGCTCCCACCTGAATCAACAGATCGACATTCTCCGGGGCGCTCTTCAGTTGCTGGAGGAGCGGCGCTGCCTGGCTGTCCGCCATCTGCCTCATCTCTTCCGGGTCTGGCATTTGCATATGGCCCGGCACAGTGCCTGAATAAGCCGGCACGGCGGCGATGTCCGAATTCTGCACAGTGTGAGGCTGTGATCCAGGGAACGCGTATCCGATGACAAGTCCCAGGAAAAGGGATGCGGTTGCGGCCAGCCAGACGTAGCGGGACTGCAGGGACGCGGGTAAGGCTATATCCCGGCCGAGTTCATTCGCCATAGCGTGAACCTCCCTGGTTTGGCTCATTCACTGTAGAGGCGAAGAGGCGGGGCGGGTAGCAACGGCCATCACAGAGCCCTGTGACGAAGGTCACATCCAGGGAAATGCATGAAATGGTTGCATGAAAGCTGGCCGAAGGAGCGCCAGAATGTCAGGAAATTTTCCAGGCTTCCCAAAACGGGATATCGGCTCGGAGAGAACTGTCATTAGGGGAAATTCAGAAATATTTATGCGCCAGGCCAGTGGCTCTTACGGGATGAATTCCAGATACGGCCTTAGTCCCGTAAGTCGTCAGACTCATACCCGTCTTTTTTGCGATGAATTATCCGGTCAGCAGCTACAAGCGATTCCAGATCCACAGCAACGGCTTGATTTGTACACACGTTCCGCTTCGGGCCTGGACTCAACCTCTCAACCAGCACGGTCGTTGTCATGGTTCAGCCGAGCAACAGTGCGTACAGGAGGCTTCATAGAATGAGGCGCAATCTTCTAATTACCAGCATGTTCCTGGCAGCCGCGAGTTTCGCGACGGCCCAGATCACCACGCCGACGACAGACGTCCTCGGCGCCCACCTTAACTATGGCCGCGGCTGCGCGGCCTGCCATGCACCGCACAGCGGCGCCTACGGAAACGGCAACGCAAAAACCCACGACCCGAATTCGGGCAACATCGCTCTGTGGGGCGAGGATGTCGGCAGCCTATATGGCAAGACCCTGCAGTTTGGCGGGACGGGCTACACTCCTCCCGCGACCGCGCTGGGTACGGGCACGTACACGGCAACGACCGAGACACTGCCCGGCAGTCTGCTCAACGGTACGCCCGACGTCACGGGAGTCCTGATGTGCCTGAGTTGCCACGACGGCAACTACGCCACGGGCGCCATGATGAAGAACACCGTCTATGAAACGCTACCGGCAACGTACGGGAGGTATAACACGGTCCCGACCCTGCTCGGAAACGACGGAACGACGGTAGGCAACTATCTCAACGACCACCCGGTGGGCCTGAATGCGGTGATGGGCTGCGGCGGGCAATACAACTGGGATTGCACGATCAGCGCTACCGGAAAGGTGCTGATGACCGGGCCGGCATCGTCCAGGTTCGTCACGGACTACGGCTTCTTCGTCAGCCCCGGCACCTATCAGGATAAGCCGGTAGTGCTGTGCACGACCTGCCACAACCAGCACGTGATGAATGTAGTGAATATCACGGGCACCCCCACTGCCAATTCCAACGGCACCACCACCATCACCAACGAAACCGCCGGCTCCGGACTGCCGCTGGGAACTTATGCGACGATGTTCTTCCTGCGCGGGCCGTATAACCCGGCAGACACAAACAGCCAAACCAACCAGACGGCGCAGTTCTGCCGGCAGTGCCACGGTGGCGAGTCGAACGAGATGAATGGCAGCACAGCCGGAACCATCTTCTAGCAGTTTGTTGTACGACGCATGACGGGGAGGGGCCAGGAAATTTCCCTCCCCTTTTTTTCGAAAGTTGGACAGTCCCCATGACACGGAAACTATCAATCTGCGGATATCTCTTCCTGGCTTTCACGACAGCCGGTGCCCAGGTGGCGTCGCATGCTCCCTCATTGCCATCAGCTTCGACATCCGGCGATCAGCCGGTGGCGCGAGTAAACGGCGTGGTGCTGACCGCCAACGATCTGCTGCGCGAGGAGTACACCATTTTCCCGTACGCCCGGCAGCACAACGGGATTCCGAAGGAGTTTGCGGCTCAGATCCACGATGGCGCCCTGAAGATGATCGTCTTCGAGGAACTGGTCTATCAGGAAGCGCTACGGCGGAAAATGACGGTGCCACCTGCGAGAATGCAGCGTGCCGAGGCTGAATTTCGCAAGCAGTTCGCCACGCCTGATGAGTTCGATGCATTCCTGCAGAGTCAATTCCACGGCTCACAGCAGTTGTTACGCGAGAAGATCCGGCGCTCGCTGCTCATTGATGCATTTCTGAAAGCTGAGGTGGAGGACCGGAGCACGGTATCGCCGGCCGAAGTGAGAGCTTTTTATGACAACAACCCCACTCGCTTTCTGCATCCCGAGTCCTACACCTTCCAGACGATCTCTGTGCTCCCCCCGGCTAACGCCACGGCCGAACAGCTGAAGGAAGGAAGGGAGCGCGCAAAGCAGGCGCTGGTTCAGGCGAAAGCCACGAAAACGGCCGAACAATTCGGGCTACTCGCGGAGAAAATCTCCGACGATGATTACCGCGTGGTGATGGGGCAGCACAGGCCCGTTCCTGTCGATCAGCTGGCGCCGCAGGTACTGAATGCGCTGCGCGCCATGAAAGTGGGCGATATCAGCGACGTGATTCAGCTGGACGATGCGTACACGATCGTGCGTCTGGGCCAGCACACCCCGTCGGGGATGACGAAATTCGAGGATGTGAAAGCGCCGCTCGAAACGCAGATGCACGAAAACAAGAGAAATCAGTTGCGTGCCGCACTGGACAGGAAACTACGGCAAAACGCACAGGTTGAGGAGTTTTGAAGTGCTGAATCGGGTCCGGCCAGGGAGGGCAACAGGCCAGGTTATCGATGTGGGTGCCTGGTACAGGAATGAAAGCCGTCAGCAGCAATGCTGAAGAGCCGATTCAGGGATGGCACACAGTGGCGGGTTGGTTGCGAATTGCGTGGATCGTTGAGGCAGCGGCGTTGCTCGTGGCTCCCTCTCTGCCCGCGCAGGTCAAAATCGGAGAACTCAATACCCATCTGACCGGCACGGTGTCGTCGGGATATGCGGCGGACTGGGGCAACGAGACCGGATCGGATCATAGCTGGACGCCGGGCGGGGCGGGCACATTCTCCGGCTTCTACTACAACCCCAATTTCCTGTCCTTCAGCGCTGAATTTTATCTCAATCAGTCCCGGGCAAATTCCAACTTTCAGTCCATCACCAATGCGAGCGGAGTTACCGGCAGCAGCAATATCTTCGCAGGCAGCCATTTCCCGGGATCGATCAGCTATTCCGACGCGTACAACAGCGAGGGCAACTACGGCGTGCCCGGTCTCGCCAATTACGTGACCCATGGCAACGGCAGCACCTTCGGAATCAACTGGAGCGAGAACCTTCCGAACGCACCGAGCTTTTCGGCCGGCCTGCAAACAGGAAACAGCAGCTATTCGGTATATGGGACCAACGAAGAAGGGACAAACGTCTTCGACTCACTCAATCTTCACTCCGGCTATTCTGTGGCGGGATTCAACCTGAGCGGGTTCTATACCACGGGACGCGCGCACGCGCTGATCCCCGAGCTGGTGACGGATGAACCGCCAACCGAAAGCCATTCGAGCGACGATAGCGCCGGCTTCAACATTTCGCACCGGCTCCCGTTGCAGGGTTCGGCTGCGGCCGGCATTAACCGGTCGGACTGGGGCAGCAGCTATCTGGGTTCCACCTCCAGCGGCACAGTTGATTTGTCGAACGCCATCGTCATGGTGCACCCAACGCAGAAGTTGTCGGTAACGGCGACCGCCAATTACTCCGACAACCTGACCGGACAACTGCTGGAGGCGGTAGTTGCGGCCGGAGGGGCGGTCCCGGGAATCAACTCGAACCAAAAGTCCAACTCCCTGGACCTGACGGCCGTTGTCAGTTACGAACCGATGCACAATCTGCAAACCTCGGCCACTGCCGAGCGCCTGACTGAGAGCTTTCTGGGAGAAAACTACGGGTTGACCTCGTACGGCGGCAGCGTCACGTATCTGCACGAGGTGTTCGGCGGCACGTTCAACGGCTCATTCAGCGCCACAGAAAACTCGGACGACCAGAGCGGCGAGGATACGCTCGGATTTTCGGCCAACGGCAATTATTCCACTCTCGTGCTGGGCTGGAAGGTGAGCGGAACGTTCGGATATGCGCAGAACGTGCAGACACTGCTCGTGACCTACATGAATTCCTATTACAACTACACGTTCAATGCCAACAGGAACTGGGGAAAGCTCAACGTGAGCGCGGGTGCGGGCGCATCGCAGACCGCCCTGACCCAGCAGGCCGGCACGACGAGCAGCAGCGAGAGCTACAACGCCGGCCTGGGCTACGGCATGTGGTTCAGCGTGAACGGCAGTTATGCGAAGGCCAGCGGCCAGGCGCTGGTGACAGGGGCCGGGCTGGTGCCCGTTCCGATCCCCTCGCCGGTTCTGCCCTCGAACCTGGTCAGCGAGTACGGAGGCAACAGCTATTCGTTCGCGCTCTCCAGCACGCCCGTAAAGAAGCTCATACTGTCGGCCTCGTACGCCAAATCGACCAGCAATATCTCGAACAGCGGAATCGAGTCGGAAAGCCAAAACAACGAATTCAATACGTTCATTCAGTATCAGACTCGCAAGCTGTCTTTCTCGAGCGGATACGCGCGGCTGGAGCAGGGCTTCAGCGATTCCGGCGTGCCGCCGGGAGTCATTTCTTCGTTCAACATCGGGGTGTCGCGGTGGTTCAACGTCTTCTGAGATACCAGTGGAGTTGGTGGAGTGCGGTGGCGACTATCGCTGCAGCCGCGCTGCTGGCGCCGATGTGCGTGGCTCAGAGGTCCCCGGCTCGCGCCGGGGCGACGGAATCCTGGCAGATGTCGCTGGAAGGCGGGCGGAGTCTGACATGGGAACGGAGTTTCAGTTCGGAATCCGAGGTGAAGCCGGACCGCGGCTTCTGGAACAAGCTGGTGGATATAGTTGCCGGCGCACCTGACTATCGTTTTCTGGTGCGGCCCTACAGTGTTGTCACCGATTCGCGCGGACGAATCCTGGTGACCGATCCGGGTGCCGCAGGCGTGCACATCTTCGATTTCTCGCAGCACAAGTACAAGTTCGTCCACCGCGTGGATAAAGATCCAGCCATGCTGGCGCCGCAATGTATCGCGGTCGATGCAGAGGACAACATCTACGTGACCGATTCGGAAGCAGGCGTCATCTTCGTCTTCGGACCTAATGGGAAATTTCTTCGCGCGATCGGCAGCCTCAGGGGCGGTGAGGGCTATTTCAAGCGGCCGACGGGGATTGCGGTCGATTCCGCTGCACAGCGGATTTATGTCACAGACACGCTGCGCGACCGGGTGTACATCCTGGACATGCAGGGAAACGTGGTCCAGATGTTCGGGCAGAGAGGCCAGGGTGAAGGTGAGTTCAATTACCCCACGGAACTGCGCCTGCAGGGTCCGAACCTCATGGTGGTTGACGCCATGAACTTCCGGGTGCAGGTCTTCGATCGTTCCGGGAGATTCCAGTATGCGGTGGGGAAAATCGGCGACGGTCCAGGAGCGATGTTTCGGCCGAAGGCGGCCGCGGTCGACTCAGAGGGAGACCTCTATGTCGTCGACGCCCTCTGGGGGATCGTGCAGGTCTTCAACCGGCAGGGCGAATTGCTGTACTACTTCGGCGCACGGGGAACCCATGCCGGGGAGTTTCAACTGCCGACCGGTTTGTTCATCGATGACAACGACAAGGTTTTTGTTGTGGATTCATTTAACCGGCGCATTCAGGAGTTTCATTACTCGGGACTGAATAACACGGCAATAGGGGAAACGAAGTGAGAGTCGGCGTGCTGATGGCCGGGCTGGCGATTGTGCTGTGGGGAACTGCCCTGCGCGGTCAGATCTCAGGAGACGCGATGGGCATGCACAGTTTGGGACCGGGGAGCCGGTCTCCGATCAGCGGCGCCCGGCCTGATGCCTGCGCCTATTGCCACGCCCCGCACTCTGCGCTGAACACCGGGCTGTGGAACCAGAAGCTAACAACCCAGGGCTACACGACGTACTCGAGCGACACCGAGGCTAACCGCGGCCGCCAGCCGCAGCTCGGCTCGGTCAGCAATCAGTGCCTGAGCTGCCACGATGGCACGGTAGCAGTGGGAGACACCGTCGTGTACGGCCAGGTCACGATGCGCGGATCGATGTATACCCAGGACGTCTTCGGCAGCAACATGCAGCCGTCGCATCCGTTCAGTCTCACGCTGCCGCTCAAAGACAATATCGATCTGGCCGCTTCACTGGCCGCAAACGGCAAGACCGCCGATCAGACGGGAGCGGTGAGGCTGATCCAGGGAAACGTCGAATGCACGTCGTGTCACGATCCGCACATTCAGGCCAGGGATCTGGTTTCCCAGAATTTTCTGGTGAAAAACAGCTCCTATGGGCAGTTGTGCCTCGCATGCCACGATCCCACCCGGCAAATGGCCGGCCATGCGAATCCATTAGCCGGTTGGGCTACCAGCGCACACGCATTGTCTGCGGGAAAGATATCGCCGCAGGCGCAGGTAGGAAGCTATGCCACGGTCGCCGCCGATGCCTGCATCTCATGCCACACTCCGCACAACGCCAATGGGCCGGCGCGGCTGCTGCGCGGCATGAACGAGCAGGATTGCATCGCCTGCCACAATGGCTCCAACATCTCGCCGATGGCGACGTGGGCCAATGTGTTTGCCGAATACGCAGCCCCGAAGGTGGGGCACCCGTTCCCCGGTTCGACCAATCCACACGATGCCGCCGAAAGCATTTTGCTCAACAACGATCGTCACGCGACCTGTGTGGACTGCCATAATGCGCACGGAGCGGAGCCGGTGGGAACATTCCCGCCTGCTCCGCTGATCCGCGTCTCGCAAGCAGGTGTTGCCGGCATTAGCGCCAACGACGGAACCACCCTGCTGACGCCGGCCGTCAACCAGTATGAGAATTGCCTGCGTTGCCACGGAACCAGCGCCGGCAAGCAGGTGCTGCCGATTTACGGTTACTTCCCGGTTCGCGTCGTCGCGGCAGGCGATCCGCTGAATCTGATTCCACAGTTTGCGGTGACGGCAACGTCCAGCCATCCGGTGATGCACCCGAGGAGCAGCGCGCTGCCCCAGCCCAGCCTGCGCCCCTACATGGTGAAGCTGGATGGCCTCACGCAGGCGCGCCTGATGGGAACACAGATTTTCTGCACCGACTGCCATAACAGCGATGACAATCGTGAATTCGGGGGCACGGGCGCGAACGGCCCGCACGGCTCGAGGTGGACGCACATTCTGGAGCGGCGCTATGAATTCAGCCAGACCTCCGCGCCGGGCCAGCTGATTTTCAATCTGTTCCCGAATCCGGACCTCAGTGTCAACGGGCCGTACGCACTGTGCGGGAAATGCCACGACCTGGCCAACCAGATCATGCGGAATACGAGCTGGGCCCAGCACAGCACGCATATCAATGCGGGTTTCACCTGTTCCACATGCCACACGGCGCATGGAATGGGTGCGGTGAGCGGAAGCATCAGCGGAGAACGTCTGGTGAATTTCGACGTGAACGTAGTGGCGTCGAATGGCGGTCTTCCCATTTCCTACAACCGCACCGCAAATACGTGCGTTCTGGTTTGCCATGCGACGGCACACAATGCCAACGGCACTGTGACATCGCTCGCCGTGCGAAAAGCGGCAGGAGCGAAGAAATGACCCAAACTGGTCTTATCGCTGCACAGCTCGGAAATGCCCGGGGTGAGACCCGCCATCGAAGCGGGGCTCATGAAGCCGGTCGGAGCCGCGGTCCTGTATATGAGACCGGTTCTCAGAAGACGGTTCTGGCAGTGCTGCCGTTTACCTCGTTGGATTTGTCGGCATGACACTGACGGCAGAATTGCGCGGTCTGGTTGGAAAGGGGATTGGTGTCATTGGGGTTATAGGGCGCTCGCAGGAAGAACATCGTCGAGTACGTTCCGGAAGGCAGCCCGGACGTCGAGCCGTTAGTGACTTTGACCACATTCATCACATGCGGGTCATGACAGGTGGTGCAGACGACAACAGAGGTGTTGTTGTAGTTTCCGAGCTGGACGAAAAATCCGTAATTCGAGACGAATTTGCTGGAGTTCGGCCCCTTCATGACGATGGTCCCGTTGATCTGGGTACAGTCCCATGCTGTGGAGGTCCCGCACGTGACCGTGGCGTTGAGTCCGACCGGGTGTTCGTTCAGGTAATTGCCATTGCTGCCGATCAGGGTGGGGATGGAGTTCGCCGTGCCGTACGTGGAAGGCAGGGCCTCATAGACTTTGTTCTTCATCATGGCGGTCTGCGCGTAGTTGCCGTCGTGGCAGCTCAGGCAGGTCAGCATGCCGGCGACGTCGGGCGTCGCAGCGGACATGGTCGTGGGCAGAACCTCAACGAAGCTGCCTCCGCCCGTGGCCAGAGTCTTGCCATACAGGCCGGAAACGTCCTCACCCCAGAGCGCCGCGACTCCCGACGAGGGATCGGCGGATTGCGCTTTGCCGTTGCCAAACGCCCCGCTGTGGGGCGAGTGGCAGGCAGCACAGCCGCGACCGTAGTTGAGGTGAGCGCCAAGAACATCGGTCGACGGCGCAACGATCTGAGCGGCGGCAGTGACTGCGCCGGCCAGCAGCGTCAGTATGAGGGACATGCGGCGAATCATCGAGCTTGTGCTCCTTGTTCCTGCTCTGCTCATCGGCCACCAATTGCCCGAACTTCAACGCGAGCGCTGGTTGATCGATCTCGCAACATCGGGCCGGGCGGTGGGTGCCGGATGCAGCCCGTGGTGTGGCGTTCGTCGGCCAGTGACATATCTCACAGCCGAAGACCCAATCGGGTAGTTTTAATGGCCAT
Source organism: Acidobacteriaceae bacterium (assembly GCA_030041955.1). Classification (GTDB taxonomy): domain Bacteria; phylum Acidobacteriota; class Terriglobia; order Terriglobales; family Acidobacteriaceae; genus Palsa-343. The sequence continues at coordinate 7,203 of JASIAO010000415.1, read as the reverse complement.
GCGGAGACCAAAGGGATTTTGGAGCCTCAATGGAGTTCGTCATGTTGCAGGATCGAATGCGCATTGAAGGTCGTTCGCGACGCCGCAGCTCGATGCCTGGCGTCCGGCACCGGCAGTGTGCGCGCAGGCTGAGAGTCCTCTGGGTCTTGCTGATTCTTGCGATTCAGCCCGCGACTCGCGTCCTGGCCGACATTCATCCGGTCCCGCTGGACAAGAACACCGACCCGGCCAAATGCCTCGAATGCCACGCCGACAAAACGAAAGGCAAGTCTGTTCATTCGGCAATGGCCATGGGCTGCCTGAGCTGTCATGAGATCCGGGTGAATAAAGACGTAACTCGCGTCAAGCTCATCACCGCCACTCCGGTTTCGCTTTGCATCTCGTGCCATGCCGACAAGAAATCCGCAGATATTCAGGGCACGGTCCATCCGCCCGCGGTCCGCGACTGCCTGGCGTGCCACGACCCCCATAGCACTGACAATAAGAACCAGCTCCTGAGGCCGGTTTCGGGAGGAGAAAAGGAAAACCTGTGCCTCAACTGCCACCAGACGGGCCTGCACGTCCCGGATGGGGGTAGCCGTCACGCCGCGCTCGATATGGGTTGCGACACCTGCCACACGATCCATAAGACCGGCGCGGACCCGACAGCGGAGAACAAGTTTCACCTGACCAAGTCTGCTCCAGCCCTTTGTCTCGACTGCCATGATGCAAAGGATCCAGGCCTGCAGAAAGCGCATCAGAACCAGCCTTTCGCTACGGCGAATTGTCTGGAATGCCACGACCCGCACCAGTCTTCATCTCCCAAACTCATGGCGAAGTTCACGCACCCGCCCTTTGCGGCCAACAGCTGCGACACCTGCCACGCTCCGGCGAAAGATGGAAAGGTAGTGCTGACGCAGGCCGACGTGAAATCGCTGTGCGTGACCTGCCACGATGACCAGGGGAAGCTGATCGCGACGGCCAAAGTGCAGCATCCCGGAGCCATGGGTGACTGCACCGACTGCCACAGCCCGCACGCCAGCAACCAGCCTGGGCTGCCGAAGAGCGATGGAGTGACGATCTGCATCGGATGCCACAGTGACATCGGCGACCTGCAAAAGAAGGCCTTTCATCATCAGCCCGCATTTGGGCAGGGGTGCGCAACCTGCCATACGCCGCACGGCGGTGACAACGATCACCTTTTACGCGCCGCGGGCAATGCGCTGTGCCTGGAGTGCCACGGTCCGGATTCCGTTCCGCAGAAGCTGGAGGCCGAAAACCTGCTCACGATCTTCAACGGAACGGTTCGGCTGCCCGGCGACTATTACCAGAAAAACCAGGTCCCGATCCTGCCCCTCCGTTTCGGATTGGGACACCCGGTGGCATATCACCCTGTTTCGAACGTGATGGATCCGACCAACCAGAGCAAGGTGAAAGCCCAGCTAAGTTGTCTGTCCTGCCACCAGCCTCATGCATCGGCACAACCGGATCTGCTGGTGAACGATCAGGCCAACAACATGGCCTTTTGTGATAACTGCCATAAGAACCGGCTCAATATGAACGAGACAACATCCCCGGGGAAGTAACTGGAGCTTGAGATGTTTAACTTTCAGATAAATTCGGCACGTAGCCGCAAATTGCCGGCGCTCTTGCTTCTGCTCGCGGTAATCGTGATTTCGCCATGGCCCGCCAGAGCCGATAAGAAGAAGAAAGCGCAGCCCGCGACGACATCCGAGGCCGGCCCGCACAAGTTCCCCTTTGACCCTACCAAGCTGGTGTGGCCGAGCCCACCCAACATCGCGCGCGTGCGCTGGCTGGATTATTTCGCGGGGCAGAAGATCGACTACTCGCAGGCCGCGGCCGCCAAACCGAAGGCGACGTGGATGGACCGCCTTGCCGGCGGCCAGTCGGACGCAGAAAAGGTCAACCTCAAGACATATCCGTTCCAGATGATCGGACCCTACGGCATCGCGATCGACTCCAAAGGCATGGTCTATGTGGCCGATCAAAAGGTTGGAGCGATCTTCATCTTCAATCCGGAAACGCACGACACCCAGCTCATACGCAACGGCTTCGAAGCCCATTTCGGCTGGATCAACGGGCTCGCCATCGACGACGATGACCGGTTATTCGTCTCGGACGGCAAGATGCATCGGGTGCTGATCTTCAACGCGAAGCACGATGTTGATGGCCAGATTACGGAGGGCCTGGTGGACCCGGTGGGCCTGGCACTGGATGTCAATAATCGTTTCCTGTATGTGGTGGATACGCAGCAAGACCAGGTCCTGGTCTATGACGCGGACAGCCTGAAACTGCTGCGGCGTATGGGAACCGGCGGCAAGAACCATTACCTCACATCGCCAGGGGACTTTGCCGCGCCGCAGGGCGTAGCCGTGGACAAAGATGGCAACGTCTTTGTGACGGACACCCTCAACGATCGCGTTGAGATGTTCGACGCCGACGGAACCTTTATCAGTACGTTCGGGAAGCCGGGCGACGGGCCGGGATACTTCGCCCGACCTAAAGGGATTGCGATCGATGGCGACGGGCACATCTGGGTTGCCGACGAAATGCAGGACCGGCTCCAGGTCTTCAATCGTGAAGGTCAGTTGCTGACCTACATTGGCATGGGACACGGCGACCTGCCCGGCCAGTTCAAGGCGCTGGTTGGCGTGGCAATCGACAAGCAAAACCGGGTCTTCACCGCCGAGCAATACCCAGGACGCGTGCAGGAATTCCATTACGTCACGGACGAGGAAGCTGCCGCGGAAAAGGCCCGGCGGGAAGAAGAGCTGCGAAAGGCTGCCGAACGGCGCCAAAAAGGTGCTGAAACAACACCGCAGAACAAGCCGGCGGAATCGTCTCCTCAGAAAGCGCCAGGCGCGGCGGCTCCGCAGAGCAATGCAGCCTTAACGCCACAAACGTAGCGGCGCACCGGGCGAGCAGTGTTTCGACGCCGCCCCCCGCCTGCGTCTGCCCACAACCCGCTGATCCGCCACCGGTGCTCGACACTCCCGGACTTTCTCCCGCATAGCCGTGGCTTACCTGCGCCCGCTATCCGGCCTCGAAGATTAGAGTGGTCACCATCGGGCCCTGATGGAATCAAGCGTGTTGCCTGCTGTCGATTGCGGCAAGAATGCCGATTGCCACAGCGGAGATACCAGGAATCCATAGAACACTTAAGGGCTCATGGCTGGCAGCATAGCCACCTAATACAGGGCCGGTGGCTCCTCCCAGCAAACCTAATGCAATGATGGCTCCGAACACTGTCCCTGTTTCCCGGGAAAAGCGATCACCGGCAATTCCCAGAATGGTGGGAAAGACGGCGGAGATTCCTAATCCAATGACGGCCATCGAGACGATCATCGTCGTCAAACTTCGGCCGGCCAAAGCGATGACAATGCCCGTTAGTACCAGGGAAATCGAAAGATAAATTGTCCCGTAATTTCCAAACAAGCGCAGCCACAGCACAGCAGCCAGACGGCCGACCCCAAGCGCCGCACCGAGACCGACCAGCGCCAGGCTGCCCTGCGCGGGAGTGACGTGCAGCGCTTCGGCGACGACCTTCCCGGACCAGACAAACATGCAGTTCTCGCTTCCCGATTCGAAAATCAGGAGCACTCCGAACAGCCACACTGCCGGCTGATTCAGCACCGAAAACAGAGCGCGAAGCTCAATCCCCGCTCGCAGCGGAGGCGGAAAGCGAAAGACAGCCACCGGAACAAGGACCCCTGCGGTGAGGCCGGCCAGAATGCGGAGCACCAGCGCCGCGGACACATCCCCACCCCCAATCGACATCAGCAGAGGTCCCAGAACCGCACCGGCGCTAAAGAAAAACCCCAGCACGTTGAGTGCCTTCGTGCGGCTCTCCACATTGAGATCCGCGATAAGCACGTTGGTGGCGGTATTTAAAACTCCGCCGCCGAATCCATAAGCCAGACAACAAATCTCCAGCTCCCGGTAGCTGCGGAGCGACGGGATAAGAGCAATCGATCCCGCGATCAGCAGCAGCGCGAGAATCAGCATCCGCTTAGCCCCATGCATATCGAGTACGGGTCCCACGAGCACGGTCGCGATCAGTATGCCAATCAGGGGAACCGAGCCGAGACTGCCGGCGTGCGCGTTGCTTATTTGGAGCGTGGGGAGCAAAGTTCCCATCAGGAACAGCACAATGCCGAAGATGAACATGCAGGCATTGATCGTAAAGATCAGAGCGGTGCGATTGCGATCGGCTTCCGCGGGCATGGATTCGTCGTTCATTTTTTCGTCTTTTCATCCGGAGGCAGATTCACACTCGCCTTGCGGGGGGCGTCTGCCTGGACGCCTCTTCAAACGCCAGCCTGGCGATGCCGAGCAGGCTAGCCGCACCGCCCAGCTTGCTGCATACGAGACGGGTCTGCCGGACAGCAATTGGCTGCGCCCAGCGCATCATCGTCCGCCGGGCTGTTTTTAACACCAGCTCTCCGGCTTCTGCTACGCCACCTCCCAGCACGATAACTTCGGGATTTAAGGTGCTCACCAGATTAGCCAGACACATGCCGAGATAAGTACCCGCTTGCGACAGAACCTCCTGCGCGCGCTGATCTCCCTGAATCGCAAGCTGGGTAATATCCTCAGCTGGGAGCGTACGCTTCATACGTCGGCTTGCCGCGATCGCAATGCCAGGGCCGGCCGCATGGCTTTCAAGACACCCGGTTTTCTTGTACGCCGGAAGGAAATCGTCGCGAACCGCCATCCACCCAACGCTTCCCGCCAGTTCTCCATGCCCTCTCAGCAGGCGGCCATCCGCGATGATCCCGGCTCCAATCCCAGTGCCGACCGCCAGGAAGATCACGTCGCGACAGCCGCGAGCGGCGCCTTTCCAGGCTTCCCCCACAACAAAGGCGTTGCGGTCGCTGTCTACAACCACCGGCAGCCGGAGTTGCTCGCGCAATCGCCGGCCGAGCGGCATGCGCTTCCACCCTCGAATGTTCGGTGCCCACACATCGCCATTGCCATACGCAAGGCCCGGGACGTCGATCCCCACCGCGCGCACGTTCTCCCAGGGGACTTGCCGGAGCAATCGCAGAGTCGCATCAACGACGGCAGTTCCTCCCGCTCGCGGCGTACTCGTTTCAAAGCGATGACTGATGCGGCCAGCCGCGCTGACTCTGGCAACTCTGATCTTTGTGCCGCCAATATCGGCCACCAGAGCATAGTCAGGCATCAGACCGCATCCTCCCCCGTTGCAAACTGCTTCTCACCTATCGCCGCCGAGCTCGGAATCCGTCACCGGGCCTCGAGACACACGACCCAAACCTCCCCCGGAGCGAAGGTCTTTTTCAGGATCACCTTGCCGTTCTCTGTCTGAAACGGCACAGCGCGATCATCTGCCCATTCCATCGCATGCTGCGGTGCCCATGGAACGGCCAGCGAAACAGTCGCGTCAGCCGAGTCTTTCGACTCATTGAAGGTGAAAACGATTTGCTCATGAGCGCTGACCATCCGGCGCACTTGTATCTCTGCCTGTCCAGCTCCGGAGACGGTGACTGCGGGAGAAAGACCCGCCAGCCTGGCGAGCGAAATCAGAAAATCTCTCGTCTCTGGATCGGAATGTTCCTCGTAAGCCAGCGGCGTAAACGATCCAATGAGAATCGTCTTTCCATGCCCAAAGGAATTTTCAATGATCGCCGGCTTTCCATCCTCAAAACGGCCCAGCACCTGCGCTCCCGGATACGGCTCCAGATCCTCTTCGAATGCTGCTCCGGATATACGCAGGCCATCAGTCAGCCCGGGAAGAGCCGCCGAAGAGTCGAGGGTCATCTGCGGATGATCCACGGGGCGGATCAGCGTCTCTCTGGCGCCAAATACCTTGTCCAGCCCAATGCCCGGAATGACCGTGCTGGCAAATCCCCGCTCGTTGTTCCAGGCGAGGCGCGCCCCTGCGACGGCATAGCCGCCGCCAGCGACAAACCGCCTGATCCCCTCGGCAACATCGGCCGAAAGCATGACAGGGAAGGGAATAAAGAGGACTTTGTATTGGCTCAGTTTGCCGCTTGCAACGTCCTGGGTCGAGACAAAGTCCACCGGAATCTGCTCCTCCGCAAACGCCTCGTGCAATCCCACGGCAGAATCGATCGGAGCGCGTCCCAGCCTTGAGAGGGTGGGCTGGGAGCCGCCCACCATATAGGAGAGTCGGTTATAGAGGATGGCGACTTGCGCAGGAGCAGGCGTTGCCCGCAGCAGGCTCGACGCGTGGCGACTAATAATGACCGCGGCTTTTCCGGCCGCCCGAGCGCGATCCGTTAAGGTGCCGTCCAGATTGATCAACCCGTAGCCGTTCGACTCGAATCCGGAGCTCATCGGATACCAGGAGTACACCGCGAATTCACGCGCGCCGTGCGCGACCGCCTGCCAAATCCAGAATGTCTCGTCCTGTGCAGTCACCGGATCGGCGATGCGCATACCCGTCGCGCCCTGGCCAGACTGGAGTTCGCCGATCCAGAAGCCTTTATCGAAACTGTGTCCCGCGGAACGGGAAAAATCGAGTGCGGTATCCAGCATCGCGTTGCCCCAGGGGTGGATGGATTCCGAATGCATGGGATACATCGACGTGCCATAAAAATCCACATTTGCAGACATTCTGAAGTCATCCGGCTCGCCATACCCATCTGTTGGGGACGTAAACAGGCTGGGCGCATCGGAGTGACTGGCGATGGGGTGAACCTTGTCGGCGGTGCGAATCGCGTTGACGCGCAGTGCCAGGTCCTCCGCCAGTTTCACGTCGATGAATTGCCGCCAGTCGATGTAGTCGGTGTAGGAAAGAATGGTTGGGAATCTTGGGGCCTCCACCTGGTCCCAGCTGGTGTAAGTGCGGTACCAGGCTGCATTCAATTGATCCAGGGTTTGATATTTTTCCTGGAGCCAGTTCCGGAACCTTGCCTGCGTCGACGGATTGAAGCCGAATTCCGGATTGCTCAGGTACGGAAACTCGGCCCAGTTGATCAGGTGAGGCTCGCTCCAGACATCCCAGCCGTAGAGCGCCGGATAGCGGTTGGCATCCTGCGAAAGTGCCCGGAGAAAGGCCAGAGCTTCGCTTCGCACACCGGGATTGTCGATCGAATATCCTGGCGCCGACTGCGAATTGATGACCGCGCCGCTGCTGTCGACGAATCGTCCATCCGGATAGAGCCGGCCAACCCAGTCCGGCGCAGAATCCAGATAAATCTGGATAATCACGCGCAG
>JASIAO010000414.1 GCA_030041955.1 Acidobacteriaceae bacterium | reverse complement strand
GCAATGAGACGTGGTGCATGACGGGCTTTCACGTGGTGGGGCTGATCGTGGGCGCGTACACGCGCGGTCTGCGCGATTTCGATGTGGAGGCAGCGTACGCGGCGATGCGCGATACGGCGCTGGTGGGCGCGACGGCGAATGACAACAAGGCGCTCCAGGAGCAGTTCCGCACGCTGGGCTATGTGGCGGCCGGGGAGCAGCGGCAATCGGTTTCGCGCACGCTCGATTTCGCCTACGACTACTGGTGCGTGGGCGCGATGGCCGAGCTGCTGGGCAAGCACGATGACGCGGAGATGTTCTACAAGCTGAGCGGGAATTACAAAAACCTGTTCGATCCCGCCACGGGATTTATGCGGGCGAAGACCGCGGACGGCAAGTGGCGCGAGCCTTTCCGTCCCGATCAGGAATATTGGGAGGACTACACCGAGTCCGATGCCTGGCAGGCGACGTTCAATGTGATGCAGGACGTGCAGGGGCTGATCGACCTCTACGGCAGCGATGAGCCGTTTATCGCGAAGCTGGACGCGCTTTACGCTGCGGGTTCGGATGTTCTCGAGTCGCCGCCCGACATCAGCGGCATGGTGGGGCAGGATGCGCAGGGCAATGAGCCCAGCAATCACATCCCGTATCTGTATGCCTTTGCGGGCGCGCCGTGGAAGACGCAGGAGCGGGTGCGCCAGGTGGCACGGCTCTACAACAACACGCCGCAGGGCGTGCCGGGCAACGACGACTGCGGGCAGATCTCCACGTGGTTTGTTTTTGCGGCGCTGGGATTCTATCCGGTGAATGCGGTGACCGGCGTTTACGTGCTGGGCAGCCCGCTGGTGAATCGGGCGACACTGCGCAATCCAGTATCCGGGACAACGTTCACGATTGTTGCCGAGAACAATTCCGAGCAGAACCTTTATGTGCAAAGCGTCGAGCTGAACGGCAAGCCGCTGCCGCGCTCCTGGTTCACGCATACGGACATTCTGGCTGGTGGCGAGCTGCGCTTTCGCATGGGTCCGGAGCCGAATAAGGATTGGGCGTCGGCGCCGGCTGACCGGCCCCCTTCGGGGCTGGTTCCGGCGTCTCGATAGGCGCGTTCTTGCGTCACTGAGCGGACAAATTTCGGCGGACGGTGATCAAAATCTTTCGCCAAGCATCCTTTGGATAAATATCAAACGTAAATAGTTGACGCGCAATGCGTTAATGATTGCTTCGGCGCAAGGCCACAGTACTGTCGCGCTCATATTCTGAGCAAACCGATCATTTTTATTGACCGCCTTGACGGATTCGTGGTTAGATTGTGGCCGCAGTGCATCGCCGCTTCCGGAGGCCAGGTAACTCAACCGGTGCGGTCGCAGGAATTGCCCGTGGGCCAGACTCAGGGCCATAAGAACAAGACTGAAAGGAACAGCGATCATGCATCCGTCCACTCAGATGTTCCGCATGCGGCGGGCTCTCGTCGCAATGCTCGCAATCTTACTTCTGCTGCCGGCTGCTTACCTGTGGGGCCAGAATGCCCAGGGGACGATTGTCGGCCACGTCACCGATCCCAGCGGCGCGGTGGTCCCCAACGCGAAGATCACGGTAACGGACACCAGCACAAACATTGCGCACCACCTGACCACCAATGCCAGCGGAGATTACACGCTGCCTGATCTGAATCCGGGGACTTATACGGTAACGGCGGAAGCGGCGGGATTCTCGCAGGCGGTCGCGTCGAATCTTATTCTGGAAGTGCAGCAGACGCTGCGGCAGGATTTCAAGCTCGCAGTGGGCAGCGTGAGCTCGACCGTGCAGGTGTCGGCAGCTACGCAGATGCTGCACACCGACGACACGACGATCGGCCAGGTTCTGCAGAGCCAGATGATCGAGAACCTGCCGGTGGTGGGACGAGACGTCACCAACCTGATGCAAACGAATGCAGGCGCCACGGTGGAGCTGGGCGGCGACGAGGCCGACTGGAGCTATCACGGAATCAATAACGAATATGTGTCAGTCAGCATGAACGGCGTGCAGGCGGCATCCACGGCCTACAGCATCGACGGCATCGACGACGCCGATTACGAATTCAGCGTGCCCATCAACGTTCCCAACGAACTGGCGGTTGGGGAATTCAAGATGATGAGCGGCATGTACGGAGCAGAGTACGGTACCGGTGTCACCTGGGTAAACTACGACGTCAAATCCGGGACCAACCAGATCCATGGCGCCGCGTACGAGGCGCTTGAAGCCAACTGGCTCCAGCCGAACAACCAATATCAGGCCGCTGTGAACGCCGCGACCGGTAGCACGACGTCGCTGAGCCCGCCCTTCCATCAGAACCAGTTCGGCGGCACGCTGGGCGGTCCGCTGATCATCCCGCACGTCTACGATGGGCGCAACAAGACGTTCTGGTTTGGGAGCTACGACGAAGCCCTTTATTCCAAGGTAAACAATCCGAGCAATGTGTTTGTGCCCACTCCCGCGGAGTTGGGAGGGGATTTCAGCGGCTGGCCCTTCCCGATCTACGATCCGAGCACCACGATGCCGAATCCTGCGTACAACTCCAACCTGCCCCTCAGCCCGACCAACAGCCCCGTGATCCGTACGCCGTTCCCGAATAA
>JASIAO010000049.1 GCA_030041955.1 Acidobacteriaceae bacterium | reverse complement strand
ACGACGCCGAGGCCGCGACCGATCCGAGGTGGGTGGACATACTTACGGACCCCGCCGGAGCCGCCATCCGCAGGCGCGAGGCCGAGGCGAAACAGAGCTGACGGCAGGCGACAGCTTCGCCCGAGCGCCAGTCAATTGAGAACGCAGGCCCAAATCCCACGAAGAGAGAGGAGACGATGACACCCCTTATGCACAACACCGCAAGCAATTCGAACGGACAACCGGCCCGATGACTTCCTCTTCCCTTCCATCTCCGGGAACGGTGAGCAGCCGGCGCAGCCGGACATGATTCTGAAGCGTCATATCCGACCTGCTCTGAAACGGATTGGTGTTCAGGGAAAGCGGATCGGCTGGCACAGCTTCCGACATGGGCTGGCGACGATGCTGCGGCAGCACGGAATCGACCTGATGACGGCGCAGGAGCTGTTGCGCCACGCGAACAGCCGGATCACCCTGGAGAGCTACCAACAGAGCGTTGCGGCTGAAAAGCGCGACGCCCAGAACAAAGTCATGGGAGTGCTGCTCGCGGCAAACAACGCCACTCAGCAATCGAACCCATCAGCACCCACGAAATCTGCATAAAGCAGAGGTCAGGGTTTTATGTCCTTTGCTTTCTATTGAATCTGGCGGGGACGACGGGGCTCGAACCCGCGACCTCTGCCGTGACAGGGCAGCATTCTAACCAGCTGAACTACGTCCCCTTGCCTTGGCGGCTTGCCTCGCAAAGCGTTGCGCTCTGCGGGATGAACTGCTCTTCCCTGCCCAACTCTGCGCGGCCTGGAAGCACGGAACTGTCACCATCCGTATCTGGATTGTAGCAAAGAAACCTGCCTTCGTGACCGGCGTCTCCATCGCAAAACTGCGCTACGCATGAACCTCGAACGCCGATCTTCTCAGGGTCAGGGCCTACTGCTGCGCCACCGGCGATGCCGCCGCGGCCGCATTCACCGAAGGATACGTCTGCGCCGCGGTCTGCGCGCGCGCCAGCACATTGCCGGGCACGATGCCCAGCCACAGCGTCGTCACCGCCGTTAGAAACAGCGCGAACAGCAACGCCAGCGAGGGCCGCGGTACTGTGTGGACCGGCGACGATTCCGCCGGACGCGAATAGACCGCGGTGGCCACGCGCAGATAATAGAACGCCGCGATGCCGCTGTTGGCGAGGCCGATGATGGTGAGCCAGATCAGCCCCGAATGCAGCGCAGCCGCGAACACGTAGAACTTTCCGAAGAAACCGCCGGTAAATGGAATTCCGATCAGCGAGATCAGGAAAAACGCCATGGCGCCGCCGAGCAACGGTGAGCGGTACGCAAGGCCGCGATAGTCCTCGATGAGCGTCAGCCGGTCGTCATATCCCCCAGCGTGGCTGATCACGGCAAAGATGCCGACGTTCATCGCGGCGTAAGAGACCGCATAGAAGCTGGCCGCGGCAATGCCATCGGCGGAAAGCGCTGTGAAAGCGACCAGCAGATAGCCGGCGTGCGCGATGGAAGAATACGCGAGCAGCCGCTTCACGTTGCGCTGGCGCAGCGCGCCCAGATTGCCGATGGTCATCGAGAGCACCGCCAGCCACCACAGCACAGGCACCCAGTGCGCATGCAGCAGCGGGAAGGCTCCATACACGATGCGCAGCAGCACCGCGAACGCCGCAACCTTGGGCGCGGTGGACATGAGCGCGACGACGGGCGACGGGGCCCCCTCGTAAACATCGGGCGTCCACACGTGGAACGGCGCAGCCGACACCTTGAAGCCGAGCCCGATAAAGATCATCGCCAGCCCGACAAACAGCAGCGCAGGCGCCTGTCCGGCGCCAACCGATTTCGCGAGCACCGCCGCAATATCGTCGATGCGCGTGGTGCCCGTCGCGCCGAACACCAGCGCGATGCCGTACAAGAAGAACGCAGTCGCGAACGAGCCGAGCAGGAAATACTTCAGCGCGGATTCAGGGCTCTTCGCAGTCTTGCGGCGATAGCCGGCCATGATGTAGGTCGAGATCGACGAGATCTCCAGAGCGATGAAGACCAGCAGCAGTTCCACTGCGCTCGTCATCAGCATCATGCCCACGGCCCCGAATAGGATCAGCGCGAAAAGCTCGCCGAGGCCTTCCGTCGTATCTGTCACGGCATCGAGCGTGATCAGCAGCGAGGCGAGAACTATGCCCGCGATGAGCACGTGGAAGAAGACGCTGAACGCGTCGGTCTGGACAACGCCGAAGTACGCGGTTCCCGCAGGCAATTGATATTGCCACAAGCTGGCGGCCAGAGCAGCCAGCGCGCCCAGCACGGCGAGCCAGCCCAGCGGCTTGCGGCTGGACGCCTTCCCCAGCATGGCGTCCACAAGCATCACGGCGATGCCGGCAATCGTCAGAATGATCTCGGGCAAAATGCGCAGGGCGCTCGCTGTCTGGTTCATCGTGCGCCTCCTGCGACCGCATCAGCCGTTTGCGATGGCGCTGGAGTTCTCACCGCCTCTGCGGCGCTCTGACGATCGCCGGTAACTCCGGCCGACCGCGTAATGGCTGGAAACTGCATTACGCCACTCTCGATGCCTTTTATCCAGTAGGGCGAAGCAACGCCCATCGCTGCCATCAACAGCACCATCGGCCAGAGGGTCAGATGCTCGCGCGCGCCGAGGTCAAAGGGTACGCGATTGGCGACCAGCGGCGACGGCTGGCCGTAGAAAATCCGCTGCGCCATCCACAGCATGTACGCCACGCTGAGGATGACCCCGGTTGTCGCCGCCGCAACCCACGACGGATGCACCGGGAAGCTGCCGCTGAGCACCAGGAACTCGCCGACGAATCCATTGAAGAGCGGTAGCCCAACAAGCGCCAGAGTGGTGACCACCCACAGCGTGGCCAGCATGGGAAGTTTCGCGGCGACCCCGCCGTAGCGCGTCATATCGAACGATCCGTAGCGCTCGTAGAGGAAGCTGATCATCACCAGCAGCGCGCTGCCCGTCAGGCCTTCGTTGATCGTCTGATACACCGCGCCGTTCAGCCCGCCCACGGCAAAACAAAAGATACCCAGCGTACAGAAGCTGAGGTTGCTGAGGATGGCGAAAGCCACCAGGCGCCGCATGTCCGTCTGCGCCAGCGCCACCAGCGCGCCGTAAAGCAGCCCGATCACCGCGAGCGCGATCATCAGCGGCGCAATCGCACGCGCCTGCTCCGGGAAGAGGCCGAGATTGAAGCGAAAGATGGAGTAGAGCCCGAGTTTGCCCGCGACCACCATAGCCATCGCAATCGGTGCTTCTTCAATCACGTTCGCCAGCCAGCCGTGCAGCGGGAACACCGGAACCTTCACGGCGAACGCCACCAGGAACCCGAGCGAAGCCCACCACAGCGCCTCCGGCGCGAAGCCGCCGGACGCAATCAGGCTCTGGAGCTGCACGAATTCGAACGTCCCGGTCTTCGCGTACAGCCACAGGATTGCGACCAGCAGAAACGCCGACGGCAGAAACGTGTAGACGAAGAATTTAAGCGCGGCGCGCGGACCCCGCTCGCGCCCGAACATGGCGATCAGGATCGCCATCGGCACCAGCGACAGTTCCCAGAATCCGTAATAGAGGAAGAGATCGAGCGAGATAAACACCCCGATCATCGCCGTCTGCTGCAGCAGAAAGAAGAAGTAGAACTCTTTGGTGCGCGTCTCAATCGCGCGCCACGAAACCAGCACGCCGACAGGCCCGAGGAACGTCGTCAGCAGCACCAGCCACAGCGAAAGGCCGTCGATGCCCAGATGGTAGCGAATAGCCGGATGCGCAATCCAGGGAAGGTTGACCTCGAACTGGAATCCATGTCGCGCGTAGTCGAAATGCGCGGGCAGGTGCAGCGACAGCACGAAGGTCACGAGCGTGACCAGCAGCGTAAACGCCGGAATCACGCGGCCCTTGCGCGGCAGCAGCGCGACGACGACGGCGCCGGCCGTGGGCACGAAAGTGATCAGCGTCAGGATTGAATCGTTCAGCACAGAGCCTTTCCCAATTCAGCGTCTAGCGCAGCCCAAACTGCGCAGTCCATCCAAAATATGCAGCCACCAGCAGCAGAGCCGCGAACAGAGCCAGCCATCCCGCGTAAGAACGAATGTTTCCGGATTGAATTCGCGCCACCAGTGCGCCAAATCCCTGCGCGGAGTATCCCGCGGCCAGTGTGCCGCCATCGATCACCCCGCGATCGATGAGCGCGCCGAGCACCCAACGCGCAATAAACAGCACCGGCGCGACCACCAGCGCTCCGTAAATCTCGTCCACCCAGTATTTGTTCGCAACCAGCGCGTAGAGCCCGCGCATACGCGTCGTGAAACGCTCCGGCATCTCGGGTTTCGCGTAATACATCAGGTGGGCGATATACCAGCCACTCAGCGCCACCAGTGTCGAGATGCATGCGAGCAGCAGCTCCAATTGCTTATTGCCCGCCGGCGATTGATTCGTCGTGACGTGGGCCGCGCCGGTGGCCAGCGCCACAGTCGCCTGCTCGTAGGGCAGATGAACCGATGTCACCGCCGGCGCAAGGAAGTGTGCGAACCAGTTGGTGCCGCCCAGCCCCTCGGGCCAGCCCATCGCGCCGCCAATCACGCAGAGCACCGCGAGAATCGCCATCGGCACCAGCATCACCTTCGGGCTTTCGTGAACCCCATGCCCGCCATGGGATCCGTGCGCGCTATGCGCCGGTTCGGGGTCGGCCTCCAGCACCAGCTTCGTGTCGTGGCGCGCGTGGACGGCAGCACCATGATCCCCGACCGCTGCCGCAGCCCGCGATTCCCCGAAGAACGTCATGTACCAGAGCCGGAACATGTAGAACGCGGTTAGTCCGGCGGTCAGCAGACCGATCGCCCACAGAACCTTTCCCGCCGGATTCGGTGACACGAACGCCTGATACAGAATCTCGTCCTTGCTCACGAATCCAGCCAGCGGCGGAAAGCCGGAGATCGCGAAGACCGCCGCCGTCATCACCCAGAAGGTCACAGGGATTTTCTTCCGCAGGCCGCCCATCACGCGCATATCCTGCTCGCCCGCGAGTGCGTGAATCACCGACCCTGCCGCAAGGAACAGCAGCGCCTTAAAGAATGCGTGCGTCACCAGGTGGAAGATTCCGGCAGAATACGCCGCCACTCCGCACCCGAGGAACATGTAGCCGAGTTGCGAAACGGTGGAGTAAGCGAGCACGCGCTTGATGTCCGTCTGCGCCATGCCGATGGTCGCGGCAAAGAAAGCCGTCGCCGTTCCAATCACGGCCACCACCATCAGCGAGAGCGCCGAGCGGTCGAAGATCACGTGCGTGCGCGCGATCATGTACACGCCCGCTGTGACCATGGTCGCGGCGTGGATCAGCGCGGAAACCGGCGTCGGGCCTTCCATCGCGTCTGGCAGCCAGATGTAGAGAGGGATTTGCGCGGACTTGCCCGTCGCCCCCAACACCAGGAACAGCGCGATGGCCGTGAGAAATCCGCCCTGCCACGCCGGATGCGTCGCGATCTGGCTGAAGACCTTGTCGAAGTTCAGCGTGCCGAAGTGTTCCACCAGCAGGAACATCGCGAGCAGAAATCCGAAGTCGCCGATCCGGTTAACGATAAATGCCTTCTTGCCTGCATTCGCCGCCGAATCGCGTGTGAAGTAAAACCCGATCAGCAGGTACGACGCGAGCCCGACGCCCTCCCAGCCCACAAACATCAGCAGGAAATTCGCCGCCAGCACCAGCGTCAGCATGAAGAAGAGGAACAGATTCATGTAAGCGAAGAAGCGCCAGTAACCTTCCTCTTCGCCCATGTAGCCGATCGAATAAACGTGGATCAGGAACCCGACTCCGGTGACCACGCACAGCATCACCAGGGTGAGCTGATCGAGCTGGAACGCGAAGTCGGCGTGGAATGCGCCCGCGCGAATCCACGTGCCCACGCTTTCCGTGTACGGCAGCGTGAGCGATCCGAACTTCGTCACGATGGCCGAAACCTGCAGCAGCGGGATCAGCGAACCGATCATGGCCACCGCCGTCACTACGGACTTCGGAGCCCTGCGGCAGAGCAGACCGTTCACCAGAAATCCGGCGAAGGGAACAAGCGGAATCAGCCAGAGATGGAGATCGGTCATAGCTTCATCAGGTCGACCTGGTCGACATTGAGTGTGTTGCGTGCGCGAAAGACCGCGATGATGATCGCAAGGCCGACGGCCGCTTCAGCCGCGGCGACGACCATCACAAAGAAAACAAAAATCTGACCGCTCACCTGGTGCCATTGCTGGGCGAACGCAACGAACGTCAGGTTCACGGCATTGAGCATCAGCTCAATCGACATAAAAACGGAGATGATATTCCGCTTGATCAAAAACGCCGCGACCCCGATGCAGAAGAGAATGGCGCTGAGGATCAGATACCAGGCAATCGGGACCATTCGCTCAGTGCTCCTTCCTGGCCAGCGCAACCGCGCCCAGAATCGCAATCAGAATCAGCACAGAGGTGACCTCGAAGGGCAGCAGAAGATCTGTGAACAGCATCCGGCTCAGCTCGCTGGTGGTCACCACGTACTCGCCGATGCGCGCGCGCGCGAATTCGCCCTGATGCGAGAGAAACATGAATGTCAACAGGCTCAGCAGCGCGGCCGCTCCCGGAAATCCCGCAATGTACGCCAGCTTGCTGCCCCGCGTGCGCTCCTCCTTGCCCGCGTTCAGCAACATGATCACGAACGTGAACAGCACCATGATTGCGCCGGAGTAGACGATCACCTGCGCCGCCGCCAGAAATTCCGCGCCCAGCAGCAAGTAAAGAACAGCCAGCGAGCTCATCACCACGATCAGCGAGAGCGCGCTGTTGATGGGATGGCGCTGCAGCAGGAGATTCAGCGCTCCCGCCAGACACAACGCACCGAAAATGAAGAAGAGGGCCAGATGCATGGGTTTTACTGACTCGCAAACCAGCGCAAAATGCGCCAAAAACAAGGCCGGAAGTGAGATTGTAAATCAGTGCACGGGCAGCCAAAGCCCCATGCAGAAGCTGGTCACAACGATATTAGCGATAGCCACAGGAACGAGAAATTTCCATCCGAAGCCCATGAGCTGGTCGTAGCGAAAACGCGGCAGCGTGCCGCGCACCCAGATGTACAGAAAGAGAAAACCGAAGACCTTGGCGACGAACCAGAAGATCGGCAGCAGCGCGTTCGCCACCGTCCCGCCGATCACGCCGTCGAAGAGATGGCCGAAGGGGCTCGTCCACCCGCCGAAAAACAGCAGCGTGGCCACGCAGCTCACCGTAATCATGTTGGCGTACTCGGCCATAAAGAACATCGCGAACTTCATCGAGCTGTATTCGGTGTGGTAACCCGCAGTCAGCTCGCTCTCCGCTTCGGGCAGATCGAACGGCGAGCGGTTGGTCTCAGCGTAAGCCGCCATCAGATAAATAAAGAACGCGACAAACTGGAATCCTCCAAAGAAATTCCACGAAATCAGCCCGTGCGTCCCCTGCACATTCACAATGTCGCGCAACCGCAGCGAGCTGGCCCGCATCACCACCCCGATCAGCGACAAGCCCAGCGCCAGCTCGTAGCTGACCACCTGAGCGCTGGCGCGCAGCGCGCCCAGCAGCGAGTATTTATTGTTCGACGACCACCCCGAGAGCGCGATCCCGTACACTCCGATCGAAGTAACTCCGAGAACGATCAGGAGCCCGATGTTGACGTCCGCAATCTCGAAAAGCTGCACCCCGTGCCAGCGAATGTCCGCGCCAAAGGGAATCACCGCGATTGACGTCAGCGCGCAACCCAGGGCGATCATCGGCGCCAGGATATACAGCGGCCGATACACCGCCGTCGGCATCATGTCTTCCTTCAGGAAAAGCTTCGCGCCGTCGACCAGCGGCTGCAGCAGCCCAAACGGTCCCACGCGGCTCGGTCCCCACCGGTTCTGGATCCGCCCCACCAGCTTGCGCTCCAGCAGCACCGTGTAGGCGACCGCCATCAGCAGGATCACCACCACCACGATGACCTTCGCCAGGCTGATCAGCAAAAATACGAGAAGACTGGTCTCCATCCAAAAACCTTCCAGTAATACCTAATCGGCCGCTGTTTCCGCGGGCTTGCGCGCTTCCATAACCGAGCCCAGCGTCCTGCTGTAACGGCCCAGCGTCCCGGAGCTGAAGAGCGTGTCGTTGGAGGGCAGAACCAAGTCGCGCCGCGCGCCCGCATTCGCGATCTGCACCAGCCCGGAATGCAAATGCTGATCGTTGCCGGCAAGCAGATCGAGCCTCGGAACGTCGTACGCCGGGACCAGCCGCTGAATCTCATCGAAAATCGCAAACGGGTCGAACGGGCTCAGCTTCGGCTCCAGATGATGCGCCGCGAGCCACACCCCATGCCGATCCGCCTCACCGGACTGCGCGCCGCGCGCCTGCCCGAAGTCCGCCCGAACTCCCTGCTTCCCAAACGGAACCAGCTTCTTCACATCGGCGCCCATGGCCGTCGCCAGCCGCACAATCAATTCGAAGTCCGTACGGACGCCGCCTCTGTCCGCAGCTTTTTTGACGAGCTGAAGATCGCCGAACGTATTCGTGACAGTGCCGGATTTCTCGTAAAGATTCGCCGCCGGAAGAATTACGTTCGCCAGCCGCGCTGTCTCCGTCATAAACATGTCCTGCGCGATCACAAAGGTGTTGCGCAGCGAGGCGGGATCGATCCCGTACCGCGAAACCGGATTCGCGGCCACTACGTACAGCGCCGCCAGTTCGCCCCGCTCCGCCGTGTCAAACATCTGCACCAGATCGAGCCCCGCCCGCGCAGGGAGCGCCCCGTACTCTTCGCCCAACTGCACCGCCGCGCTAACCGGCACGTACCCAGGCAGCAGGTCGGGATAAAGTCCCATGTCCGCCGCCCCGCGCGAATTCGCATAATCCCCGAGGCACGCGAACTTCACATTCGACAGGGAAGCTCCAAACTTCGTCAGCGCCTCGATCTCACGCCCGCGAAACTCCGCGCCGAACACAATCAGCAGCGATTCTTCCTTGCGGATCGCCTCGCGGAACGCCCTGGCCACGCCGTTCGATTCCAGCGCCTTGTCATCGCCGGCCAGATACCCGATCAGCGCCGCGTAATCGCCCTCGCGAATGTGCAGGAACGACGTCGCCTGGCGCCGCAGTTTAATCAGCTCATGGTTCGCAGCATACAGCCGCGCGCCATGCAGCCGAACGCTGGTCCTGATCTGCCACGCCAGCCCCGGATGCTGCTCGGTCGGATCGTTGCCCAGCAGCAGAATCGCCTTCGCCGCGTTGAAATCCCGGAGCGACGCTTCCTTCTTCCCGTTGAGTGCGGCCGCAAACGCCGGATAATCCGCCGTCCGATGGTGATCGACATTGTTGGTGCCCAGCACCGTCCGGGCGAACTTCTGCAGCAGGTACGCTTCCTCGTTGGTTGTGCGATTCGACCCGATCACTCCAATCGAAGCGCCGCCTTTCGCATCGCGAATTTCGCGAAGCCTCTTCCCGGCGTATTCGATCGCTTCAAACCAGCTCACGGCCTTAAACTCGCCATTCTCCTGGCGGATCAGCGGCTGCGTCAGTCGGTCTTCGCGATTGGCAAAATCGAATCCATAACGGCCCTTGATGCATAAAAAGTCGCCGTTGATCCCGCTCTTGTCGCGATTGTCGCCGCGCACAATCTCCATGCCGTCATTCGCTCTGCGGACGCCCAGCGTGGTCTTGCAGCCGTCGCCGCAGTGCGCGCACACCGTGCCCACGTGCGACATCTCCCACGGCCGCGTCTTGTAGCGATACGGACCCGAGGTGAGCGCGCCCACCGGGCAGATGTCGATGCACATCCCGCACTCTTCGCACTCCAGATGATCCTGCTTGTTGGGCGCAATCACCGAGCCGGCGCCGCGGTTCTGGATGCCCAGCGCCCAGACGTCCATGCCTTCGCCGCAAACGCGCACGCATCGATAACAGAGGATGCAGCGCGGCCGATCGAAGAACACCACCGGCGACCACTGTTGCTCTTCGCGGTGCTGCTTGATCTCCACGAATTTCGATTCGTGCGCGCCGTACCTGAACGTCATGTCCTGCAGCTCGCACTCGCCACCGGCATCGCAGACCGGGCAGTCCAGCGGATGATTCCCGAGCAGCAGCTCAATCGTCGCCTTGCGCGCCTGCGCTATCTCCGGACTCTCCGTCGTCACCACCATGCCTTCGGCCACCGGCGTGGTGCACGCGGTTTGCAGCTTGGGCACCTTCTCGAGCCGCACCACGCACATGCGGCACGCGGCCTGCAGCGAGAGACCGGGGTAGTAGCAGAAGGCGGGAATCTCGATGCCGTGGGCGCGGCAGGCCTCAATCAGCAGCGTGCCCGCGGGTGCGGTCAGCTTCCTGCCGTCGACAGTGAACGTAACGTCAGCCATCCAAATCCCTCAGACCAGCGCCGGTTCCGGCTCGGCCGCGCGATGCTTCGGGCAGCCGCGGCCCTCCAGGTGGTCTTCAAACTCCTTGCGAAACTTCTTTACGAACCCGATAGTCGGCATCGCGGCCGCATCGCCCAGCGGGCAGAACGTCCGCCCCAGCATGTTCTCGGCGAGATAGCGAATGTCGTCGATGTCCTTATCCACCGCGCCTCCCGCGTGCAGCCGGGTCAGCGATTTTTTCAGCCAGTCGGTGCCCTCACGGCAGGGAATGCACCAGCCGCAGCTCTCGTGCTGGTAGAACTTCATGGTGCGCAGCGCGAACTCCACCATGCACACCGTCTCGTCCAGCACCACCACGCCGCCCGAGCCCAGCATCGAACCCGCCTTACCCACCTGATCGAAGTCCATCCCAATGTCGATCTCGTCCGCAGTCAGCACGGGCGTCGACGATCCGCCCGGGACAACCGCCTTGAGCTTTCTGCCTTTGGGAATGCCGCCGCCAACCTCATAGATCATCTTCCTGAGGTTGTAGCCCATGGGCAACTCGTACACTCCGGGGCGTTCCAGATGGCCGCTCAGGCAAAAGAGGCGCGTGCCGCCGTTGCGCTCCGTGCCCAGCTTCGCGTACTCCGCCGCGCCAATGCGGAAAATGTGCGGCACCGTTGCGATGGTCTCCGCATTGTTGATGATCGTCGGGCCGCCGTACAGCCCCACCACCGCCGGAAACGGCGGGCGAATCCGCGGCACCCCGCGCTTCCCTTCCAGCGACTCCATCAGCGCCGATTCTTCCCCGACCTCGTACGCGCCCGCGCCCGTCTGCACCACCACATCCAGATCGAAGTCCGAGCCGAAGATCTTCTTCCCAAGGAAGCCTTTAGCGTAAGCATCGGCAACCGCGCGCTCCATGATCTCGATCAGGTAGCGATACTCGCCGCGCAGATAGATGAATCCCATCTTTGCCTGGATCGCCAGCGCCGCAATGATCACGCCCTCGACCACCGCATGCGGATCGTGCTCGAAGATCAGCCGGTCCTTGCACGTCCCCGGCTCCGACTCGTCACCGTTCACCAGCACGTACTTGGGCTTCGCGGACTGCTTCGGAACAAACGACCACTTCAGCCCCGTCGGAAATCCCGCGCCGCCGCGTCCGCGCAGATTCGACGCCTTCATCTCGTTGATGATGGCCTCGGGACCAATCTCCAGCGCCTTGCGCGCCGACTTATAACCGTCCAGCTCGAGGTACTTATCGATATTCGTCGCGCCCTTGCCGAAGCGGTACGAAATCAGAGGCACGCAGTCGGGATGTGTGGTGAGCGTCGCCATTACTTTGCCCCGTTCTGCGCTTTGGCGCGGTATTCGGCAAGAACCTTGTCCATTGAGCTCGGCGTCAGATTCTCGTGGAAGTCGTAATTCACCTGCACCGCAGGCGCCCACGAGCACGCGCCAATGCATTCCACTTCCTCGAGAGAAAACACGCCGTCCGGCGTCACGCCTTTGTTCTCGACGTTCAGCTTCCGCCTGCAGTGCTCCAGCAGCTCATTGCCGCCGCGCAGCATGCAGCTGATGTTGGTGCACACCTGCACGTGATACTTACCCACGGGCTTCGTCCTCAGCAGCGAGTAATAGCTGATCACGTTCCGAACATCCAGCTCCGAGACCCCGAGCCGCGCCGCGACCTCGCCGATCACCGCTTCCGAGAGGTAGCCTACCTCGTCCTGCGCGTAGAGCAGCATCGGCACCATCGCCGAACGCTTCACCGGATACAGCGTCACCAGCCGGTCGAAGCGCGCCGCCAGCGCCGGCGAGAAAATTGTGTTGGGAAATGCGGGTTGTGTGCTCATCGTTCGTTCCCTGCCTGCTTCACCTGCGCCACAAAATCGATGGCCGCATGATCCAGATCCAGCGCGCTTCCTTCCAGCTCGATCCGTCCTTCCGGCAGCAGCGCAAATGCGCCCTGCATCGCAATCGCTCCGCCGCGTTGCATGTGCCAGTTCCCTGCTCCGCTCTGCGGATCCACGTACATCGCTAACTGCGCAGCGCCGCAGGTCACAATGATCGAGTCCTCCGTCGCCGCAACCTCCGCCGGCGGACCAGCCACCGCGGCATAACTGCGCATCACCGATGCGAACGAAAGCCACAGTTCCGTCAGGATCATTGCGTCCTCGGCAATCGCAGCCCTCAC
>JASIAO010000413.1 GCA_030041955.1 Acidobacteriaceae bacterium | reverse complement strand
CTTGAGGAACGGGGCGATCTTCTCGTGAAAGAAGACCGCCCGCGGGCTGGTTAACGCATGTTGTCGAGGACGGAGCCGACGATGCCCCCGAGGACGCCGGCTTCGGCTGTCCTGGACGGCTGCTGCGAGGGCATGTACTCGAGGAGTTGTTGCGCGAGTCGCGAGATAGGGAGGGTCTGGAGCCAGATGCGGCCGGGGCCGGTGAGCGCGGCAAGAAAGAGGCCGTCGCCTCCGAAGATGAGGTTGCGGATGCCGCGGACCATAGTGATCTGGAATGAGACGCTGGCCTGAAACGCGCCCACGTGGCCGGGATGGACGAGGAGGGTCTCGCCCGGTGCGAGGTCGCGGGTGACGACTTCTCCGGAGAGCTCGAGCCAGGCTAAGCCCTGGCCGGAGACCTTTTGGAGCAGGAATCCGTCGCCGCCAAAGATGCCGGCGCCGAGGGACTGCTGGAATCCGACGCTGAGCAGGATGGCGGAGGTGCCGCAGAGGAAGCCGTGGCGGTGAACCATGTACTCCGCACCGGGAGCGACTTCGACGGGGAGGATGTGGCCGGGAACGCGGGTGGCGAAGGCCAGCTCGCCGGCGCCGCCCATGGCGCGGTATTCGGTCATGAAGAGGCTGCCGCCGCCGGCCATGCGCTTGATGGCGCCGAAGATTCCGCCGCCGCCGGCAAACTGGGTGTGAGTGGTCATCTGGACGTTGGGCGACATCCAGGAAAGCTCGCCCGCCTCGGAGATGATCGCGTCGTTGGGCTCGAGCTGGAACTCGAGCACGGGCATGGTGGTGCCGGTAATGCGGTTTTGCATAGAGACAGGGTACAGGGTGGGGTGGCGTGGTGCAGGGAACTTCACGAGGGGGTGGAGCTTCTGCGGCACCGCAGGAGGCGTGAAGCTAGGAATTCGTTCGAGAGCGGGCGAGCGATGGGGGTTGCTGCGAGCTGGAGGCGAATGACGCCCGGGTTGGCTGCGCCCAGGAAGCGAGTCAGCCGAAATTCAGGAGGGGGGGGCGAGATACGAGTAGCTCGTAATGGCGGGATCTGGAGCAGTCAGGAGGTGTAAAAATGCAAACCACCGAGCTACTTTTTTACACGCTTCCCTGCGCGGCGGTGGGTGGCTGCAAATTTTTTTTTATGCCGCCCCGCAGAAGGCAACCTGGTATTGTGGACTGATACTATAGTAATAGCGACTCGATTACCGGTAATGCGACGGTAATCTTCGATCCAGAGGTGCAGGACTCCGGTTGAGCTGGATTTTGGTCCTGGAAGTGCATTGGCAAAAAATCTGGCAGACACTCATTCCAGGTAGCCCCGGTCCCCATTAGCGTCGTTAAGTCGAACCTGCTCATTCCTCTGTATTGGTCCAATCGTGTGAGTAAGGGAGGGAACTTTTGTGTTGAAACATCGCTGACGGTAAGTCTCAATTTGGAACGGCAGCCACAAAAGTAACTCTCATGCTGCACTTTTGTGATTCAAGTCACTCAGGAAATCAGTCCTGAAAACCGATCATACGGCCAGCGCCAAGACATAGTTATTCGACCTGTGTCGTCGAACTGAGTTCATCTGTAAGCCGGTAACTGCCGCTGGGCGCCCGAAGCCCGCCGGGATGGCGGGCGGGGGGTGAAGTATCGCCTGCGGCAGGAGATAGATGAGACGAGTTCGAGCCTTTTTGGGCGGCCCGCGGTGGAATGCGGACGCGAACAGGTGAGGTGTGTCCGGGCGCTTCCCGAGGTGCACGGATGAGCGACATATTTTCCACTTCTTCATTCATTGGCCGGCCGAAGCCGGTCTGCGGAGTTTCCTCCTCCTTTCCGAGCGGCCGGAGCGCCAGGCGTGGAGCGCAAAGGCGGGACCGCCTGCTGCGCGGATTGCGGCGGGTGGCACTGATCGCGCTGTTGGCGGGATTGGCACCGATGGCGATGCGGGGCGCGACGGCCGCGACGTTCGTGCAGGTAGGGTACTCGACACCGCAGACGCCGGAGGCGACGGTGAGCGTGGCTTATCCGTCGGCGCAGACGGCCGGAGACCTGAACGTTGTGGTGGTGGGCTGGAACGATACGACCTCGACGGTTGAGTCGGTGACAGACAGTGCAGGAAATGTTTATCACCTGGCGATTGGTCCGACGACGGGGAAAGGGATCTCGCAGTCGATTTATTACGCGTCGGGGATCGCCGGGGGAAGCAACACGGTGACGGTGAAGTTCAGTCAGGCAGCGTCGTATCCGGATATACGGGTCGTCGAGTATGACGGGGCAGCGACCCTCGACGTAACGGCGGGAAAGAGCGGGAACAGCGCGAGCACCAGCAGCGGAGCCGCGACAACGACCGGCGCGAACGAGCTGATCGTGGGGGCGAATACGGTGGCCACCGGGTTCGGTGCCGCGGGAAGCGGATACACGGTGCGGGTGGTGACGACTCCGGACGGGGACATCGAGGAAGACAGGACAGCCACGGCGGCGGGAAGCAACAATGCGAAAGCGACGCTGGACGGGTCCGGTCCGTGGGTGATGCAGATGGCGGCGTTTGCCGCCGGGTCGGCGGCGCAGGATCCTGCCGCGTTGAGCGGGCTAACATGCAGCAGCAGCTCAGAGACGGGTGCAGCAAGCGATGCGTGCACGGTGACGCTGACGGCGGCGGCTCCGAGCGGCGGACTGACCGTGACGCTGGCGAGCAGCAGCTCGGCAGTGACTGTGCCGTCGTCGGTGACGGTAGCTTCCGGTGCGACGAGCGCGACGTTCACAGCGACGGCAACGGCAGTATCGACGGCGCAGACGGCAACGCTGACCGCGACCGCCAGCGGGGTGTCGAAGACATTTGCCATCCAGCTGAATGCGGCGACTCCGGCGCTGACGCTGAGCGCGACGAGCTTGGCGTTCGGAGATGTGACGGAGAACTCGCCGGTCACGAAGACGGTGACGCTGACCTCGTCAGGGACGGCGGCGCTGACGGTAAGCGGAGTGTCCGTCACGGGCACAGGTTTCAGCGAATCGGGAGTGAGCACGCCGCTGACGCTGAATCCAGGGGCGACGGCAACGCTGACGGTGAAATTCGATCCGACGACGGCGGGAGCAGTGACGGGCACGGTCACGGTGAGCGACAACGCTTCGCCGGCGACGGCGACGATCAGCCTGAGCGGAACCGGTGAGGCCGACGCCGCGTTGAGCGGGCTAACATGCAGCAGCAGCTCAGAGACGGGTGCAGCAAGCGATGCGTGCACGGTGACGCTGACATCGACGGCTCCGAGCGGCGGGTTTACCGTGGCGCTGGCGAGCAGCAGCTCAGCGGTGACGGTGCCGGCGTCGGTGACGGTGGCGTCCGGAGCGACGAGCGCGTCGTTCACAGCGACGGCGACGGCAGTATCGACGGCGCAGACAGCAACGCTGACGGCGACCGCCAGCGGGGTGTCAAAGACGTTTGCCATCCAGCTGAATGCGGCGACACCGGCGCTGACGCTGAGCACGACGAGCGTGGCGTTCGGCGATGTGGATCTGAACACGCCGTCGACGCAGACGGTGACCCTGACATCGTCAGGGACGGCGGCAGTGACGGTGAGCGGGGTGAGCGCAACGGGCGCGGGCTTCAGCGAGTCGGGAGTGAGCACGCCGCTAACGCTGAATCCGGGGTCGAAAGCGACACTGGACGTGGAATTCGACCCGACCACGTCCGGCGCGGCGACGGGCACGGTCACAGTGAGCGACAATGCTTCACCGGCGACGGCGACCATCAGCCTGAGCGGGACGGGGCAGGCGGCGTCGTATGAGGTGCAACTGAGCTGGGAGGCGCCAACCGACTCCACGGATCCGGTGGCGGGATATGACGTCTACCGTGCGGTTAGCGGGAGCACGTCGTACACACTGGTGAACACGTCGGAGACAACGTCGACGAGCTATACGGACACGTCGGTTGCGGACGGGACCAGCTATGTGTACTACGTGGTAAGCGTGGATGCCGAGGGGAACCAGAGCGTTCCTTCGAACACGTACACGGCGTCGATTCCGTAAAAAGCAAACATGGAGGAGGCGGCACGGCTCAGGCCGTGCCGCTTGCCGTTGGCGCGTCAGTCGCTGCGGAAGCGGTGGATGAGGCGGCGATCACGCTTTGACGGGCGCGTGGCCGGCGCGGGCGTGAAGTGGAGCCCGGCGCGACGCTCTACGGCGAGCTGGGCGCGGGCTTCGCGGCTCTCGCCGGTCTCGCGATAGAGGGCCTGCGCGACGGGTGCGGGGCCGCGGACTTCGCTGAGCCCCAGTACATCGACTTCAAAATCGCCGCCCTCGGTCTTAATTTGCAGGCGGTCGCCGATGCGAATTTCGCGCGAGGAACGCAGCGGCTGATGGTTGGCCTCGATGCGGCCCAGCTCACAGGCTTTCGCGGCGAGGGTGCGTGTCTTGAAGAAGCGCGCGGCCCAGAGCCATTTGTCGAGGCGCATGGGAACAGGGTACAGGGTACAGCGATCAGCGATCAGCGATCAGCGATCAGCGATCAGCGATCAGCGATCAGCGATCAGCGATCAGCGATCAGCGATCAAGGCGCATCCGCAATTCAGCCTGGGGTTGCCTCCGTGGAGTACTCCGACTGCGGCAAGTGCGCAAGGGCAGGAGGGCGGCGTTTTTGCGAGGGGGAATCCGAATCGCCAACAACTAGATGTAGTGGTGCCCGGTACTTCCTGGCACAAGGCGTGAGGTTTTGGGCGAAGGCGACGGCACGGAGCCAGGAGGAAACGGGAAATCTTTGAGGACAAAGTGATTTTCCACTTTGCAGAGGGCATCTACTCGGTTACGATGAGGTGGTCGAAAGTGGTTAAAAGTGGACCAAAACATCAATTCCGGATCTCCTCAGGGCATAACGATAGCACCGGCTGGGATTCAGGGGAGGGGAATTTTCCCGGATGTTCCGCTTTCGGCACGGGATTGAGTCATGTTTCGCGGGAACCATCCAGCTCGGGTTGATGAAAAGGGACGGCTCAAGCTGCCGGCGGAGTTCAAGCGGCAGATCGATGAGCAGTACGGGGTGCAGTTCTACATCACGAGCCGGGATGGGAAAGAAGCGGAGATTCA
Organism: Acidobacteriaceae bacterium; assembly: GCA_030041955.1. Classification (GTDB taxonomy): domain Bacteria; phylum Acidobacteriota; class Terriglobia; order Terriglobales; family Acidobacteriaceae; genus Palsa-343. The sequence goes on along the minus strand of JASIAO010000413.1, from coordinate 8,273 downwards.
TCCGCTTCCGGAGTGGGAAAAGTTTGAAGAGAAGCTGGCGGCTGTGCCCAGCTTCAACGCGGCGAAGAAGAAGCTGCTGAAGTGGTTGAACTACTTCGGTCAGCAGGCGGAGATGGATGGGCAGGGACGAGTGCTGCTGCCACAGATTTTGCGGGAACGGGCGAAGCTGGCCGGCGACGTGATTGTGTATGGGTCAGAAACGCACCTGAAGGTCGCGAACCGCGAAGAGTACGAGCGCGAGATGCAGGAAGCGCCGATGACGGAGAACGACGAGCAGGCGCTGGCAGGGTTTGGGCTGTAGCGAATTTTGAAGACCCCCAAGGGGGAGCACATGGCGGAAGCAACGAGACATGTGCCGGTTCTTTTACAAACTGCGATCCGATACCTGAACGTGCGGCGCGGCGGCGTGGTAGTCGACGCAACGCTGGGTTATGCAGGGCACGCAAGCGAGATCGCGCGGCGGCTGGGGCGAGAAGGAAAGCTGATCGGCTTCGATCGCGATCCTGAGGCGCTCGAGCTGGCGCGGAAGCGGCTGGATGCGCTCCGGGACGAGCTGGGCGCGGAGATGCCGGGGGTGGAGCTGCACGATGTGGAGTTTTCCCGAGCGGCTGAAGTGCTGAGAGGTGTGCAGGTGGATGGGCTGCTGGCGGATTTCGGCATCAGCTCGATGCACCTGAGCGAAGCGCGGCGGGGATTTAGTTTTCAGGCGGACGGGCCCCTGGACATGCGGATGAATCCGCGGGAGGGGACGACCGCCGAACAGGTGGTAAATCACATGGACGAAAAAGAGCTCGCCGATGTGATTTACGAATTCGGAGAGGAAAGGAGGTCGCGGAGAATCGCCAGAGCCATTGTCCGGGCGCGGCCAGTGACGACGACGGCGCAGTTGGCCCGAGTTGTTGCGGCCGCGGCCCCGGCAATGAAACAAGAGCGCATTCATCCGGCGACGCGGACCTTTCAGGCTCTCCGAATTTATGTGAACGCCGAGCTGAGCGAGATTGACGCGCTGCTCAAGGCGGCGCCGGGGCTGGTGAAGCCGGGGGGAAGGCTGGTACTGATCAGCTTCCACTCGCTCGAGGACCGGCGGGTGAAAGATGCGCTGCGCGAGGGAGCGCGGCAGGGAGTTTGGGAAGTGCTGACGCGGAAGCCGGAGACGGCGGACGCAGAGGAAACGGATCGCAATCCGCGGGCACGCAGCGCGAAGCTGCGGGCAGCGGAGAGAAAAGCAGTTGGTGGTGACTAGTAGCCAGTAACCAGCAACTACCAGGATCGGGCCGGGGCCGTCCCACCGCAGTACATGGCGAAAGCAATTCGGACGACCACCGCAGTACCCCTCCTTCCAAGAAATAGCGGCTCTGGCCCGGTCGCTTGGAAGGACAAAGAAGTTGTTAGTGACTAGTTCTTAGTTGTTAGTGAGTGTTTTGAGCAATTCGCTGTCATTTACTCGTTGGCAGAGATGGCCGACCAGCAACCTGGAACTAATAACCGGAGACTGCATCATGGCGACACAGGCGATAGCGGCGCAGGGATTGATGGGCGCGGGATCGGTGCGCGGCACGGAATGGGTCGTGGAGCATAATGCGCGGCTGATGGCAGCGCAGGTGCGCGGCCGGCGCGGTCCGACGCCCGAGGCATTGTTCGCAAAGCGCATCGACAACTCGCGGCTGGTGAAGGCGGACGATCCTTCGCGGGCGCGAGAGATGCGGAGCTTTGCGTACGCGATGGCGTTCCTGCTGTCGCTGGCGATGGTTTATGGATGGCAGCACTTCAGCGCCATCGAATACGGATACCGGATTTCGGCGGAAAAGCAGCAGGTGCAGCAACTGGAGGAACAGAACCGGGAGCTGCGGCTGACGCAGGCGCAACTGGCAGACCCGGCGCGCATCGACACCATGGCGAAAGCGCTGGGGCTGACGGCTCCGCATCCGGGACAGGTGGTGGAACCGAACGCGGAGATGAATCCCAACTCCGCTGTGATGGCGGAAGCGACTCCAGTGGTTCCGGTGATCCATTAAGAATTCCTCGGGAGGAGACCGGTGAGCCGTACAACTTTCTCCTCTGACTCCGAACCCCGTCGCGAGAAGATGCGCGACGGGGCTTCTTCTTCCCGGCAGAAATCGACCCGGCTGGCGGCGCCGATGCGACGGCTGCGCATCATGGCAGTGCTGGGGATTTTCGCCTTCTGGGCGGTGGTGATCACGGGGCGGCTGGTGTGGCTGCAGGTGATCCGGCACGGGGAGTGGCAGGAGCGCGCGGAGCGGCAACAGGAACGGACGTTTCTGGTGGCGCCGCGGCGGGGAATCCTGTACGACCGCGACCTGCACGAGCTGGCGATGACGGTGACGGCGGATTCAGTGTACGCGGTGCCGTCGGAGATGGGATCAGACGCGCAGAAGCAGCAGGAGGCGCGGGAACTGGCGGCCATCGTGCACCGCGATCCGGAAGATCACTTCACGGAAGAAAAGGAAATTCTGGCGAGGCTGCGGGACTCCAGGAATTTTGCGTGGGTGGCGCGCAAGCAGCCCGCGGCGGTGATTGCGCGGGTGAAGGCGCTGAACCTGAAGGGGATATATCTCCAGAGCGAATTCAAACGCTTCTATCCGGATCAGACGCTGGCGGCGCAGGTGCTGGGCTACGTGGGGATGGACGACGACGGGCTGGCCGGCGTGGAAGAGCAGATGGACCGCGAGCTGCACGGCACGCCGGGACGGATGCTGACCGCAGTGGACGCGAAACGGCATGTGCTGGACAGCGAAGAGCGCGATCCGAAACCGGGCGAAAACCTGGTGCTGACGATCGACGCGAACATCCAGTTCATGGCCGAGCAGGCGCTGGAACATAACATGGAGCGGACGGGCGCGGAGCACGGGACGGTGGTGGTGCAGGATCCGCATACCGGGCAGATCCTGGCGCTGGCGATCAGGCCGACCTTCGATCCGAACGATTTTCGGTACACGAATCGGGACCTGCTGCGGGACCGGGCGGTGAGCGACGTTTACGAGCCGGGGTCGGTGTTCAAGCTGGTGACGTATTCGGCGGCGCTGGACCAGGGCGATGCGACGCCGGACGGGATTGTGGATTGCCTGGGTGGGTCGATTGTGGTGGCGGGGCGGACGGTACATGACGCGCCGGGCGAGCACTTTGGGAAGATCACGGTGACCAAGGCGCTGGAGGAGTCGAGCGACGTGGGCGCGATCCAGCTGGCTCTGCGCATGGGGAAAGACAACTTCTATAAATACATTCACGCGTATGGCTTTGGACAGAAGACAGGGATCGAGCTGCCGGGCGAGACGCGCGGGCTGGTGAAGCCGCCCAGCCGGTGGCAGCCGACGACGATCGGGTCGATTCCGATGGGCCAGGAGATTGCGGTGACGCCGATCCAGGTGGCGACGATGGTGTCGACCATTGCGAACGGAGGCGTGTATCTGCCGCCACACGTGGTGCTGGAGGAAACGCAGGACACGAAGGCGAGCGGGACGCTGAAGCCGGTAGCGTTCCATGACGATGAGGAATTGCCCAATCCGCTGCCGGAGGGCGCGCACCGGGTGATCAGCGAGATGACGGCGGCAGAGATGCGCCAGATGATGGAAGGCGTGGTGCTGTACGGCACGGGGAAGAACGCGCAGCTGGACGGTTACAGCGCCGCGGGCAAGACGGGGACGGCACAGAAGATCGATCCGCGGACACATACGTATTCGAAGACGAATTACATTGCGTCGTTCGCAGGTTTTGCGCCGGTGAACGATCCGGCGGTGACGATTGTGGTGGTGATGGACTCGCCGCACAAGGGATCGCATTACGGCGCCGAGGCGAGCGCGCCGCTGTTCCAGGAGCTGGCGCAGCAGATCCTGGAGTATCTTGGCGTGCCGCACGATCAGGATCTGAAGCCGCAGCAGATGGTGGCGAAAAATCAGAAATCGACGGAAGAGCACGACATTCCGCAGGAGACGGCAGCGGATCTGGATTCACTGTTTGCGGAGGCGAACAACCTGCCGGCGGACGATCCGCTGAGGGCAGAGGTGAGCGATCAGCAACCGGCGGCCGGCGGAGCAGTGCCTGGGATGGGAGATGAGGATCAGGGTGCAGGGTACAGGGTGCAGGGTCCAGAAAAAGGCGTGACGGGCGGAGCGAGCAATCCCGCGAAGGATGGGTCCGGCGTGAAGACGGCGAGTTTAGCTGGAGCGCCGGGACAAGCGGATTCCGGCACGCTTGCGGCTCCGAGCGCAATCGCGATGGCAGCGCCGATGAATCCTGCGCCGGTGGCGAAGGGATCGGTGCGGGTGGCGAATCATCAGGTTGCGGTGCCGTCATTTGCGGGGAAGTCGCTGCGTGAGGCGGTGGTGCAGGCGAGCGCGCAGGGACTGGGGATTCAGGTGGTGGGAAGCGGAATTGCGCGAGGTCAGGTTCCAGCGGCGGGGACCATGGTTCCGGCGGGCACGGAGATTGTGGTGCAGTTTCAGCCGTGAGGGTCTCCATGGTTGTTCCGCAGGCTTAAAGGCGCGCCCCTCCCAGGGCAACTGATCCAGCCGCATGATTGTGAGGCTACCCCGGCGGCCTGAAGATCCTGTGCACCGCGCATACAATCAGCTTCATGCGGGTTGAGGAAGCGCTGCGTGGCGCTGAGGTGGTGCGGCGCGCGGGGCCGAATGCGGAGATTGCCGGCGTCGAGTACGATTCGCGGCGGACGGGTCCGGGCTCGCTGTTTCTGGCCATGCAGGGCGGCACGACCGATGGCAACCGGTACATCGGGAAGGCTGTGGAGCAGGGCGCAACCGCGGTGGTGACGGACTCCGCGGCGGCCTTTGCGGAGACAGCGCGGCGATTCCCTCAGATCGCGGTCGCCGAGGTTCCCGCAGGCGGCGGACGGCGCGCGATGGCAGCGATCGCGGCGAATTTTTTCGGGCATCCAGAAAAGCAACTGAAGCTGAGCGGTGTGACCGGCACCAACGGCAAGACGACGACGGCGTTTGTGCTGGACGCGATGCTGAACTCCGCCCCGCTCCAGCACGCTGACGACGCGCGCGCGGGGCGCAAGACGGTCCTGGTGGGGACGATCGAGAATCATGTAGCGGGAGCAGTGCGGCCGGCGCCGCATACCACGCCGGAATCGCGCGATCTGATGGCGCTGTGGCGGGAGGGCGCGGACGCGGGCGCGAGCGAGGCGGTAATGGAGGTGTCGTCGCACGCGCTGGCGCAGGGGCGCGTGTACGGGATGCCGTATGATGTGGCGATCTTCACGAATCTGACCCAGGATCATCTGGATTTTCACGGGACCATGGAGAACTACTTTGCGGCGAAGCGGATGCTGTTCGATGGGGAGAACGGAGCGGTGCCGCGCGCAGCGGTGATCAACGCGGATGACCCTTATGGCGCGAGGCTGATCGAAGCTGCTCGGGCAGCGGGAGCAGAGATTTTGTCCTATGGGATGAACGCGGCGGAATTTCGCGTGGAGAATGCGCGGATGTTGGCGGGCGGAATGACGTTCCGGCTGGTGACGCCGCAAGGCAGCGTGGATTTGCGCACGCGGCTGACGGGGAGCGTGAACCTGTACAACCTGATGGCGGCGAGCGGCGCGGCGATGGCGCGTGGGCTCACGCTGGACGAGGTTGCGCGCGGGGCGGAAGCGCTGAGCTGCGTGCCGGGACGGTTCCAGACGGTGGATGCGGGGCAGCCGTTCACGGTAGTCGTGGATTACGCGCACACGGATGATGCGCTGCGGAATTTGACGGCGCTGGCGCGGGAGTTCGTGGGACACGACCATCGGGTGATCACGTTGTTTGGGTGCGGCGGCGACCGGGATCGGGCGAAGCGGCCGAAGATGGGGCGCGCGGCGGGTGAGGGCAGCGATTTTGTGGTGCTGACGTCGGACAATCCGCGAAGTGAGGATCCGGAGGCGATTATGCGGGACGCGCTGCCGGGGCTGGAGGCGACGGGGACGGAGTTTGCGATGGAGGCGGACCGGGCGCGTGCGATCCGGATGGCAGTGGAAGCCGCGCGAGCGGGCGATATTGTGCTGCTGGCCGGGAAGGGTCACGAAAAGGAGCAGGTGCTGCGGGACGGGACGATTCCATTTGACGATGTGGAGGTGGCCGCGGCGGCGCTGCTGAGCGTGGACGGGGCGCGGCGATGAAGCTGACGCTGGAACAGATTGCGCGGTGGATGGCGGCGGAGGCCGTCGCCGGGCACGAGTCGGTGTGCGCGACGGGATACTCGATCGATTCGCGAACACTGCGGGAAGGGGATCTGTTCTTCGCGATCCGTGGCGAGCGGTTCGATGGGCACGATTTTGTGGGGGCCGCGTTCGAGAGGGGCGCGTGCGCGGCGGTGGTGGCGAGGGGTAGAACGAGCCCTCCGGGGCTAAAGCCCCATCCGAGTTCGGCTGCGACCGGCACGGCTGAAGCCGTGCCCCTTCAAAGCAGTACTGAACCCACATCTGCCAAAGGCGGGCAGATCTGGGGCACCCAGGGACCGCTGCTGGTGGTGGAAGACACGCTGGTGGCGCTGCAGCGGCTGGCGGCGGCCGTCCGGCGGCACTGGGGCAAGCGCGTGATGGGGATTACCGGGTCGGCGGGAAAGACGACGACGAAAGACGCGGTGGCGGCGGTGCTGAACACACGATTCAACGTGCTCAAGTCGCAGGGGAATCTGAACAATGGGTTTGGGCTGCCGCTGCAGTTGCTGCGGCTGGAGCCAGAGCATGAGGTTGCGGTAATCGAGATGGGGATGTCGGCGGCGGGGGAGATTGCGGCGCTGTGCCACATCGCCGCTCCGGACTGGGGCGTGGTGACGAATGTAGGCTACGCGCACGCGGAGGGATTTGCCGATGGGATTGCGGGCGTGGCGCGGGCGAAGTACGAGCTGGTAGCGGCGTTACCGCGGCATGGTGTGGCGTTTCTGAACTGCGATGACGCTTACGTATCGCAGTTTGGGAGGGATTTTGCGGGGAAAGTCGTGTACTTCGGGCGCGGGCCGTGCGCCGAGCCGCGAGCGGTGAAGGTGGAATCGCTGGGGGCGGAGGGAATGCGTGCGGAGGTTCACTCCGGCGGGCAGAAGTGCGAGCTGCGGCTGCGGCTGCTGGGTGAGCACAACGTGCTGAATGCGCTGGCGGCAATTGCGGTGGGCGTGGAAGCGGGGATTCCATTGCGGGAGTGCTGCGCGGCGCTGGAAAGCCTGGAGCCGGAGGAGAAGCGCGGGCAGGTGATCGAGGCGCGCGGGGCGAAGGTGATCAACGACAGCTACAACTCGAACCCGGCGGCGCTGAAGACGATGATCGAGGTGTTGGCGGGAATGCCAGCGAAGCGGCGGATTCTGATAGCAGGGGAAATGCTGGAGCTGGGTCCGGAATCGGCGGCGCTGCACGCGGCGTGCGGACGGGCCGCGGCGGAGGCAGGGATCGACGTCGTGGTCGGCGTGCGCGGGCAGGCGCGGGAGATTGCGGAGGCGGCGCGTGAGGCGGGGGCCGATTCGGGGCTGCGGGCGCTGTTTGTAGAGACGCCGCAAGAGGCGGGCGCGTGGCTGCGCGAGCACCTGCGCGCGGGCGATGCAGCGCTGGTGAAGGCCTCGCGGGGGGTACGGCTGGAGCGGGCGCTGGAGGGGATCAGCGAGCAGTGAACAGAAATCAGTGATCCGAAATGGGCGAGCGAACGAGGTGAGAGAAGAAGGCCGCAATTCCGCACAGGCGGGCACGATAAGATAGCGGCAACGATCCGAACCGGAGGACGTTTGCTCTACTGGCTCCTGTACCGAAAACTCTATCTATACTTCGGTGGTCCTTTCCGGGTCTTCCGGTACCTGACGTTTCGGACGGCGTTTGCGTCGCTGACCGCGCTGCTGATCACGCTGATCATCGGGCCGTACGTGATCGAGAAGCTGCGCGAGTTCCAGATCGGCCAGTACATTCGCGAAGAAGGGCCGAAGGCGCACCAGAAGAAGGCAGGCACGCCGACCATGGGCGGGGTGCTGATCTGTATTGCGATCCTGCTTCCGACGCTGCTGTGGGCGGATCTGTCGAATCCGTTTGTGTGGCTGGTGATGTTTTCGGCGGCTGCATTCGGGGCGATTGGATTTGCGGACGACTACATCAAGGTGGTGCACCGGCGGAATCTGGGGCTGACGGCGCGGGCGAAACTGCTGTACCAGTTCCTGGCGTCGGCAGCGATCGCGGTGGTGCTGGTACTGATGGACCTGCGCGGGAGCTATTCGACTCGGCTGGTGGTGCCATTTGTGAAGTATCTGCGGCCACGGCTGGCGATTCCGGCAATCCTGACGCATTT
>JASIAO010000412.1 GCA_030041955.1 Acidobacteriaceae bacterium | reverse complement strand
GTTGTGCATAAGGGGTGTCATCGTCTCCTCTCTCTTCGTGGGATTTGGGCCTGCGTTCTCAATTGACTGGCGCTCGGGCGAAGCTGTCGCCTGCCGTCAGCTCTGTTTCGCCTCGGCCTCGCGCCTGCGGATGGCGGCTCCGGCGGGGTCCGTAAGTATGTCCACCCACCTCGGATCGGTCGCGGCCTCGGCGTCGTAATTGTCATGCCAGTTCCACCATTTGTAAGGCGGGGTCTGGGGATAACCCTCCGGTGAGTCCTCCCAGGTTTCCTGACGGCCCAGCGGCGTGATGTCGAGGTAGCTCCAAACGGTGCCCATGGCCTCGTCGCCGCGACTGTTGATGAAGTATGTCCGGAAAATAAGCTCGCCATCGCGGAAGAACACGTTGTGGCCGTGCCACTGGTCCACGCCGAAGTCCGCGTCGAAGCTGTCGGTGATGGTGTACCAGGGGAAATCCCAGCTCATTCGCGCCTTCAGGCGCGCGATGTCCGCCTGCGGTGCACGCGAGGCATACACGAGGGTGGTATCGCGGGCATTCAGATGGGCGAGGTGGCCGACCTGATCGGCGCCGAGAGAACAGCCGCGGCAGGCATGGTCGGGCCAGCCGAAGACGCCGGGTTCGAAGAAGGCGCGGTACACGATCAGTTGGCGGCGCCCTTCGAACAAATCGAGGAGGCTCGCCTTGCCCTGAGGCCCATCGAAGCTGTACTGCTTCTCGATGGCCATCCACGGCATGCGGCGGCGCTGGGCAGCCATAGCGTCACGGGCGTGGGTTATTTCCTTTTCTTTGACGAGTAGCTGCTGGCGCGCAGCCTCCCACTCCTGCGGAGAAACGATCGGGGGTGTCTTCATTCCGTTCAGTGTTCCGGTCTTCTGTGTGGACATGGTCTTTGTCTCCCTTCGTCGGATGCTGTTGGTGGTTTCGTTCCCGATACGAGATGGTGCTCAATGGTCATGAGATAGCGTTAGCACCGGATTTTAGAATGGCAATAGCTAAAAGTGTGGCGGGATTCCGGTGGATTCACTGATTACGGGCACAGCGCACGCCCCGGCAGCCGGCGATCTCCTCGGCGCTCTGAAGCGAATGGCCTTACGCGATGATGCGCCGGCGCTGGCGCTGCGAGGCATTGCGATGGCACGCCTCGCGGATTTTGCGCGGGCAAGCAGCTCCTGCGAAGAGCGCCCCGCGCCTTCAATCCGAAAGAATCGGTGGCACGCGCGAGGTGCGTCGTTGCCGAAGCAGAAATTGCGGTCGGCTCGCGCGCAATCTCTGAGAGTGACGAGAGTGAATTGCGCCGTCTATTCCGGAGCAGGGAGTTTGAAGCCGACGCCAAATTACGTTGCATGATCAGGCCCAGGGACTATGGCTGCTCGAATCGCCGATTCTCCCCCGGATGAAACGCCGTCGGAATGTTGCCGGTTACGTGTACCGTGAAGGCTTTTTCCATGTGGTTGCCGCCGAGCCCGGTAGCCGTCAGATGTACGGTATAGTCGCCGGGCTCGGTCCACGCGTGGTTGACTCGCGAACCCTCCAGTTCCACGCCGTCGCCGAAATCCCAGTGAAAGGACAGTATGGGATTGTCTTCGCTCTGGGCGTGTGCGGCGAAAAGGAGGATCATGCCGGATGTTCCGGCGCTCGGGGCATCGGCGACGATCTGCGGCGCTTGCTGCGGGAGGTTGTTGTTGACAATCTTGAACACGCGTACAGAATGCGGCGGCAAATCCACCTGGATCTCGCCGGATGTTGATGGCGCCACTGGCCCGCCGGTGAGCACATCGGTGATGGTCAGCGGATCCGACGTCCGCAGCCCAAAGTTTGACAGCTGAAGAGCGTGCTGCGTGGGCTGTTCTGTCCAGTTGAAGACGGTAAGTATGTCCTGACGGTCGGACTCCTTAAGCCAGAAGATGCTCGGCTGCTGATCGGATGGGGCATAACTCATCAGATCGACGGGGATGGATGCGCGTCCGAGCCGCACCATATCGATGAGGTCCTGGTTCTCGATCAACGCCAACCGTTCGGGCGCGTGCATCAGCGAGGGCAGATTGTCGCCAATCTCGAGCATGCCGCCGGAGACCGCCGCGAGCGCGATGGAGACCTGCGCTTCGTTGAGCGACATCGGCTCTTTGCTCTCGTGCCACGATTGATCCGCAATGGTCTGCGTCGATACCGTGAACGCATCCGGATCGGAAATGAAGAAATTGCGATTCATGTAGTAACGCGCGGCAATTCCGGTTGCCGCGTCGCGGCTGGCGCCGAAGGTATGTCCGGTGTCCTGCGAGATGCGCCCGTAGTCGACGAAGCCCACAGGGTTCAGCATCACGCTGCCGTCCTTGTCGAGCAGAACGTCATCGCCAACGGTGTCGCGAATGATCCTGAGCCCGATGCGCTGCGCTTCCATCGCGGTGGTGTGCGGCTTGTAGTAGTAGCCTTCGATGGCGCTGTCGTCCATGAAGTCCATCTTGATGTAATGAATCTGCCACTGCCTGACGAGTTTGGCATAGGTCTCGCGGAGATACTGCTGCGCGCCAGGATTTGTCGTATCCAGGATGTAGAGCGGGTCTTTGCCGTCTTCCACGCTGCCGGCATGGATCGGCTCGCCCTGCGCGTTCTTCACCAGCCAATCGGGATGGTGCTCAAAAACCCAGGAGCGTTGCGAGACTTCGAAGGGCGCGGTCCAGATGCCGGGAACGAGCCCGAGGCCGCGAATCTGATACTCGACGGGCTCCAGGCCATTGGGGAAGACGGTCGAGTCCGGCGTGACGTATTCGCCGCGTGCATACTGGTAGCCTTCGTCGATGTGAAAGACCTTATACCCATACTGCTTCAGGTGCTGCGCTTCCCATTGTGCGTTGGTCAATGCCGCGCCCTGGTTGAGCCCGAAGTAGTAGGCCGTCCAGCTCCACCAGCCCATCAGCGGCGGCCCATCCACGCGCGCGTGATGGATCTGCCGGATGAGAGCGCCGTAGGTTTCGAGCTGATGGTGATAGTCGCGGCCCACGCTCAGCAGCAGCCGTTCCGCGGAGAGCTCATCGCCCGGTGCTACGGGAAGGCTGAGCTCGACGCGATCCTGCGCCGGGGAATCCTGGAGTGAGTTCTCCTCTTCCATCTCCGTCGTTCCAGTCGAGTCGACATCGTAGCGCGAGATCCGCGCTGCGCTGCCCGCGCCGTCGATGTGCAGGCGGAGAATCGTAAGAAAACGATCGGAGCTGAGCGCGCCGACGAACAGGCTCTCGTGGCTGTCGCGGTTGTATATGAGCTGGCTGCCGGCACCGCGGTGCATACCGTTGGTGGGATCGCCGAGCGAGTGAATCTTCATCGCCGGCCGGTCTTCGCTGAAGCTGTCCGAGAGCACGCGATCCATAGTTGCCGGTCCGCCGAGATCAGCGGTCGTTCCGCCCGAGGCTTCGATTGCGCGGATCGCCTGCACATTGATACTGG
>JASIAO010000411.1 GCA_030041955.1 Acidobacteriaceae bacterium | reverse complement strand
CCCCTCGTCCGCCGCAGCCGGAGCTGCCCAGCCTGCAGCGCCATACAGCCGCGGCTTGGTGACGACACGATCCTGCTACGCCCGGCATCACCCAGACGCGCTTCGAAAGCGCCCGCTAAGCAGTAGGTCCCGCGGTGGGGGCGCAGGTCAGAGGGTTGTCGGAAGCACCGGACGGCCTGCCAGCAGGAAGGCGCCTGACAGGCCACCCGGGCCCCAAGCGTCACGGAACATTGAGCTACCGGCGGTATTCCGGCGGGGTATACGGGCCGACCCTGAGGGCCTTGCCCATCGCTTCGTTTTCCCACCCGAAAATCAGGGTGCTCTTCGTGATCCACCACCGCCCGGCGCGCCGGCGATATTCATCCTCGTTCCGCGCCACCGAGATGATCTCAGGCCGCTTCTCCGCCTCGTTATACGCCAACGTGTTGACGTAATAGTCGCTGCGGGCACAGTCACCCGAGACGGTGATACTCACATTGCACACCTCATGGCGCATGATGCCGTAGCTTGTCATGCCGGGCTGCCAGCCCGGGTTGAACCTCACCTGATCGCCCGCTACTTTCGCGAGGATCTCGTCCAGGTCCTTTGACATTACCTTCCCGTCGGCCAGGGCTATGACCGCGTCTTCGGCGAAGATCTGCCGATAGGCATCCGGGTCGGTAGTGTCGCGCGCTTTAGCGTAGCTGACCACTAGGTCCTGAATTGCTATCCGGTCTGCGATGTTGGCGACTGGCTCGTCCTGAGCGCTCATCGAAAACAACCCTTGGAGATCTTCATTTGCATTCTCTTCCATGAATCAAGCGGACCGGCGGGGCGGTGGCCCAGCGCCTGGCTGTCAGTAAGGCTGCGACAGGACCGACATCGCCCGGCCCATCAGCTCCATATCCTCAGGGCCAGGGCGGAGATGCTGTTGCTCGCGCTTGGACAAGGCGACGCTCGTCTCGACGACGGTTCGGACTCGCTCGAAGCGCCGGTCGACGAAGGAATCGTAGGCTTCTGCCAGCGAGGGAGCAGCGGTAATGCACTGCGCCAGGACCACTCCGTCCTCCAATGCCATTCCGCCGCCCATGCCCATGTGGGCGGTGGTCGCATGGGCAGCGTCGCCGATCAGCAGCGTCCGGCCCCGGTACCAGGGTTTCTCCAGCAGGATCCAGTCGAACGGGCGGGCAATCAGCTCGGACTCGGGGGTCAGGCGCTCGCGCAGTTGCACGATCGCGGGAGCGGTGTACATGTCGGTGAGCCGCTTGACGACGTCATACGCGTCCTGCTGCGAAAGCCTCGTCCTGGGCATGTTGATGACCATGGGCGCATAGATGAGGTTCGGGCGGGGCTGGTGATAGAACGCCATCTTCCCGAATTCTCCGGCGAAGTACCAGCCTTCACCGTCGATCGGGTCGCTGGGAAATACCCAGCGGATGCTCATCTGGCCCGCATACTCGGGTTCGGGCGCTTCGGGGAAGATGATTGACCGGGTACGGGAATTGACCCCGTCCGCGCCGATCACGAAGTCGTAGCCGCGTGTTTTCCCGTTGGTCATCCTGACGTTCGCCGCGTCGTCGTTATCATCGATCGATTCGATCGACAGGCCGGTTTCGATGTTCGCTCCGGCACGGGCGGCAGCCCTTATGAGGATCTCGGCCAGGATCGGCCGGTAGGCCCCGATAGCTTCCTTGCCGCCAGGAACGTGGGGAATCTCTCCCGGCGGCGGTGGCGCCATGATCACCCGCCCGGCCGCGTCATAGTTTCCCGGCGCTCCCAGCCCAGGTTGTCCGGTCGCAGCGACTTCGTTGTAAACGCCGATTTCGTCGAGCGCGTTCGGCGCGCGGCCGGCAAGCCCGATCCCGGCGCCGATCGGAGTGAGGTCGCCGATCTCGGCGACATCGCACTGTACGCCCGCCCGCTGCAGTGCGATCGCCGAGGCGAGTCCTGCGAGGCCGCCTCCGACGATCAGCCCCTTTGAAACAGCTGTCATGTTTAGCTCCGCGATTGCTTGGTCCCCGGGCAAGATGGTGATTCGTGTACGTAACGTTGCCATGGCTGCCCTTGGCGCGGAAGTTGGACCTGTCAATAGCGGCTATAGATGACGCTGATTCAGTCTGTGACAGTTCCCTCGTGCGGAAACGTTGTTCCGTTCCAGGCGATTATCGAGGTCTATCACACAGATAGATAAGTGGTCCGCGCCGGCGCCGTAATCAGAGATTCCGATATCGCATATCGGGCCCGTCCTACGGGCGGCGGAGCCCCGGCTGCACGGCGGGGAAATCGGCGAGCAGACTGCGGAACCAGACGTGCTCGGGGTCGGCGTCGTAGGCGGGATGCCACCAGAACGCGAGGCGGAACGGCTCGGCCGTGAACGGGGGCTCGAGGACGCGCAGCCCGGCGTCGATTCCCAGCGCCACGATGAGACGTTCCTGCACCATCGCCACGCGGTTGGTACCGCGGACGCATAGCGGCAGGTCGGCCAGGCTGTTCACGACGACCTGGACGCCCGCGGAAATGGCAGACCACTCACGCGGGTCGATTCCCGCGGGCACCTGCTGCGGGCCGTCGAACGCGGTTGCCCATGGCAGCTCGATCAGCTCGCCCAGAGTGGGCTCGTTGCCCACGCGCTTGTTGCTCTCATCGGCGACGATCACCCAGCGATCGGTGACGACATCCAGGTGCGGCATGCCCGCCGGGGGAAATCCGTGGGGGGCGAGCACGCCGTCGACGTCGCGGGATCGCACCTCGAGCGGGAAAAGCGACTCGGGCGGGAAGTTGCGGAAGGCGGTGCGCATATAGGGGGCGCGGCGGGAGACCTCCGTACTCCACCACGCGCCGACGACCCCGGTCCCGTAGTCCGAGGCCACCACCGTGAAGCGGCGGGTGGACTGCGCCGGGTCGAACACCGCATGGGCCCGGAACAGGCGCTCGGCCGAATCGAGCGCCTCCCGCACCAGCGGCCGCAGCCGCAGCGCGAGCGGCGTCAGCTCCAGCTGGTTGCCGTCGCGGCGCAGCAGCTCGTCGCTGAAATGCTTGCGCAGCCGGGACAGGGAAGCAGACAGCGTGGGCTGCGTCAGGTTGAGCCGCTCAGCCGCCCGCGTGACGTTGACCTCGCACAGCAGCGCGTCCAGCGCGCGCATGAGGTTGAGGTCGAGATTACCGAAGTTGAGGTGCACGCGATCAGCGCTCATCGGCTGCCTCCGCTCATTCCGGCATCGTCTCCCACGGTAAGGCGCTGATCACCTTTACGCAGGTTCGGGGCCGTAGGCCCGCAGCTCGGCGACATGCCCCTCCGGGGTGAAGTTCACCAGAACGCGCCACGCAGCGCTAGCCCGGTTGTCATTCCACAGCGCCTGCTCAGGATCAATCCGGAAGAAGATCAGCCGCCCCTCGCGGGCATCGCGCTCGAATCCGGCGCGCCGCTTGCCGTCGGCGAGCCAGCCGAACTGGCTGCTGCAGA
>JASIAO010000410.1 GCA_030041955.1 Acidobacteriaceae bacterium | reverse complement strand
CGGATGGCGCTGATGATGCCGGCGGTCATGGTTCCGGAGAGGCCGAAGGGATTGCCGATGGCGTAAACCTGCTGGCCGACCTCGAGATCGCGCGAACTGGCCAGCACGGCCGGCACCAGGTTGGGCGCGCTGATCTGCAACAGAGCCAGATCGTGCAGGCGGTCGCTGCCGATCAGCCGTGCCGTGTACCGGTGCTTGTCGTGCGTCTGGACCTCGATACTGCGAGCGTTGGCGATGACGTGATAGTTGGTGAGGATGTGGCCCTGCTTGTCGAGGATGAAGCCCGAGCCCTGATCTTCCTGGGGAACGAAGCCGTAGAAGAAATCGAGTGTGACGGTGCCGGCCGTGATGTTCACGACGGAGGGCACGACCCGCTTATAGACCGCGATGTTGTTTTCTTCCGTGGCATTGAACTGGGGCGCAGCGTCGGCCTCGGTGAGCGTGATGGGCGAGCCGGCGCCGCCATCGCCGCGCGCGTAGCGGAAGAGGGGATGACTGGTGATGTACCAGAATCCTCCCACGATGAGGAGGACGAGGCAGACTCGGCGGAAGGTCATAGCGTTC
The DNA here is from genome assembly GCA_030041955.1 of Acidobacteriaceae bacterium. Taxonomy (GTDB): domain Bacteria; phylum Acidobacteriota; class Terriglobia; order Terriglobales; family Acidobacteriaceae; genus Palsa-343. Next base: position 2,493 of record JASIAO010000410.1, on the reverse strand, counting down.
GGTGCCTTTCATTGTAGCGACAACGGAATCAGACCCTGGCCAGGGCGTGGAGTTCCGCAGCGATGCGCTCGGCCTGGGTGCGCGCCGTCTCCAGCGAGCCGGCATTGTCGAGGATGTAGTCGCAGCGCGGAGCCTTGACGGCATCGGGGATCTGGGCGGCGAGCCGGGCACGGGCATCGCGTTCGGCAGCCGCGCGGCGCTCGGGATCGACATCGCCCGGCAGAATGCGCGAGAGAAAGCGCTGGATTTTGAGGCCGTCCGGCGCGGTGACCAGGATGATGCGGTCGAAGCGCTCGCGCCAACCCGGAGCGCTCCCGCCGGCTTCGGCTTCGAAGATGAGCGCGGACTCGACCATCGCAACAGCGCCGGGATCGCGCGCGAAGATTTCCTGCATGCGCCGCTCCTGCTCAGCGATGACGGGGGGATGAATGATGCAGTTCAGCTCTGCAAGGCGGCCCTGGCCAAAGGCCAGTTCGGCGAGGCGTCCGCGGTCGAGCGTTGCATCGGGACGCAGAACGGAGGAGCCGAAGGTCTCGACGATGGATCGATACACGTCCTGCCCGGGCTGCATCATCTCGCGCGCAATGTTGTCTGCTTCGAGGAGGTGCACGCCGCACTCGCGGAAGAATGCAGCGACGGTGGACTTGCCGCTGCCGAGCCCTCCTGTCAATCCCACGCGCAACATGCGTCACCCGGAATGCCGCGAAAATCTGCGCCTGTCATGGATCCGATCCGATTGTATTCCGGGCGCATTCCGTAGACTCAGTGCGGATGCAGCATGGGCGTGATGAACAGCCACGCGATGCCGATGGCGATGAGCATGGCGAGCAGGATCAGCAGCAACATGGTGAACCATGAAATTCCCTGCCCGGCCGTTTTGGGTGGCGGCATAGTTCCCCCAGTGTACGGCTTGTTTGCACAAAATCGGCTGGCGACCTTCACGATTTGGTGGACTTTCGCAAAACATAGCAACACATTCCCGGGCAACCCGTGTCTAACCGAACGAGGGTTTCAGCGGGATGCCGCGAAGGAGCAGGCGATGGCCGGCGAACGAAAAGTCGAGAAGTTCCCCGCTAGGGAGCTGGCCGGGCTGCGCACGGAACTGCTGCAATCCGGGATGGATAGCTGGCAGGCTGCCGCGCTGGTGACCGCGTTCCTCTCCGGGCGCGGGTACGGCGCGGACCCGGACATGGTCCGCCAAGCGGTGCTGCGGCTCGAAGGCAACCAATGTTCGATCGAGTGCATGCAGCAGGAGCTGGAACGCGTCGCCTGGGTGATGTAGGCGAGAAACTAACAGCGACTTCCCCCCGTTTTCAGCGTCGAACTAAGTAGAGAAGGCGACAGAGAGCCCGCAGCCGGCGGCGGTAAGTGTCGCGGCGTGCCGGGCCTCGAGATCGCCAACAGAAATGTTCGCGGCGCTGCGGCGAGGCCGGTTGCGCGCCATCTCTATCCCAAAAAGGAGTTTTCATTATGCGTATTCCGAGCTTATGGCGGAATCTGTCTTTGGGTCTGGCGGCTGCGTCGTTTGCGTTTGCCGGAGCCGTGTTTGCACAACAACCGGTATCGACACAAGGCATGCAATCCGCGCAGGGCTGGGATCTGGTGGGAGCGACTGTGCGGCTCGATCATGCTCTGAGCACGAAAAACGCCCGCCAGGGACAAATGGTGGAAGCGAAGCTGAACAGTTCAGTAAGAACGCCGGACGGGGTCGATCTGCCCAAAGGCACGGAGCTGGTGGGCCGCGTCGATCACGTGCGGGCATCGGAGAACGGCGGACCTTCGGCGCTGAGCCTGGTGTTCACGAAAGCCGAAATGAAAGACGGCCATACCATCCCCGTGAAAGTGACGGTGGTCGGCGCCTATCCGTCTGATGAGGCATCGCTGGCGGTGAACGGCGACCAGACGATGGGTTCCGCGCCCCGGCACGTGAATCCGCAGACGCGTGTCGATCAGGAGGCCGGTCTGCTGAACCATGTTTCCATGCACAGCGCAGTCGCCAGCCATAACTCGGCGCGCTTCGAAAAGAAGGATGGCGATTTTACTCTGAAGGCGGGCACGTACCTTCAGGTAGGGATTGCGCCGCGCAATCAGAATGTAATGAACCAGGGCGCGTAACGGAAGCGGTCGTCGAACTCGGCAATGAGAAAGGCCCGCTCGCGCGGGCCTTCGCTTTTCCGGATGGTTGCAGCTGCGGGTCACACCTGCATCACTTCCACTTCTTTCTTCTTTGCCATCTCTTCCATGCGCTTGATTTCTTCGTCGGTGAGCTTCTGAATCTCGTCGAGGGAACGTTTCTCCTCGTCTTCGGAGATCTTTTTGTCTTTTGAAGCTTTTTTGATCGAGTCATTGCCGTCGCGGCGGATGTTGCGCACGGCGGTGCGGTGGTCTTCGAGGACGCGGTGCAGATGCTTCACCACCTCGCGGCGTCGCTCTTCGGTCATGGGCGGCACCGGCACGCGGACGAGCTTGCCGTCGTTGTTGGGATTGAAGCCA
>JASIAO010000409.1 GCA_030041955.1 Acidobacteriaceae bacterium | reverse complement strand
CACGACGGTGACGTTGTGAATGACGGTGATATTGACGTTGGTCACATTCACCGTGCGGACGTACGCGGGCGAACAGTGGTACCAGGGGACATAAGGCTCAGCTACGCCCAGGGGGAACCAGGCGGCCACGCCGCCTCCGCCGAAGCTCACGCCCAGGGAGAACCCCGGACCTCCGCCGACAAAAGCGACAAAGGCAGGAGCGTAGACGGGACGGACTGCCGGCGGTCCGGGAACCCAGCCCCAGCGGCCGTTCCACACAACCCAGCGGCCGTAATGGAAAGGCGCGTAACCCCAGGGCGCATCGTCGACCCAGGTGTAGCCCCACGGCGCAACATACGCCCAGTGGCCGGTGGTATACGGCTGCCAGCCGTAGGCGACCGAGTTCGGGAACCACATGGGCCCGTAATCCGGCGTGACCGTCCAGCCGCCGTAAGCATCGAGATCGTCGTATCCGGGAATGTCGCGGCTGACGTAACGAGCCGAGACAGAGCTGAGGATATGGCGGTCGCGATCGATGCTCCAGTTGTCCAGTCCGTCGAAGGGCGGCATCTCCACCGCGCCGATCTCGACGGGGCTGGAGCCGTAGAGCTGCACGGCCTCGCCCTGATCGACTTCCTGGTTCACGCCCGGACCCGCGATCTGCACGTACCCTGAGTTGACTTCCACGAGGGCAGCCTGCTGGTCCGGGTAGACGTTGACGCGGTAGTCGCCGGGATTCTGGATCAGCACCGCGCCGCTGGGGGTATCCACTTCAACGCTGCCGTCCGGTTCCAGGGAATACACGCGGACGCGAATCGATCCCTGCGCCAGTCCAATCTGCTCGTACTGCTCGTTCAGATTGGTCAGGGTCACATCGGTATCACCCCAGACGCGAACATCAGTGCCGCCACTCTGGATGGCGGCGCGAGCGCCCTCGCCGGTGAAGATGCGGTCGCCGCCGACCATTGGGTAGTTGAGGGGCGCTACGCTCCAGTCCTGGGCGCCCTGTGCCTCAATCGAAACATTGCCGCTGAGCCAGGCAATGCGCGCTGCAATGGCTGGAGGATCCTGATCCTGCGCAAACGTGGGTAATGCCAGAAAAATTGCAGAGCCGGCCATAACGGCGGCCATGCAGAACCTTGTGACTTTCATGGCGTGCACTCTCCTCGTGTATCTGACCAAGGCGGTGCGGCTTTCCATCCCGCATCGCTGTCCGCAGAATGGATTCGCTTCGTTCATCGGCTGAACCCCGCCTGGGGCGGGAAGTTGTGCACAAATCGACAGCGACACCGCTCTGAGGGGGGCAGCTCCTGCTTCTGCGCCTCAGAGAACAACCAGCACGGCAGAACCGGTTCAGCAGCTACGGACACAACCGGCCCGGACCAGGCAACAACAGGTTCAGCTCAGGATGAACAGGTAGCAGCTTCTGTAGATTCTGACGGGAGTATACCCGCTCTGTGTGTCCGGCGAAACAAGGCCGTTGGCAGCTTGTTTAGCTGAACAGAAACTCCTTCGAGCGCAGGTCTTTGATGGTGTCGCGGAGCTTCGCAGCCTTCTCGAATTCGAATTTCTTCGCGGCTTCGCGCATGTCGGATTCGAGTTTTGCGATGTACGCGTCGAGTTCCTGCTGGGACTGGAATTCCGGCATCTCCTCCGCTTCCTCGGCAAGATCGGCGTACTCGGCCTGGAGGATCTTCGCCAGCGACATATCGACCGACCGAACGATGGACTGCGGCGTGATGCCGTGCTCCTCGTTGTACGCGCGCTGCACCGCGCGCCGGCGGTCGGTTTCGCCGATGGCCTGACGCATGGAGTCGGTCATGTTGTCGGCGTACAGAATCGCGCGGCCCTTCACGTGGCGTGCAGCGCGGCCGATGGTCTGGATGAGCGAGCCCGAGGAGCGCAAAAAACCTTCCTTGTCGGCGTCAAGGATGGCGACCAGCGAAACTTCAGGCAAATCGAGGCCTTCGCGCAGCAGGTTGATCCCGATGAGCACGTCGTACTCGCCCTTGCGCAGATCGCGCAGCAGCTTCACGCGTTCCAGTGTCTCGATTTCCGAGTGCATGTAGCGGCAGCGCACGCCAACCTCGGAGTAGTAGCCGGCCAGGTCCTCGGCCATGCGCTTGGTGAGGGTGGTAACGAGCACGCGTTCGCTTTTTTGCGCGCGGTCACGGATTTCGTGGAGCAGATCGTCGATCTGGCCGCGCACCGGGCGCACTTCGACCTCAGGATCCACCAGACCCGTGGGACGAATGATCTGCTCGACCACCACGCCGGCGGCTTTGGTCAGCTCATAGGGCCCCGGCGTCGCAGAGACGTAAACGATCTGGTTGGTCCGCGCTTCGAATTCCTCAAACTTCAGCGGACGGTTGTCCATCGCCGAGGGCAACCGGAACCCATAGTCGACGAGGTTCTGCTTGCGCGAGCGATCCCCATGCCACATGCCATGGAGCTGCGGAACCGTCACGTGTGACTCGTCGATGAAGAGCAGGTAATCGCGCGGAAAATAGTCGAGCAGCGTCGGCGGCGGTTCGCCCGGCAGCCGACCCGAAAAGTGGCGCGAGTAGTTCTCGATGCCGTGGCAGTAGCCGACGGACTTGATCATCTCGAGATCGAAGCGGGTGCGCTGATGGACGCGCTGCGACTCCACTATCCGCCCCTGCGTCTCCAGCTCCTTCTCCCACCATTCGAGTTCCCCGAGGATGCTTTCGATCGCCGACTTTTTGCGTTCCGGCTGCACCACGTAATGGCTTTTGGGATAAATGGGCAGGCGCGCATACTTTTGGCGGACGGTGCCGAACAGAGGATCGATCTGTGCCAGCGAATCGATCTCATCGCCGAACAGCTCGATGCGGTACGCGTTTTCATCGTAGGTCGGGTAGACCTCGATGACATCGCCGCGCACGCGAAAGGTCCCGCGGCGGAAGTCGGCGTCGTTGCGCTCGTAGAGGATTTCGACCAGGCGTCGCGTGATGTCGTCGCGGCGAACGCGCTGGCCCTTTTCAAGCAGGAGCAGCATGCCGTAGTAGGCTTCCGGCGAGCCGAGGCCGTAGATGCACGACACCGAGGCGATGATGATGGCGTCGCGGCGCTCGAACAGCGAGCGCGTGGCGGAGAGGCGGAGCTTGTCCAGCTCCTCGTTGATGGTGGCTTCCTTCTCGATGTAGAGGTCGCCGGCGGGAATGTAGGCTTCCGGCTGGTAATAGTCGTAATACGACACAAAATATTCGACGGCGTTGTGCGGGAAAAACTGTTTGAATTCGTGGAAGAGCTGCGCCGCCAGAGTTTTGTTGTGAGCGAGCACGAGCGCCGGGCGATTAAGCTGCTCGATCATCTTCGCCATGGTGAAGGTCTTGCCCGAGCCGGTGACGCCGAGCAGCACCTGGTGCTTCTCGCCGGAATCGATGCCCGCGGTCAGTTCCTGGATGGCGCGTTCCTGATCCCCGCGCGGCTTGTAATCGCTGACTAGCTGAAAGTCCACATATCAATTTTAGGAGATGCGCTCAGGAAACCCCAATCGATGCGATCGCCTGTTTCTTTGACGTTTTCCTCCCCAGCGCGCCCATCCCAAGGCACCCCGGCCAGACAGCCAGCATCCAGACGAGGAAATACCAATGCGGCCAAGCGGCCCATAATCCAGCGGCTGAGACGGTCCAGGCGAACTCACCCAGGATAATGAGTGCAAGCAGATGAATACCTGGCCTCGAGGGTGCAATCCACACGCATAGCCAGCCGCCGAGAACGGAGGCAACCGCAAAGGTGGCCATGCAGATCCAGAGCAAAGAAGTAGGCGGCACGCTGCCCGGGGAATATTGGCCGGGAAACATGCGGTAGAAAACGGGGTCAATCAGGACAAAAAAAAGATAGACGGCGGCATAACTGACAAGCACGGATGCAACGGAACGAAGGACTTTCATCGGTAAGTCTCCGCGCTGACGACTCAGCATGATCCGGAGGCTTGAAGAATAGCGCGTCCTGGTATTTGTGGAAAAGAGAAATCGCCCGCACTTCCGGAGAAATGCGGGCGAGTCGAAGACAGAAAACGGTTCCGTGATTAGGCGCTGACCGGTTCTTCCAGCTCAGCGTGATGCGCCCTCGGTACACTGAGATCGAAACGATCGGCGTTCATCACCTTCACCCAGGCCGCTACAAAGTCATGGACAAACTTCTCCTCGGCGTCCGAGCTTCCGTAGACTTCGGCCAGGGCCCGGAGCTGTGAGTTGGAACCGAAGATCAGATCGACACGCGTGCCTGTCCACTTCACCGCACCCGTTTTGCGGTCGCGCCCTTCAAATACATCCTGCGCGTCCGACACTGGTTGCCACTCCGTCCCCATGTCGAGCAGGTTGACGAAGAAGTCATTGGTCAGCGCCTCCGGCCGTTTGGTGAAGACGCCGTGCGTAGTCCCTCCGACATTGGTGTTCAGCACGCGCATGCCGCCAACCAGCACCGTCATCTCGGGCGCGGTGAGTGTCAGCAACTGCGCCTTATCGACCAGCAATACCTCGGCGGGCACGGAATACCTGCTCTTGAGGTAATTGCGGAAGCCGTCCGCGATCGGTTCGAGCACCGCGAAGGAGTCCACATCGGTTTGCTCCTGCGAGGCATCCGTCCGTCCCGGCGCAAAAGGAACGGTCACACTGTGTCCAGCATTTTTCGCTGCCTGCTCGACGCCTGCACAGCCGGCCAGGACAATCAGGTCCGCGAGCGACACCTTCTTGCCACCGGACTGTTTGCCGTTGAATTCGCTCTGGATCCCTTCGAGCGTCTGCAGCACTTTTGCCAGTTGCTCCGGCTGGTTGGCTTTCCAGTACTTCTGCGGCGCCAGGCGGATGCGCGCGCCGTTTGCGCCTCCGCGCTTATCCGAGCCGCGGAAAGTGGATGCCGACGCCCACGCGGTCGAGACCAGCTGCGGGACTGTCAGTCCCGAAGCCAGGATCTTCTTCCTGAGGGCGGCAACGTCCTGATCGTCGATCAGCTCGTGATCGACCTCAGGAACGGGATCCTGCCAGAGCAGCTCTTCCGTCGGAACCTCCGGGCCGAGATAGCGCGCGCGCGGCCCCATGTCGCGGTGCGTGAGCTTGAACCACGCCCGCGCGAAGGCATCGGCGAACTGGTCGGGATGCTCCAGGAACCGCCTTGAAATTTTCTCGTATGCAGGATCGACGCGGAGGGCAATGTCCGTCGTCAGCATCGACGGCGCACGCCGTTTGGATGGATCGTGCGGGTCGGGCACAGTACCAGCGCCTGCGTCGCCCCTCGGCTTCCACTGGTTCGCTCCGGCGGGGCTCTTGGTCAGCTCCCATTCATAGCCAAAGAGGTTGATGAAGAAGTTGTTGCTCCATTTGGTCGGCGTTGTCGTCCAGATGACTTCGAGTCCGCTGGTGATGGTGTCGCCGCCCTTGCCGCTGCCAAAGCGGTTCTTCCAGCCGAGGCCCTGCAGCTCAATGCCGGCCGCTTCGGGCTCCGGCCCGACATTCGATGACGGCCCCGCGCCATGGGTCTTGCCGAAAGTGTGGCCGCCGGCAATCAGCGCCACGGTTTCTTCGTCGTTCATCGCCATGCGGCCGAAGGTCTCGCGAATATCGTGGGCCGCCGCCACCGGGTCGGGGTAACCCTCCGGGCCTTCGGGGTTTACATAGATCAGGCCCATCTGCACTGCGGCCAGCGGATTCTCCAGGTTGCGCTCAGAGGGCAGGTTGCGTTCTGTCTCGTTGCCATGCTTCTCCGCATCGGCCACCAGTGTGCCGTCCCCGGTGCCACCTTTCCCGTAACGGCTGTCACCGCCCAGCCAGGCCTTCTCGGAGCCCCAGTAGACGTCCTCATCCGGCTCCCAAACGTCCTTGCGCCCGCCGCCGAAACCGAAGGTCTTGAAGCCCATGGATTCCAGGGCCACGTTGCCGGCGAGGATGATCAGGTCCGCCCAGGAGATTTTCCGTCCATACTTCTGCTTAATGGGCCAGATCAGCCGGCGCGCCTTGTCCAGGCTGACGTTGTCAGGCCAGCTGTTGAGGGGCGCGAAGCGCTGCTGCCCGCTTCCGGCGCCCCCGCGGCCATCGCCGATGCGATAAGTTCCGGCACTGTGCCACGCCATGCGAATGAAAAGCGGCCCATAGTGGCCGAAGTCCGCCGGCCACCACTCCTGCGAGTCGGTCATCAGCGCCTGAAGGTCTCGCTTCACCGCCGCCAGATCCAGACTGTTGAACTCTTCGGCGTAGTTGAAGTCCGCGCCCATGGGATCGGACACGGGCGAATGTTGGTGGAGAATTCTCAAATTCAGCTGATTCGGCCACCAGTCGCGGTTGGTCGTGCCTCCACTGCTGATGGGATGGAATGGGCACTTCGCTTCCACTGACGTTGCTTTCTCGTCTGCCATGTCATTCCTTCGATTTCTGCGACGCGCGTTGCGCACGTCACGGTTATTCAAAAATAAGAGCGCGTTTGCCGCGGGTTGTTCCGATATCCGCAATGTAGCATCATGAAGAGGAATTGCTCCAATAGATAGTTTGCATTCGGAGCATAGGCATCCCCTATGGAATTCAATCAGCTCAGATACGTATGCGCCATTGCTGACACGGGAAGTTTCAGCCGCGCGGCCGAACACTGCCATGTGGCGCAGCCGTCGCTGTCGCAGCAGGTTTCGAAGCTGGAAGAAGAGCTGGGCACGAGGCTCTTCGACCGGCTTGGTCGCAGCGTTCGTCTCACCGACGCAGGACGGGCGTTTCTGCCCCATGCGCGCACAGCGCTGCATCAGACGGAGCTCGCACGCAGCGAAGTGGACGGGCGGCGGCGGGACGCGCAGGGGACCATCGCAGTTGGCGTGATCCCCACCATCGCCCCGTATTACCTGCCCGGACGCATCGCCGCTTTCGCGCGGCGCTTCCCGGAAGCCGTGCTCCGCGTCGTCGAGGAGACGACGCCGGTGCTGGTGGAGGACCTGCGCAGCGTGGCAATCGACGTAGCCATCCTTTCGCTGCCGCTGAAACATCGCGAATTCGAGATTGTGCCGCTGCTGACAGAGCGGATGTACGCGGCGCTGCCGCCGGATCACCCGCGCGCCCGGGCGAAGAGCATCTCGCTGAAGGATTTACGCGATGAGCGCTTCCTGCTGCTGCGCGATGGGCACTGTTTTCGCGGAATCGCCCTGGCTGCGTGTCAGCGGGCGCGGCTCGATCCTCGTGTGGCGTTCGAGAGCGGACAGTTCAGCAGTCTGTTAGGAATGGTGGCAGCGGGGGTGGGCGTATCGCTGGTGCCGGAGATGGCCATCGATCGCGGCTTTGGCTGTTGTTATGTGCCGGTTTCCGATCCGCAGGCCGCGCGAACCATTGCCGCAGCGCGGCTCAAAGGGAGATCCTTCAGCCGCGCGCAGCATGCGTTTATGGAGAGTCTGGGCAGGAGCGCTCGGTGAGCGCTCCTGCAGCCTGATTAGACCCTGACCGATAGTCGATCAACGATCCGGATCAGTGACGATGCCAGTCGTGGTCGTAGACCATCTGATAACCGCGACGGAATCCTTCGCGGAAATCGTGACGCTGATCAGCCGGCCGATCCGGGTGACGAAAGTCGTCGTGGCGCCGCGGATCGGGCGGGCGTCCGGCGTCGATGTCGTGGTGAGCGGCCACAATGCCGTCATGGAAGCCGTTGTGCCATGCATTGGACCAGTTGCCGGGAGGCGGCCCCGGCTCCCAGTAGCCCGGCGGTGGTCCCTGCTGCGCATGAGCGGCCGGCATTGGAATTCCCGTGAGTCCGGCCCCGATGAGCAGGGCCATGAAAAGCTTCAAAGTCTTCATTGATTCGTCTCCGTCTTCGGGTTTCGTAGCGTTCCTGTTTGTTGGGATGCCGCCAAATCACGTCAGGGCAAGGCCTGCAGCCCGCGGCTTTGCCACAGATTCGTATTCACTTCATTGGCGGCAGGCAACCCGATGCAGGAGAATTGACGGGATTACGGCCGGGAGGCGATAGGTCCGGACGCAGGCGCTGCCGTTACCTCGAGCGACAAAGCCTGCGCCCATTCCGACGCTTCATCGACCAGGCAGTCGGCGGGAATGTCTTCCACGGTGTGCGAAGAGAGCCCGAAGCGGCAGCCGATGACCCAGGCGCCGGCGCGGCGCGCGGTGAGAATGTCGACGCTGGAGTCCCCGACCATCAGCGATTCGCCGGGTGCGACGGCCGCTTCGCGAATGATGGCATTCAGGCCCTCCGGATCGGGCTTCTTGGTGGCGAAACTGTTGCCCCCGTAAATCCGCGACATGTAGCGGCTGAGCCCGAGGCCGTCGCAGATATCGACCGACGCGCGCACCGGCTTGTTGGTGAGAACGGCCATCGTGCGCGGCCTGCCGTCGGGCATCGTTCGCAGGGCGTCGAGAGATGCAAAGACGCCGGGGTAGACGATGGTGTTGTCCAGCTTGTGCACGCGGTAGTGATCGAGGAAGTGCTGCAGGGCGTTCTCGATCAGCGGCTCGTCGTCGGGGTCGCCGAGTGCGCGGCGCACCAGCATGCTCGCGCCGTCGCCAATATAAGAGGCGATGATCTCTTCGGGCAGCTGCGGGCGGCCGAACTCGACCAGCATGGCATTGATGGAATTGGTCAGGTCGGTCCGCGAGTCGATGAGCGTACCGTCGAGATCGAAAACGATGAGGCGAATGCGGTGCGCAGGGATGGGATTCAGCAGATAGAGCACATTTCCAGTGTAATGGCGCTCGCGGTACAGCAAAACCGCGGTTGGCGTGTCCGGAAGCAAGCGCGTTTGAGTCAACGCGACGCAACGGGGTCCCCGGCAGGCCCGCTGTTGGCCTTCCGGGTTGGGAGCAACAGGGAGCGGCGACCCTGAAGGAACCGAACACGATACAGGCGCCGTGGTTTTGCTCTATGCTTGCGGGATGCGAGACATCTCCCGTAGTACCCGGCTGGCCGCCGTGTGCGTGTGCTCGGCCGCGCTGCTTTCCGCCGCCGCGCAGGATCACTTCCCTTCCAATGAAGATCTGCGCCACGTGCGATCCATGTCGCAGCCGAAGCTTTCACCGGACGGGCGGAGCGTGCTGATCCAGGTGACCGATGCAACCACCGACGGCGGCAAGACCCATTTGTGGCTGGTGGATGTGCAGACGAACACGGCGCGGCAGCTCACCTATTCTCCGGAGAGCGACAAGCGCGGCGAATACGACGGCGCGTGGATGCCGGACGGGCGCAGCATCCTCTTTCTCGCGCACCGCACCGAACACACACAGCTGTACGAATTGCCGATGGATGGCGGCGAGGCGCATCCCTTCGACGTGAAGATCGTGCCGCCGGTGGATGAATCGAAGGCGCCCGATGCGATTCCGCCTGCGCCAAAACCCGCAGTCGGCGCGAGCCCGGCGAAACCCGAGCCGGTGGAGTGCAATGTCGGACAATATTTCGTTTCGCCGGATGGAAAACAGATCGCGGTTCTCGTGCACGATCCGCAAACCCCCGGCGAGAAGAAAGAACAGGATGAAAAAGCCGACGCGGTGCTGGTGAATCACGATCCGCACGGATCGCGCCTGTACTTGCTCGATCCGGCCAGCGGGAAGATCACGCCGACTGCGGTGCCACCGGATGTGGATCGCGTGGTGTGGACGCGACAGGGCGATCGCATGCTGGCGATTGCCGAGGGCATGAACGAAGTGGGCGATCTGGCGCCCGCGGCGACCGCCTGGGTGATCGGCGTCGCCGATCCAGCGCATCCCACGCAACTGAAGGCGATCCCCGCAACTATCGAGGCGGCCACGTGGTCGCGGGATGGAAGCCGCATCGATTACCTGGCGCAGAGCCAGGCGGATGCGCCGCCGGGGTACTCGGATCTTTACGAATACACCGTGGCGGACAATTCCGTACGCGATCTGAGCGCCGGATTCAGCGGCAGCATCGGCTACGGCGAGCCGATTGCCGAAGGTGACGGCGTTCTCGACGCAGCTGAGCTGGGCACTCGGAGTACAGTGCTGCGCTTTACCGGAGATCGCCGCGAGGAACTGAAGTTCGACACGGCAACGGTTTCGCAATTGAACACAAATGCGAAGCAGTCGGCGTGGGTTTGGCTGGGGTCATCGAGCACGCAGCCGCCGACGCTCTACTATGCGGAGAAACCCGGACAGGACGCGAAGACGCTGAAGACACCCGATCTGCTGCCGGCTGCGTGGACGCCGATTCCCTCGCACCTGATCTCGTGGAAGAGCGACGCGTTCACCGTTGAAGGGCTGCTCTACCTGCCGCCGCAGGCGAGCGCGGACCACAAGGTTCCGCTGATTGTGGATGTGCACGGTGGGCCGACAGGCGCCTTTGAGGATTCGTGGAATGCGTTCACCGAATTTCTCGTCGGCCAGGGATGGGCGGTGCTGCGGACGAATCCGCGCGGCAGCACCGGCTACGGAGCGGCGTTTGTCGCGGCCAACAAAAACGATCTCGGCGGCGGCGATTATCGCGACATCATGGCCGGAGTCGATGCAGTGCTGGCCCAATATCCCCTCGACGCAAACAAGCTGGCGTTGATGGGCTACAGCTATGGCGGCGAGATGGCCGGCTTCGTCGAAGGACAGACGGACCGCTTCAAGGCCATCGTCAGCGGCGCGCCGGTCATCGACCAGGAAAGCGAATACGGCACGGAAAATGGGTCGTATTACGACCGATGGTTCTACGAGGGGTATCCGTGGGAGCATGCGGCCGACGCATGGCGGCAAAGCCCGCTCGCGAATGCGGCGCATGCAAAAACACCATTTCTCCTGCTGCAGGGCGAGAGCGACCGCACCGACCCGCTGGGCCAGAGCGAGGAGATGTATCGCGCCCTGCGCCAGATGGACGTGCCCGTCGAGCTGGTGGAGTATCCGCGCGAGGATCACGGACCGCTGGCGGGAGGAATCTTCGGCTCACCCAGCCCGGAGCCGTGGCACGGATTCGACGGGCGGCAAAGGATCGTCGAGTTTATCAACAAGGCGTTTGCGCCATAGCACGCACGGCGCGAGGCGTATACTTAGCGCCTCTCCCAGGGCCCGCATTCCATTTTCCGGAAAGGGGCAATCCCATGCCAACTTACCTTGTGCAGGTGTCGTACAGCGCGGAAGCGCTGGCAGCGCTGATCAAGCGCCCGCAGAACCGTGCTGACGCGGTTCGCAAACCGATTGAGAAGCTTGGCGGTAAATCGGGACCATTTTGGCTCGCCTTCGGGGACTACGACATCGTCGGCACAGTCGAGATGCCGGACAACACGAGCGCCGCGGCTCTCGCTCTGGCCTTCGCTGCAGGCGGCGGCTGCAGGAACGTGAAGACCACGCCGCTGCTCAGCGTTGAAGAAGGACTGGAAGCCATGAAGAAGGCTGGAACCTGCGGGTACAAGCCCGCACAGGCGAAGACTTAGGGATCTCGTTGGGCGAGGTCAGCCGTTACAGCGGTTTCGCAATTACTGTGTCCCGAAACAGCTGCGTTCAAGTGGCTTTTTCCTCAGGAAAAGCCGCATTGCTCAGAAGCAGGAAAGGGCTGGCGAAACCGCTCTAGCTCCTGGCTCCGGCGCTGTCCAGCTTTGCTGTCGCTTCGGCCATGATCTCGTTGGCTTCGGCGTACTTTGCCGGAACATCGCCGGCTTCGTTCCAGAGTTGCTCGCCGCGCTGGAGCTGCTCCTGCGCCGCGGCTACGTCGATCTCCTCGGGTTTCTCGGCGGATTCGGCGAGGATGGTCACGCGATCCGGCAGCACCTCGACGAATCCGCGCGCAACACTATAGCGCTGGTCGCCGCCCTCGCCGCCGTGCAGCCGCACTTCGCCTGCGCCGATCTCGGCAAGCAGCGGCGCGTGGCCGGCCAGAACCTCAAGATATCCCGTCTTCGAGGGAATCTCGACAGCATTGGCGTCCTGATCGACGAGGATGCGATCGGGAGTGACCAGCCGGACTCGCAGATGCGTCGTGGCCATCTTATTTCGCCGCCGCCTTCAGCTTTTCAGCCTCTTCCAGCACTTCTTCAATGGTGCCGCGCATATAGAAGGCCTGCTCCGGCACGTCGTCGTGCTTGCCTTCGATCACTTCCTTGAAGCTGCGCACTGTGTCCTCGATCTTGCAGTAGCGGCCAGGGATGCCGGTAAACTGCTCGGCCACGTGGAACGGCTGCGAGAGGAACTTCTGCACTTTGCGGGCGCGCGAGACGGTAATCTTGTCGTCTTCAGAGAGTTCGTCGATGCCGAGAATCGCGATGATGTCCTGCAGATCTTTGTAACGCTGCAGAATGCGCTTCACGCCCTGCGCCACGTCATAATGCTCCTGCCCGACCACGCGCGGCGTGAGGATGCGCGAGGTGGACGCGAGCGGATCGACGGCCGGATAGATGCCCAGCTCCGACAGCGGACGCGAAAGCACCGTGGTTGCGTCGAGGTGCGCGAAGGTGGTTGCCGGCGCAGGATCGGTGAGGTCGTCTGCGGGCACGTAAACGGCCTGAACCGAAGTGACCGAGCCGCGCTTCGTCGAAGTGATGCGCTCCTGCAGCTCGCCCATTTCGGTGGCGAGGTTCGGCTGGTATCCCACGGCGGAAGGCATGCGGCCCAGCAGCGTCGAAACTTCCGATCCGGCCTGGGTGAAGCGGAAGATGTTGTCGATAAAGAGCAGCGTGTCGGCGCCTTCTTCGTCGCGGAAGAACTCGGCGACGGTGAGCCCGGTGAGCGCCACGCGCAGACGCGCGCCTGGCGGCTCGGTCATCTGCCCATAGATGAGCGCGGCCTTCGACTTGGCCGGCTCCTCAAGATTGATGACGCCGGATTCCTGCATTTCGAGCCAGAGGTCGTTGCCCTCGCGGGTGCGCTCGCCCACGCCGGCGAAGACAG
>JASIAO010000408.1 GCA_030041955.1 Acidobacteriaceae bacterium | reverse complement strand
GGCGGGGCGCGCCCAGCGCCATGCGGACGCCGATTTCGGTCGTGCGGCGGCTGATGCGAAACGACAGGACACCGTACAACCCGATGGAGACGAGGAGGGCTGCCAGCAGTCCGAAGAAGAGCGAGAGGCGCGCGAAGAGGCGCTGGTCGGTGTAGGAGTCCGCAAAGACGGCGGCTTGCGTCATGGGTTTTTCCAGGGGGAGATTAGCGTCGATGGCGCGGACCGCCCGCTCAGCCGCGGGAAGAATAGCGAGCGGGTCGCCGCTGGCGCGCAACTCCACCTGCATGGTGGCCTCGGCATCGCCCATTTGCGTGTAAGGGAAATAGGCCGTCGCGTGCGGGGTTTCATCGACGCCGCGGTATTTGCTGTCGGCTGCGACGCCGACGATGGTAAAGGGCTCGTGCTTTGCGTCAAAGACCTTGCCCAGCCGATGGCCGAGGGGATTCGTATTCGGCAGGAGCTTTTTAACGAAGGTCTCGTTGACCAGGACGACGTGCGGCGAACCGGCGGTATCGGAGTCCTCAAGATCGCGGCCGGCAAGGATCGGGATGCCGAGAGTGTGCAGGAAGCCCGGACCGACCAGGTTCACGCGCATGGGAATTTCCGTGAAGGGATGCGTGACGCCGTCGAGAGTTGGCTCATCGTTCCCGCTCCAGCCGGAGCCGAGGCGATCGCTCAACAGCGTGCCTGATTCTACGCCGGGAAGTCCGCGCATGCGATCGAGCAGATTCGCGTAAAAGGCGTAGCGTTCGGCGCTGGTCGCAGACTTCTGCGGCGTGATGCCGAACACGAGCAGACCCTGCATGCGCATCCCCAGATCGGTGTGCTCGTAATTGAGCAGGGTACGAACGAGGAGACCGGCCGCCGCCAGCAGCGTAAAGCACAGCGCGACCTGCGCGATGAGAACGATGGAGCCGCTGCGGCCCTCGCGCGACGAGGCCCCGGAGGCGGTGCGCAATTGACCGGTGACGGGTGCGCGGGCAGCCATGCGCAAGGGCGCGAGGCTGAAGACGAGCGCAGCGAGAACGGAAATGATGGTGGTGAAGAGCAGAACCAGACGGTCCGGCTCGAGGCCGGTTTCGATGCGCGTCCAGGCGGCGAGCGCGCGCGTGGCGAAGAGCGCGAAGACCCACCCCAACGAGGCGCCAGCGCCGGCGATAACGGCGCTTTCGGTAAAGAGCTGGCGGAACACAGAGCGCCGCGACGCTCCGAGGGCCATGCGCAGGCTGAAGTCGTGCTGGCGCGAAGCGTTGCGCGCCACGATGAGCATGGCCACGTTACTGCAGGCGATCACGAGGACCAGCGCCACCAGGGCCATGAGAATGCGGATAGGCTCAGAGTCGTAGCCGCCGATGCCCCCCAGGCCCTGCACCGGAGCCAGGACGAGCTTCAGCTTCTGTTGCTCTGTGGCAGGGCTTTTGAGGTCGGCGAAGGCTGTGGCGCGGAAGGCCGGCGTCACAGCGGCGACAGCCTGCTGCGGCGTGACTCCAGGAGCAAGACGCGCGATGATCCGCAGGCACCACCAATCGGGCGAGCCGTAGAGCGGATCGGTGTTGCCCCAGGGACTGAGTTCGGTTCGTCGCTGGAGAGGAATCCAGAAGTCGGTGACGCTCCCCGGCTCCGCCCCGGAAAATCCTTTCGCGCCGATGCCGACGATGGTCAAGGGAATCCCTTTGACGTAAAGCGTCTGTCCGACAACGGCGGGATCGCGGGAGAAGCGCCGCGTCCAGTACGAATAACTGATCACTGCGACGGCAGCGTTCTGCTTTTCATCGTCCAGGCTCAGCGCGCGGCCGTCCGCAACGGAGACACCGAGGCCGGAGAAGAAGTTGCCGCTGACCATTTCTCCCGACGCCTGCTCAGGCTGCTGACTGGCAACGCGAACATCGACCTTATCGGTGCTGAGCGGGGCGAACGCCATCACTTCTGAGAAAGCAGTGGGTGCGCGGCGCAGGGTTTCGAAAACTGGGAGAGAAAACGAGCTTTCGGAGTCGCCTGTATTGGAGGCGCCATAAGGCTGACCATCCGGAACAGTGAGGTAAACCAGCTGCTGCGGATCATGAACAGGCATCCGGCGCAGCAGCACCGCATCCATGGCGCTGAAGATCGCGGTCGTGGCGCCGATACCAAGTGCAAGGGTGACGATGGCGGTGATGGCAAAGATGGGGCTCTTCCACAGAACCCTCCACGCAATGCGCAGGTCCTGCAGGAACCGTTCCACCGGCGCCCGGCCCCAGGTATCGCGGGTCTGCTCGCGGATCAGCGTGGGATTGCCGAACGCGCGGAGGGCGGCGTAGCGGGCTTCGCGGGGCGAGAGGCCGCGCTCGCGCTGTTCTTCCTCTTCGAGGTCGAGATCGGCGCGCAGCTCGCGCTCCAGATCGTTGCCTTTGCGGGAGGGCCGCCAGCGCATATCAGATCTCCTCGACCGGGGTCACCATCACGCGTGCAACGGCTTCGGCCATTTTGTTCCACTGCGATTCTTCCTCGACCAGTTGTTTCCGGCCTTTCTTCGTCAGGCTGTAGTACTTGAACTCGCGATTGCGATCGGGGGCGGTTTCCCATTTCGCTGAAACCCACCTGCGTTTTTCCAGGCGGTGCAGGGCCGGATACAGTGAGCCGTGCTGCATCTGCAGAAAGTCGTTCGTGGTGCGCTGAATGTACTTGCCGATCTGATGGCCGTGGGCAGGACCGAAGAGAAGAGTACGCATGATGAGCATGTCCAATGTGCCCTGAACCAAATTCGATCTCTGCAGTGTCCGTCTCTCCATGGTCGATGGTCTATCCTCAACAGGTCCTGATGGTAGACCATCGACTATCGGGCGGTCAAGATCCCAGGATCAATCCGATTCTCGAATGATGCCTTGAGCCCGACGCACTCACTGACGAGTTGCCGGTGCAAGGTGCCCGTGCTGTTCCGTCACAGCCACGCGCATCGTGGAATCGGGCAAATTGCTCCCCGGCCCACCAATCCGCCGGCTCAGATTCGCTCAGAGGGCGCAGCAGCGCCCTGATATATCGGTCAGGATCGGAGATAAAGCTACGCCAAAACTGGTAGGAAGCCGCCTGCCGATAGAGGATCTCCCGAATCTCGCCGCCGTCGAAGGAAAGAATCTGTGCCTCCGGATATCGTGGTTGACTCATGCACGGCCGAGATCCAATCAACCTCGGCCATGTTTGAGTCAACCTCAGCCGAGCCGCAACTGACTTGCTCTCAATCATCCGGCTCCGTCTCGGCCGAGATTGATTCATTCATAGTCGAGCCTCAATCAATCACAGCCGAGAACGAACTGACTCGCAATCAACAAAGTAGCGAGGGATGAAGCCGTCATCCCCCGCGAACCCATTGAAAACAAGTCACCGCCCGGAGCACAGCCGGGGCTGTCTGACATACGGCGCCCGAAAGGGCGCTATTGCCTGGACGGTGAGCCCTGCTGTAGCTGGTCGCAGAACCCCCGATACCGCCGGACGAAGCGGAAGTCGGTGAACAGGGTCGCCCCGGCGATCAGGATGCACACGAAGAGCACCCAGCGGCTGCGGCTGTCCGCATACCGGCCCATCTGCCGGAAGCAGATCGAGATGAGGAACGCGGCCAGCGTAGCCAGCACCGTCAGCGGCGCCAGCGAGTCGCAGCGCACCCCCAGCCCATGCATGAACCACGCCGAGGCGCCCGCCGCCGCCAGTGCCAGCATCACGGTCACCAGAATGCGTGCACGAGCCCGCCTCGGCGAGACCGGGGCGCGGCTTGCCTGCACCCTGTCCCCTGTACCCTGCACCCTCTGCTTCAGAAGCCGCCCTTTCCAATGTCCATGCTGGCCGGCAGCGGATGGCGCTCGTCGATGAACGCCTCGATGGTCTTCTCCAGGATGCCTTTGGCTTCGAGGATGAACTCGATCGCGTCGCGTCCCGCGCCGTGGCCGCCCTCGTGCGGCGTGACGTAGTGCGCGGCGGCCTTCACCTGCTCGCGCGCGTTGGCCACGGCCACAGCCAGCCCGCACACGCGCATCACCGGCAGGTCGAT